>CAZIQY010000022.1:0-39835 GCA_964541605.1 uncultured Syntrophaceae bacterium | reverse complement strand
ATCTATAGGATACGCCTTCTATTTTACTCCGTCCACAACTTTGGGTTATATCTCTCGTTGCCAATCATGTGGGATGAAACAAATAGGGCTGTGGCCGTGGCCTTTTCAAGTGCATTCATTCCCGATGGATATTCTTGTTGAGCAAGCGTTTCAAGAAAATCATGTGTTGCCTGTACTCCCGTACCGGAAAGGTATACATCGCCAAACTGTTGAGAGCGGAACTGAAAAAAATTAAAACCAAACCAATTGATTAGGTTTCCATACTTAATAAACCCAACAAGGCTGAGATCGGCTTTATGCCATTCATCTACATCATTCTCCCAGAAATATTTTATGTCCTCTAAAGTAAACTCACGTTTTGTACACTCGGCCATAAGATATTTGAGTACGGTCGCCGCAGAAAAACGCTTGCCAGCCCATCCAATAGCAATGCGATCATTAACAATGCATAGTTTCTGGCAGAGTCCAACGATCGAAAATCCTGACCCCTCAGGAAATACAGAATCAATATTGCCAATTGTTGGGATATGAACTTCTTTACCCAAAACTTCTAACCCTGAAAGCAAAATATCACCAACAAGTACTGGGTATGATTCGACACAGAAGGCGGCTGTCATAGTCATGCTTATGTTCCCATTTATTCCAACGAGCCTGCCGTTTTTGGGAGCGGAAATTGCATTTATGCAATTATCCGTGCCAAAAACCAAGCGAAGCGCAGCCGCCCCGAAGGGCGGGGTCTGCTCGAACGGCCTTGATAGGTGGAGCGCGAGCGAAGCCGGAAAGGCCGGGAGAGCAGATGCTCGACAGCGACGATAGGACGGATGGCCTTAGGCCAAGCGAGCATCAGCGAGTGGTCCGTCCTATCAGTGTAATAAATGGAAAATTGTCCGCCATATCACCCCTTATATGTGGACGGATTTTCCACTTATTGTCGTATTATTGTAACATAAGACATGGAAAAACAGTCATATTTCTTTCCACTTATCGCACAATCGCCTGCCATATTCCACTTATTAAGATATTAAGATGGTGAGGCTGCCGGCCTGCCGGGAAGTTGAGCAGGAAGCGATTTCTATCAGCAGGTTTTGACCAGATCAAGTCTCCCTCCCCATCTTCGCAGGAGAACCTCTATCATCAATCGGTGTTCAGGTCGTTCCAGGCGAGGATCCTTTTCGACGAGAGAGAAGGCGTCTGACCTTGCTTCAGTAAGTATCCCGGTGTCTCTGATGATATTGGCAATCCTGAAATCCGGAAGGCCGGACTGTCTTGTTCCCATAAATTCGCCCGGTCCACGGATGGAAAGATCTTCTTCGGCGATGATGAAACCGTCATTTGTTTTTTCCATAACCCGAAGCCGTTTTTTAGAATCCTCCGATCCTGCCCGCTGAGACATTAGAATACAATATGAGGGAATTTCACCCCGCCCTACCCTTCCTCTGAGTTGATGCAACTGTGAAAGCCCAAATCTTTCCGCATGTTCGATAATCATCAGGGATGCCTGTGGGATGTCTATCCCGACCTCTATCACCGTAGTGGAGACAAGAACATTTACTTTCTTTTTCGAAAAAGCCGCCATGATCTCATCTTTTTCTTTTGCTTTCATCCTTCCGTGAATAAGCCCAACCCGGTAGTCGGAAAAAGTCTCCATTTGAAGATGTTCTGCCATACGGGTCGCATCTTTAAGATCCATAGTTTCGGATTCTTCCACCAGCGGATAGACAATGAAGACCTGGTTCCCTTTTGTCAATTCGCTGCGTGCAATCTCATACACCCGGCTTCGTTGTTGTTCGTAAAATACCTTTGTCCGGACCGGCTGCCTTCCCGGGGGTATTTCATCGATAATGGAAGTGTCCAAATCACCGTAAACTGTCATCGCCAGGGTCCTGGGAATAGGAGTGGCCGTCATGACGAGCACGTCAGGATTTATGCCTTTTTTCCGCAGGGCAGCGCGTTGAATCACTCCAAACCGATGCTGCTCATCTATGACCGCAAGGCCAAGATTTTTGAAAGCGACTCCTTCCTGAATCAATGCATGCGTGCCGATGATGATATGACAATCCCCGCACAGGATCTTTTCGGATAATTTTTTTCTCTCGGACTGTTTCAGATTGCCGGTCATGACGGATACTCTCAGCCCCAGAGGATTCGCCCATTCCCGAACGCGTGCATAATGCTGTTCTGCCAGGATCTCGGTCGGCGCCATCATGACGGCCTGATATCCGTTTTCACACGCTGTAATCATGGCTGCCATTGCCACAATGGTCTTGCCGCTTCCCACATCACCCTGAAGAAGTCTGTTCATGGAAAAGGATCTTCTCATATCCCCTTCAATTTCCTTAACGACCCGCTTTTGCGCATCGGTCAGCGAGAAGGGAAGCGTTTTGTAAAACATGTCAAGCAGAACGCCTCCGGTTTTAAAGCTTATGCCCGCTTCCAGAACATTGCCTTTTCTTTTTAAAGCCATTCCAAGTTCAAAGAAGAAAAATTCGTCATAGATCAGTCTTCTGTGTGCCATGGATTGCATGGCATTTAAGGCTTCGATATTTTCATCGAAGACGGGGAAATGGATACTTCTCATTGAATGATTGATATTTCCCAGCCGACGACGCAAGCAGATATCATCCGGCAGGGGGCTTAATATGAATTTTGAATATCCCTCAATTGCTTCCATCATGATTCTGCGAATGTGCTTTTGATGCAGACCTTCCGTTTCAGAATAGACGGGTACAATTCTTCCGAAATGAAGCATGTCGGCTGGATCCTGATTCTTATCGAGAATCTCAAAATCCGGGTGGAGCATGTCCTTTCCAAACAGGTAGCCGCTGACCTCGCCCGTCATGATGACATGCTTTCCTTTCGTGAATGTTTTTTGCAGAAATGCCTGATTTCCCCTGAACCACTTGGCGGTCAGAATTTCATGGCCATCATCAATCGCGACTTCAAAAATCCTTTTCTTTCCGTAAAATTTCATTTCTGAACGGATCACCTTGCCAATGACCGTTTCCTTCTGACCAATGACGGCTGATGATATTTTTTTTACGACACGTCTGTCCTCGTATCGTCTCGGTATAAAATAGAGCAAGTCTTCTACCGTCTTAATCCCTTTTCGTACCAGGAGACCGGCGATTTTAGGACCGACCCCTTTGATGACATCTACAGGGAGAGAGAGTTTCCCGAAAAATGCCGGATCGCTATCAGTTTCTTGAACGGTCAGCGGTAAGGGCGACATGCCCTGTTTCATTTTATCAAGAAGGATAATGGCCTTCAGTATCCGTTCTTTCTTTTTTTCAAGAAGGCAGGCATCAAAACCGTCCATTTCCTTTCTAAATTCTACAATGATTTCCGTGATCATTGATTCTTTGTTAAAGTATTCGTTAGAGGCAGTCATTAAATTTTGCAATTGAAACAAGAACCCCTTCATAACACCTTCAAGGTCTTTGATGAGTGGCAGGTGTTTAAATGAGTCTCGTGAAGAGAACAATAGTGGCGCTTCGATTCTTCCAATAATTTCCATGAGAGGATTCATGTACGGTCCCGGGTATTACTCTAAGAGATATAAATTAATAATTTCAAATACAAGGCACGCTTCGCTGTTATCAGATATTATGATCTTTCGCAAGGAAAGATTTGACATTTCAAATGAATTACGTTACTGAAAACGCTCAATTCATGGAACAAAAGCTGAAGAAATTTCTGCAATCGGGAAGACGTTTTTGCGGTGTCGTTCGGGAGCGGGATCCAGGACACCGTCTTACAGGGTGCGTTTCAACCAATACTGTAAATCACAAGGGAAAATATGAATAAAATTTCTTCATACAAAGATGCCGGCGTCGATATAGACAAAGCAAATCTTTTTGTTGAAAACATTAAACCTCTTATAAAGTCCACCTCACGCAAGGAAGTCATGGGTGGTTTAGGTGGTTTTGGAGGACTTTTTCATCTTGATACAGGGAAAATTAAAGATCCCGTTCTTGTTTCTTCAACAGATGGTGTCGGAACAAAATTAAAAATTGCCCGGATGATGAACAGGCATGACACCATCGGAATTGATCTCGTAGCGATGTGTGCAAATGATGTCGTCGTTCAAGGTGCTGAACCTTTATTTTTTCTTGATTATATTTCCACCGGAAAGCTTGATGTAAAAAGAGAAGTGCAGATTGTGTCAGGCATCGTTAAAGGTTGTCAGGATGCGGGCTGTGCCCTTATCGGTGGAGAAACAGCAGAAATGCCCGGGCTTTATAATAACGGCGACTATGATCTGGCAGGTTTTTGTGTCGGTGTTGTAGAAGCCGACAGACTCATTGATGGTTCGGAAATCCGGGTGGGAGACAGAATTATCGGTATTGCATCAAGCGGCATCCATAGCAACGGTTTTTCCCTTGCCAGAAAAGTACTTTTTGAGGAAGGAAAACTCAAGGTAGATGAACATCTCGAAGACCTCGATCACTCCATAGGGGTTGAACTACTCAAGCCGACGAAAATATATGTGAAATCCATCTTGAACCTTTTGAAGAACTTTACCGTAAAAGGTATCGTGCATATCACGGGAGGTGGATTTTACGATAATATTCCAAGAATTATCCCGGATCCCTGTCGAGCCGTAATTTTAAAAGAGAGCTGGAATATACCTCATATTTTTAACATCATGCAAAATATGGGTCATATAGATCATAATGAGATGTTCAGGGTTTTTAATATGGGCATCGGGATGATGCTCGTCGTTCCGGAAAAAGAGGCCGCCGACATTGTAGAACGTCTTAAAATACTTGGCGAACGCTCTTTTGACATCGGATTTATTGAAAAAAGAGACAAGGAACAACCGGCCGTGTCATTTGTATGAAAAAATGAAAAACAAATTAAAAATAGGGGTTCTTGTATCCGGTAGTGGATCAAACCTTCAATCGATCATTGACAACATTGAAAAGGGGCTTCTTGATGCGGTCATCACGGTCGTTGTCAGCAACAACCCTCAAGCCTACGCCATAGAGAGGGCTAAAAAACATCAGATTCCAATTGTTGTACTGGAAAATAAGGATTATAAAAACAAGGATGGGTTTGATGGTGCAATGGTTGACATACTCAAATCATATTCCGTAGAACTCGTCGTGATGGCGGGCTTTATGAGGGTTTTGAGCCCGGTTTTCCTTAACTCGTTTCACATGAAGATTATGAACATTCATCCTGCCGTTTTACCCTCATTTCCAGGAATACATGCTCAAAAGAGAGCGGCTGAATACGGTGTTAAATTTTCAGGCTGTACCGTTCACTTTGCCGACGAAGGAGTGGATACTGGCCCAATCATTATTCAAGCGATCGTTCCTGCCTATGATGATGACACGGAGGATACTCTTGCTGCAAGGATTCTTAGGGAAGAGCATAGAATATATCCTCAAGCCATACAATTCTATGCCGAGGGAAGGATCGAAGTAAAAGATCGGAAAGTTTATATCGAGGGGATTGATAAAATTCCGGCGATATCCATGCATAACCCATCTCTCATTGGATTTTAATAAGGACCGACGGCTTTAAATGGATCATGTACGACACGATTGTCATCGGGAATGATTTCAGCTCGCTGGTTGCGGCGATCACATCGGTTCTTTATGGAAGAAAGACCGTTCTCGTATCTAATGGCGATAGATCGGATATTCACTTGGAGTCCGGCTACACTTTCAACGTCGATCCCATGCCCATTGCCGGCTTTGGCTCCGATCAGACATTCCCACGTTTCCTTGCGAAACACGGGATAACCCTTTCAAATGATAAGAATATTTGTTTGGTCAATCCTGCGCTTCAGATTATTCTACCAGATCATAGAATAGACCTGCATCATGACATCAATGAATTTGTAGAAGATTTGAAGAGAGAATTTTCTTGTGAAGAAATGGAAGATGGAGGCTGCTACTCAACCCTTTTAAATATGGGTCATATCAGTGATTTATGGATAAAAGAAAAGCCGGACATTGCTCCAAAGCACCGGAAACGTTTCATTACATACATGAGCAACGCGTGTGAAATGTTGAAGGAGAGTTTTCGGTTTTCGAGGAGATTGCGAAGAGTTCGCAAAAATCCTGTTTTTAAAATGATTGTTGAGACAGAGCTTCATCTGTTGTCAAATCTTGTTACGGACAGCGATACACTGTTTCCCCCAATATTTTCGTCTGTTCTATCACTACCGCACCGCGGGTTGTATTATTACACTGGCGGCAAGGGCTTGATGATGGAGTCATTTAGAAAAATATTTGTGGATTCCGGTGGAGAGATGATAAAAAGTGCCCACATTGCCGGGATAATTCCGGGCAATGAAATCAAAGTGAGTTTCCATGAAGATGAGCTGATATCTGAAGTTAGAGGAAAAAATCTTATTATGAGCACAAACTCGGATAAGCTACCTCTTCTCCTTGGACAAAAAAAGTTCAGACGCCTTGAACGCCACTTTAAAAGAATCGACATGCGCTATTATCCTTTTACGCTTTATATGGGTGTTCTGGATAAAGGAATCCCTGAGAAAATGGCTCCTTATGTTGCTGTTATTCCGGACAAAAACAAGCCTCTCATGGATGATAATATTGTATTTCTGGAGATTAGTGCGCCGAACGATACAGTGCGGGCTCCAGCCAAAAAAAGAGCATTGAGTGCAACGTTATTCTTGAAGGAATCGGCACTGTTGTCAAGCGACCATGAACTTGAGAAAAAATCGAAAACTATCATCGAAATTCTTGAAACCTTGCTGCCTTTTTTACAGGAAAATCTTGATTATCTGAATGTAGAAGCGTCCATCAAATTATTTAGGGAATATCAGGAAACGCTAAATCAGAAGTTTCGAATCAGGGCCAATCCGTTTATTGACGCCAAAGCCTTGTCAGGCAGAACTCCTTTGAAAAATGTTTATCTTACGGGAGGGACGTTAATGTCAGGTCTTGGCTTTGAGGGTGAAATCATTTCCGGTAGAAATGCCGCTCTTTCAACAATTAGATAGGAGAAATAAGGCTATGACTCAAAAACAGTATAATTTTAATATTGAAAGTCTTGGGGAAGGAACGATTCCCTCTCCCGTTGTCGTCAGTTATTATACATCTGAAAAAAAGCGAATTTTATTTAATAATTGCCTCGAAAACTATGCCGATCTAAAGACGGAGGATGGCCTGCCTCTGTCTATAGAAGTGGCGGGACCACGTGACAGGATTTTCTTCGATCCGGCACAAACGAAGGCCGCCATCGCTACTTGCGGTGGTCTGTGCCCTGGTATAAACGATGTCATCAGATCCATTGTGATGACGCTCTACTACCGCTATGGTGTGAAGAACATTATCGGAATTAAATACGGGTATCAAGGCTTGATTCACAAGTATGGACATCATTTTCTTGAGCTCACACCGGACGTGGTTAAGGATATTCACACATTCGGAGGCAGTATTCTATCTTCATCCAGGGGAAAGCAGGATGTTGACGAAATGGTTAATGCCTTAAAACGAATGAATGTGGATATTTTTTTCTGTGTCGGCGGTGACGGGACCATGAGGGCGGCTGAACAGATCACAGAAGAGATTAAAAGAAGAAACCTCAACATTGCTGTTATCGGGATACCGAAAACGATAGACAATGATCTCAATCTGATACAGAAGACATTCGGGTATGACACTGCAATTTCTGAAGCTGTTACGGCAATCGAGTGTGCCCATGTTGAGGCGAAGGGGGCTCCGTTGGGCATCGGATTGGTAAAAATCATGGGGAGACAGTCAGGTCATATTGCCGTCGGAGCCGCTCTGGCAGAGGGAGATGTCAACTTTGTACTGATTCCCGAAGTGCCGTTTGATCTGGATGGAGAAAATGGTTTTCTGAAAGCATTGGAAAAGCGCCTGAAATCCAGCGGACATTGCGTTATTCTGGTTGCCGAGGGTGCGGGTCAGGAATTAATTCGTCGGGACGAACAGCCTATCGAGACGGATGCTTCAGGAAACCTGCGACTTCTCGACATCGGTCTTTTCCTCAGAATGCATATTGAAGCCTTCTTCAAGTCGATAGGGCTGGATATTAATCTCAAGTATATTGATCCAAGCTATACTATTCGCAGCGTTCCCGCCAACGCCAGTGATCGGATTTATTGCGGCGCTCTCGGACAGTATGCGGTCCATGCTGGAATGTCCGGGAAAACGGGCATGCTGGTCGGACTAATGAAAGACGAATATGTACATCTGCCCCTTAAAATGGTTGGTTCAGGAGCGAAAGTCGATCCTGAGGGGAACGTATGGATGAGGGTTCTGGAAACGACGGGACAGCCACCGGATATGAGAAACTAAAAAATAGCTTGTAAAATATTGTATTTTGTTTTAGGAAACAGCCCACAATTAAATAATCGAAGGAGATTTGAATATGTCGAGAGTCTGCGAGGTATGTGGCAAAAAACCTGTTGTAGGCCATAACGTGAGCCATGCGAACAACAAGACAAAAAAAGTCTGGTATCCGAACCTTCAGAAACTGCGATGCAAAGATGATAAAACAGGATCCGTGAAACGTATGAAGGTTTGTACAAGATGTCTTCGCTCCGGTTTTATAAAGAAAGCTTTGTAAATGCCCGTGCATGGTTCTATGGGATGGACGTCATTCCATCCCGTATTTACCCCATAATGAACATTCCTTCCATAATACCCGCGTTCCCACATTACCTCATATCCGTCTGATAAATAAAGGTGGTCATAACATTTATTTCAAGGACACGAGCACAATCTTGCCCGAGATACATTCTCTTCTTGACATGGGGAATGGTATGGCTATTATAACAATAATAAAAAAACCGGATTCAAGGACGTTATAAAGTCACGGTTGTATCTTATGAAAATTTCAAGCTTGCCTACAACTCTGTGGAAATTGTCTGAGGACAATCAAGACATTCAGAGTATGTTTGTCAAAGAACTCGGGATTACTCCGATTTTATCGAGGATTCTGACGAGCCGTCAGATTTTAACCCAGGAACACGCACAGAAATATCTGTCTCCATCTCTAAACGACCTGCATAACCCTTTTTTGATGAAAGACATGCAAAAAGGAGTTCAGAGGCTGATAAAGGCCATTCATGCTCATGAGAAAGTGGGCATCTACGGAGATTATGACGTCGATGGTATTACATCCGTGGTCATTTTACTGAAATTCCTCAAGGATATAGGACATCACGTTCTGTATTATATTCCCGACAGAATTCAAGAAGGTTATGGTCTCAATAAAAATGCCATTGATAAACTGAGGGCCGATGGTGTGGGACTGATCATAACCGTTGATTGCGGAGTCTCAGACCATGAACAGATATCCTATGCCCGATCAATTGGAATAGATACCATTGTTCTTGACCATCATGAAGTTCCCAACACCATACCTGATGCTGTTGCGGTGATCGACCAGAATCGCAAAGAATGCAGATTTCCCTTCAAAAATCTGGCTGCTGTAGGCATTGTTTTTAATTTTCTTATTGCCCTGAGAGGCGCCCTTCGTAAAGATGGTTTCTGGGCTAAAAGGCAATACCCGAATTTGAAGGAATATCTTGACCTCGTAGCCCTCGGAACCATAGGAGATATATCTCCTTTAGTCGATGAAAACAGAATCTTTGCGAAAATAGGACTCGATCTGATTACGGAAGACAGGAGGGTTGGACTGAAAGCCTTGAAGGAGGTTTGCGGCATTGAAAATCAGGTCATCGATTCCGGAAGGGCATCCTTTTGCCTGATTCCAAGAATCAATGCTGCGGGAAGGCTGGCTTCGGCAAGCGAGGCAGTGCAACTTCTCTTGACAGACGATATAAATGAAGCAAGGGATATTGCGAACCGTTTGGAAGTCTACAACCGAAAAAGACAATTCATGGAAAAAGCCATCCTCAATGAAATCCTTGAAGTGATAGAAAGTAGCATTAATTTTGAAGAATTCGGATCCCTTGTTTTTGCATCCGATAAGTGGCATCCCGGCGTTATAGGCATTGTGGCTTCAAGACTTGTGGATCGATATTATCGGCCCGCAATTTTGATCAGCCTGAAAAATGGAATTGGGAAAGGTTCTGGAAGAAGTGTTGCAGATTTTGACATCTACCAGGGTCTAAAAAAATGTGATTCTTTACTTCTGTCTTATGGTGGACATCGGTACGCTGCAGGAATTTCCATCAGGGAAGAAGATATTAAAGAATTCAAGGCTCTTTTGGAACAGGTTATCAGAAAAGACATGGATATATCTGATTTTATTTCACAAACCTTCATTGACGCACAGTGCGATCTCCATGACATCAATCATGAACTTATGTCTCAGATCGGCATGCTCGCACCCTTTGGAAGCAAAAATCCTGAACCCGTTCTCTGCGTGAGGAATATTCGTATTTCTTCACAGTCAGTTGTGGGCAATAATCATCTGCGGATGCGGGTTTCCGGAAACGGTGTATCACACAGCTCCATCTGGTTCAGTAAGGGTCATTTTATCAGCTCTCTTGCATGCGAAGCTATGGACATAGCATTTACTCCGCAGATAAGTTACTGGAACGGCATCTCCGATATTCAGCTCAAATTGAAGGACATGTCCGTGCCCGTCAATTAGGGTTGTTGATGCCGGGAACATCATGTCCATTTTCTCTGATCAACAATCAGTTCTTCATCTTCCCTGAGTGTACCAGGCGCCAAAAACAGCAGACGATCAACTTTTACCGTACAGATATCTCTGAAATAATTTTCCAGTTCCGTCTTAAGTAAAGAAGGATCTTTGGATGTATGGGTCGGTTGTACCTCCAGGGTTAATATGTCTTCATGAGAGATACGGCTGATGATAGCCCGAAGTTTGATGTTCTGAAATTTTTCCCGTATTTTTTTTAGCTGGTTCGGTGTGATAAAAAGGCCTCTGACCTTTACGGCATCCCCCAGCCGTCCTGCAACGCCGTCCAGTCGATACGAGGTTCTTCCACATGGACAAGGGGCTTCTATCATTCTCGAAAGGTCCCCGGTTCCGAAGCGAAATAAAAAGAAGATATTATTAAATCTGGTTACAACGACTTCTCCATATACGCCCGGCGGTACGCTTTTTCCTGTAGCCGGATCAACAATTTCAACCAAAACCTCTTCGCAGATATGCCAGCCGTTCTTTTCCCGACATTCGAATGCTACATCGCCTACTTCGGTTGCACCGTACATCTGATAGGCATCAATGGCGTATTTTTGTTCAAATATCTGCCTTAAAGAAGGATCGAGGGGTTCGGCGGCAAAACAGGCGCGCCTGAGTCTGAAGTCTTTGTTAAAGTCATAACCCATTTCCTCGGCTTTTTTTATGATGGTCAAAAGAAAACTCGGGGTTCCTGTGTACGCGGTCACACCCAGATCACGCATCAGCTGAACCTGAATCTGGGAGCTTGACGTTCCGGAGGGAACAACCGTGGCTCCAACGCGCCTCAACCCCCCGTGAAACGTCAGGCCGGCGGCGACCATATGATACGAAAAAGCATTAAGAACTACATCCCCTTTTCTGATGCCGGCTGCAAAATAGGCCCTTGCCCACAAGGGATCATCTTCAGGAAGATGAGGTTCGTAAACAGGCCCCGGGGAAGTAAATATTCGATCAATTTCTACATCGGCATTATGAAATCCCCCGAAAGGAGGTTCAGCCGATTCCAGTTCAATCAATTTTGCCCTGGATATGATGGGAAACTTATCTAAATCGTTTATGGTTCTTATGCTCGTATCATCCAATTTCAAGTCATCGAATATTTTTTTTATGCGGCTTGATTTTTGGTAAGCCATATTAACCATTTGCGAGAGATGTCTGTTGATGAGGCGTTGTCGTTCTTTGGGTGACAGGTGCTCTTTATCGTCGTAAAATTTTGTCATGTTTATTTCCTCAACACGGATCAATCAATGTTTTAAACTGAATCAGAGCCATCTTTTACGGCGCCGGTATGCCTTGACGTCTTTATATGACCTGACAATACCGGATGCCCCCATGCCCAGATAAAACTCCTTAATGTCGGGATTCTCGACAAGATTTTGTGCCGCGCCTTCCATGACAATTTTACCATTTTCCATCACGTAACCGTAATCAGATATTTGGAGAGCCATCTGAGCATTCTGTTCGACCAGAATGATCGTTGTTCCCTGTTCCCTGTTAATTCTTTTAATAATCTGGAAAATGTCTTTGACAATCATCGGAGCCAGTCCCAGAGAGGGTTCATCAAGGAGTAAAAGTTCGGGATGAGCCATCAGGGCACGGCCCATGACAAGCATCTGTAATTCACCACCACTGCAGTAGCCCGCAAGTGTCTTTTTCCTGTCTACCAAGGCGGGGAAGTAATCATACACCAACTCGAGATCTTTCCTGTAGGGTTTTCCCCATCGAGTTGCCGTTCCGACTTTGAGATTTTCTTCGATCGTCAGATATTTAAAAGGTTGACGCCCCTCAAGAACCTGGATGATTCCCCGGCGTGTAATGATCTCCGGGCTCTGATTCTGAATCTGATCTTTTCGATAAATGATGGTTCCATCCGTTACTTTTCCGTTCTCAGGCTTGAGAAGGCCTGAAACTGCCCTCAGTGTGGTTGTTTTACCCGCGCCATTGCTTCCCAAAAGCGATACGATACAGTTCTTGTTGACAGAAAGAGAAACGCCCTTCAGCACTTGAATCACATCTGAATATACGACGGAAATATTATTGAGCTGGAGTATGATTTCTTCAGTCGACATGTAACATCCTCAGTAAGAAAATGGCCAGAGCCTGAAGTTTGAACGTATGATCCGCCATACCTCTGCGAGACCCCTGGGCTCAAGCAAAATGAACAACACGATGACCAGTCCGAAAACAAATTCTCTCAGTGGCGCCACATTCATGACGAAATCCGTAAGGATACCCATGTTCATAAGAATGTCCGTAAGCCATCGTAACAACTCGTTTAGAATCGTGATGAATGCAGCGCCATATAGTGAACCGGAAATACTTCCTAAGCCGCCGATAATGACCATGGCAATAAATTCAACGGAAAGGCCAAGGTTGAATGGTTCTGTTGTGATGCTCACGCTGTAATAGGCCCAGAGAGCACCAGCAAAACCTGCGTAGAAAGAGCTGATGCCGAAGGAAAGAAGCTTGTACTTGAATATTGGAATTCCCATACCTTCAGCGGCGCGGTCATTGTCGCGAATGGCAATAAATGCCCTGCCGTATTTTGTCCTGCATAAATTAACCGCGAACCAGATCATCATGATAAGAAAGGAAAAAATTGTCAGAAAAAAGCTTCGATCGTTATCCAATGCGATTCCGAACAGCGTGGCGGTGGGGAGCGTGATCCCCATCGTTCCTTTTGTAAGACTTTCCCAGTGAATGAGAACATATTCAATGATGAACTGGCCGGCCAGAGTAGCAATGGTAAGGTAGAGGCCCTTCAGGCGACCGGAGGGGATACCGAAAATCATGCCGACCAAGGCTGTAATGATACCCGCTGCCGGCAGAACCAAAAGAAAAGGCAGATCACAGGTTGTTGCAAGAATTGCGGCGGAATAAGCTCCGACGCCAATAAATGCGCCATGGCCCAGAGATATTTGACCCGTATAACCGATAAGGATGTTCAGACCGACCGCTGCAATAGCTGCAATACCAATCGTATTAAGTATATATAGCAGGTAGGGACTCGTGATAAAAGGAACGAGAAAAAAAAGAAAAGCTAAACCTATCCATACCCATAACCGACCGAAGTCCGTTTCGAAAATGGTTGTTTCCTGTTCATAACTTTCTTTGTAATTCCCGCAGGGGTGAAAGTGAAATTTTCTCATCATTAGACCCTTTCAATTTCCTTCAGGCCGAATAGGCCATAGGGTTTCACAAGGAGAATAAAGACAAGAACGATATATGGCACGACATCCCGAAGAGAAGGAGACAGGTATCCGCCTGTGAATGTTTCAAGAAGCCCGATGATGATGCCGCCAATAATTGCTCCACCAATACTGTCAAGCCCTCCCAGGATAACGACGGGAAAAACCTTAAGACCGATGGAACTAAGGTCGTGTACATTTATTCCGTTAATGATCCCTAAAACAATTCCGCTCATTCCTGCTACGAGCGCGGCAATGGCCCATGACAGGGCAAAAACCCTCTGCACATGAACTCCCAGTGACAGGGCAGCTTTCTGATTGTCGGCGACGGATCTCATGAAGATTCCCTGTGATGAATACTTGAAGAACAGTCCAAATAGAACAAGAAAGGCAAGACCGATGATTAGTGCGGCCATGTATACAGGGGGTACATGGATAATATCCCACGAAATGCTTAAACCTTCCGGAAGAAAATCAGGGTAGGTTTGCAGATTTCCGCCCCATATGAGGAGCATCAGCCCCTTAAGCATTGAAGCCAGGCCGACAGTGAGCATGATGACGAAAATCAATGGTTCGCCGATCAGTGGCCGCAGAAAAAAGCGTTCAATCAGAAATCCCAGGGCGAAACACCCAAAAAGCGTCAACAGAAAGGCTATGGAAATGGGTAATTGGGCCCAGGTAACCAGGGCCAGAAAAAAGAAAGCTCCTATCGCCAGCAACTCGCCATGGGCAAAATTGAGAACACTTGAAGATTTGAAAATCATCACAAATCCCATGGCGGACAGACCGTATAAGAAACCGACACTGATTCCGTTAATAAGTAACTGTAGAAAAAAACTCATAAATTGTTCCTTACAGGACATTTAATATTTTTATGTTTGTTTCGATTTCGCCGATCTGTCCGTCCCGGTAATGCACCTTGCCTCTGACATGAACCTCTTTCAGATCGCCATACATCGCTTCAATGAGTTTGATATAAAGACCATAGATGAATCTTCTGCGTACCTTTCCTGTTCTCGTCAACTCCTCGTCATCGGCATCTAACAGTTTATAAAGCAGAATAAATTTTCGAATTTTCATAATATCAGGGAGCTGATCGTTGACCCGCCTGACTTCCGTTAATATCAGTTCCTCAACGGCAGACTGCTGTGACAGGTCTGTGTATGTTGTATAAGGAATCATTCTCTCTTCAGCCCAATTTCCCGCATTGCCCATATCAATATTAATCAGGGCCGTAATGAAGGGACGCCCTTCTCCAAACATGACAGCTTCCTTAATGTACGGGCTGAATTTCAGGCGAGTCTCAATGAAATCCGGTGAAAAGGCTTCACCGTCCTTGTTTTTAATGATATCAGTTTTTCGACCAATGATCACAAGATGGCCATCCTTGTCAATGTAACCTGCATCGCCCGTTTTTAGCCATCCATCGTTGAATGCCTCTTCCGTTGTTCTGAAATCATGATGGTATCCAACAAAGTTAGCATCGCTACGGACAAGAACTTCCTGATCATCAGCAATTTTTACAAAAGTTCTTGGCAGAGGTTTTCCAACCGTCTCCGGCTTGATTTCATCATCGGGCTGTATCTGGAATATGCCGCCGGCTTCAGTCAGACCATAACATTGCTTCAGATTTAGTCCGATCACACGGAAAAAAAGAATGACATCGGGACTGATGGGATGTCCTCCTGTGAAGGCGCTTGTAAAACCTGAGCAACCGATTCTGTCGAGCAGGGGACGATAGATCAAAACAGAGGCGAGCCAGTGCAGGCATTTGAAGACTAAAGGAATTGCTTCTTTGCGGATTTTATATTCAACTGTTTTCTTACCAACATCAACGGCAAGATGAAACAGGTTCCGTTTGATCCAGCCCGAATCCGCCATCTTTACCATTATAAAAGACGCCATATCCTCCCAGAACCTGGATGATGTGATGATGATGGATGGTCCGATTTCACGAAAGTCTTCTTGAGCAGTTTCCGGAGTTTCAGGAAAATTCATGGTCGTACCGGAAAGAAGTGCGACACCGACTCCCCACATTTGATCTACGATCCAGGCCGGTGGCGATATGGACATCCAGTTTTCCTCACGATTGATCGGAATAGCTTCAATCCAGTTCCTTGCCATTTCCGTTATGTTGCGATGTGAAAGCATCGCAAGTTTGGACACCCCCGTTGTTCCGGATGTTTGTATCATGACGGCGACGTTATCCCGTTTCCCCTTTCGCAGTTCGTCAGTAAAAAATGACGGTTTTTCCTGGTTCAAGGCGTTACCCAATTCCAATAGTCTCGAGAAACTGAGCAACCAGGGATCGTTCTGATATGATGTCATCCCAGTTGGATCTATGTAAATAACGCGTCGGACATGGTCAAGTTTTTCACGACCTTCTATGAGTTTGTCAACCTGCTCCTGGTCCTGAACCACAACATATGCCGCCCGTATGCGATTCAATGCGAAGCACAGCTCTTCCGTGACAGATGAAGTAAACAAATTCAGCGTGATACCGCCAATGGACAGACCTCCAAGTTCACTGAACAGCCACTCCGGAAGATTGTTCGTGATGATGGCAATATGCTCGCCTCTCTTGAAGCCGAGGGCGCTGAAGCCCAAAGCGGTTCTTTTCACATAGGTGAAGTAATCCTGCCAGGTATAGGTCTGCCAGACACCCAATGCCTTTTCCCGGATGGCTGTTTTTTCCGGTCCTAACTGTTCAGCCTGTTTCGCCAGAATCTGCGGCAATGTGCACTGCGATAACGATGAGAGCATCGGAGGTTACCCGCTTTTTTTAAACCGCTAAGTTTTCACCCAAATATGCTTTAATCACTTCCGAATGGTTGCGAATCTCATCTGGCGTTCCTTCCGCCAGCTTTTCGCCGAAATTCAGGACAGTGATCCGCTCAGATATACTCATGATAATGGACATGTCATGCTCCACAAGAATCATGGTCTGTCCCCAGGATTTGTTCAATTCGGTCAGAAAGCGGACCATATCCTCCTTCTCTTCAAGGTTCATTCCCGCAAAGGGTTCATCGAGAACGAGCAGGGCTGGTTCAAGTGCAAGAGCCCGACCGAGCTCGACCCTTTTCATCAGACCGTATGGCAGGGATCCTACATTTTTCTTGCGAATAGCCTGCATTTCCAGAAAGTCAATAAGCTCCTCCAGAACGCGCCGATGGCGAACTTCTTCATTCCGGACAGACGAAGAAAATAAACAGGCCGAACCGAAACTATAATGACAGTGGTTATGGCGGGCCAGAAGCATGTTGGATAAAACAGACATACCTGGAAACAATTCGATATTTTGAAAAGTTCTGCCAATTCCGACGTGGATGAGATGATGGGTTGGCAAATTCGTGATATCCCGTCCGTTAAAAAGTATGTTACCTTTCTGGGGTCTGTAGAAGCCGGTAATACAATTCAACAGACTCGTTTTCCCCGCGCCATTGGGTCCGATAACAGCCACAAGCTCGCCCGTATGCACTATCAGGCTGACATTATTGAGGGCCATAATACCGCCGAAGCTCAAGGAAAGATTTCTCACTTCCAACTCAGCCTGCTTTTCTGATCGGATTTTAGAGGAAAATATTGTTGGCTGTCCCCTGAATGCCTTCATGAACGTTTAACCATTTACCTGATCAACTTTATTTTTTCTTTTCCAGGAATGTAAAAGTTTGTCAGGGGAGTAAAGGAGCCATCCTCCCCAACTTTCACAATTCTTGCCTTGAAGGAGGCCCCGTGATCGATCGTTGTGTACGTAATATTCGGAACAAGGCCGCCAAAATCTTCGTTTCGGAATGATTCCAGGGTCTTGTTGATTGTATCCCGGTTAATTTGTTTATAGACTTTTTGCGACTTTATAAATGCCTTCTCCATGATCATGGCCACGACCACGCCTTCCCAGTATGATGCATCAAACTTACTTACCGTTCCGTAGCGCTTCCATAATTCCTTCATCAATTTCATGCCTGATGATCTGTCCGAAGGGAGACCTCCGGGAAACTGTATACGAAGACGATCTTTGATCAGGCCTTTGCCCAACTTAAAGAAATCCGGATCTGTTGATGTCCATGTGCCAAAGAATGCGGGCTGATAGTTGATACGATCGGCGCTCTTGAAAGTCGTTATGATTGTGGCGGGAAGCATCTGCATGAAAATGTATTCGGCTCCACGCTTCTGTAATCGGAGCAACTCCGTTGTCAAATCCAGTGTTTTAGGTGGAAATTCCTCAATGGCTACAATGTTGATCTTATGCTTGCTTGCATATTCCCGGCAAGGCTGATGAATCGACCGGCCGTACGCGTTGTTGTAAGTCAGGAGGCCTACTTTCGGCGGTTCCTTTCCTTTATGAATAGTGCGTATGTATTCCAGAATTGCATAGCTGTCCATCTTGTAGCTGCCGAAAGGAAGGTACATATAATGGATGGGCGGTTCAAGAAGTTCCCAACTCGTAGAATAATTGATCGTCGGAATGCGGTATTGCTGAATGATGGGCTTAGCGGCAAGACCTTCTCCGGCGCCCCAGGTCGCGATCATGTCCACTTTATCCTGAATAGCGAATTTTCTAACCGCGGCAACAGCCTCAGGGACCTTGTAAGCTGTATCGACAAGAATCATTTCTATCTTCTGGCCGCCGACACCGCCCTTGACTTCATTCACATAACGGAAATAATCCTGCTGGCCTTTGGCATGGAACTGACCCCATGTGGAGGCTGGTCCCGTCAGGTTAATGGCGGCCCCAACCTTGATGTTTTTGGCTTCTGCTGTCAGGTATGATCCTGTGACAAGAATAACAGCAACAATCACTAAAGTAAGTTTCCGAAATATCTTTCTCATTGTACCCTCCTTCAAATGAATAAAAAAATGGCCCTGGAAAAATCCACGGCCATTACATAAAAAACCGTGGACAGCTCAGCGGTCTGCCCACGGCTTGATTCATGATTGCAGGTCATGAGCGCAGCAGGCAGACCTCGCTAAAAAAATAAAAAAAAGTGTCTGCCTTGTTGCAAATCATATAAGTGCTCCTTGCGGGTTACTGTATAGAACCGAACAGTTTGAATGTCAAGAGAAAATTCAAATTTTATTCAGCTAATGCCCAGTTTTTCAATACGGTATCGCAATGAGTCGGAACTGACGTGAAGCAATTCAGCAGCCTTCGTCTTTGATCCCCTCGCTTTTCTGAGGGCTATTTCAATCAGATGTCTTTCAAACTTCACCACTTCTTCGTTAAGATTGATGCCGGCATCCGGTATGTCGCTCTCCTGAGCGAAATTCGGATCCTGAATTCCCGTATTGATAACAAGATTTTCCGGTAGAACAATATTCGACGTTTCAAGGGCGACACTGCGTTCGATGATATTTTCGAGCTCTCTGACATTTCCGGGAAACGGATATTCCATTAGAAGCTCCATGGCATAGGTGGATATGGTTTTAATCTCCTTGCCGAATGACTTCGAATATTTTTCCACGAAGTGTTTTGCCAGGATGGGGATGTCCTCTTTTCTATGCCTTAACGGCGGGATTGGAATAGGAACCACATTAAGACGGTAGAAGAGGTCTTCCCTGAATGTGCCGTTCTTGATCTTATCGTCAAGATTCTGATTTGTGGCCGAGATGAGCCTCACATCAACGCTGATATCTTTTGTTCCCCCCACCCTTCTGAAGGTTTTTTCCTGAACAACCCTAAGAATTTTTACCTGTAAAATTGGAGGTAATTCTGCAATTTCGTCCAGAAAAATGGTCCCACCATTGGCAATTTCGAAAAGACCGGGTTTATCCATATGGGCGCCTGTAAAGGAACCTTTCATATGCCCGAAGCACTCGCTTTCAAGTAGATTATCCGTTATGCCTCCGCAATTAATGACAATAAAGGGCCTGATCTTTCTCGGACTGTTTTCATGAATTGCCTTGGCCACAAGTTCCTTCCCGGTGCCGCTCTCGCCGAGAATCAAAACATTGGCCGGTGTTTCCGCCACTTTTTTGATGATGGAATACACCTTCAGGATGCCCTTGCTTTTTCCGATCATATCGCCGAAGGAAACGGCATCCTCCACTTCCCTGATAAACTGCGCATCAATGCTTTTAATTCCTTTTTTATCGAGGGCCATGCAGATGATTTTTTTAAGTGTTTCTATATTGAAATCTTTTTCGATGTAATCATATGCCCCTTCCTTCATGGCGGAAACAGCTGTCTCCGGCGAGGCATAGGCAGTCATCAGAATCACCATTGTTTCCGGGCAGATATCCTTAACTGATTTCAGAAAATCAATGCCATCGACCTTCGGCATCTTTAAATCGGTGAGGATGAGATCATAATGATCTTTTTTACAACGATGCAATGCCTTTATGGCGTCATCCGCACAGGTCACATTGTATCCTTCCCTGCTCAGCATGATTTCAAGAAATTCTCTTATACCCTGGTCATCATCCACTACAAGAATCTTTGCCATCGTGATTTCCCTTCCAGGAGGTTTTATGACATTTTTCGTTAACGTCTGTTATTTTTTACAGGTAGCGTTACAATAAAGTCAGTTCCTTTTTCCGGGATACTTTTAACCCGTATTCGTCCCGCATAACTTTCCACGATCCTGTTTACAATTGCAAGTCCCAGGCCTGTCCCTCTCTCCTTGGTTGTAAAGAATGGTTCAAAAATCTTTTCGATGTATTTTTTTTCTATTCCGACTCCCGTATCTCCGACATGGATCTCAATTAATTCTTTGTTGTCGTTATCACGTATTAAATTCGTTTGAACGGCTAAAACGCCTCCCTCCGGCATTGCCTGAATTGCATTCAATACGAGATTCCAGACGACCTCCCTCATTTCAGTCTTGTTTGCATAAAGGATCAGGTTGTCTGAAAGAGAGAGCGACATTCTGATATGTTCGTTCCAGTCAGGTACATACTGAATGGATTCAAGGACATCTTCAATGATTTCCCTGATGAATATGGATTCATTGTTTCCGGCTGTTGGTCTCGCCAGTAATAGAAAGTCCTTGATAAAGTTCTCAAGTTGATCCTTTCCTCTCATGATGATCTGCATAAGCTTTTCGTCTGCAGTATTCAGTCTGAGGTCTTTTTTCAGCACCTGAATGGATCCGCTGATGGATGCGAGAGGATTTCTCATTTCATGAGCAAGACCGGCAGCCATTTCGCCGGTGAAAGCAAGCCTTCTGCTTTTTTCAAGAGCATTTTCCATTTCCTTTATGGTCGTGAGGTCCTGAAAAATGAGAATGTCTCCTATCCTCCTGCCCTTCTTATCCTTGAGTGTGGAAACGGAACATCCGAGTATCAGATTTTTATTTTCCTTGCCGGGGATGAACATATCAAATCTGTTTTTAAATGACTTTTTATAACTTTCTTTTTCGCTCTTCCCAATGATGTCAAAATACTCCGGAAATATTTCGTCAATGAATCTGTTCTCAATCTCGCCAAACGAAAATCCCGTAATCTCCTCTGCGCCTCTGTTGAAAGATTTAATCTTTCCCTGCAGGTTGACCGTCATAATTCCTGTGTCAACTGACTCTATGATACTTCTGTGCAGCAAATCCAGCTGGTCAAAGGCTGTTTCCTTTTCCTCAAGAAGCGCTCTTGCCATTTTTTCTTTTTCCACGACAAAACTGGCGAGAAAGGCAATAATATAAAAAGACAGAATATGAATGAATATCCTCGTAAAGACATATCCCGCGCTGAACGGGTAGCCATCAATAGCCATATCATTTAAAGGATGAATGATTCGATAATATTCAAGATCCAGCAACAAACCGTAGAGGATGCTGCAGGCAGAGGCGATGACCAATCCGCCGCCCCTTGCGAGAAACAATACCGAATAAATGATGACCAGCGGATAAAATACGGAGTAGATGCTCCTGATGCCGCCGGTGACGAAGACAAGTCCGGTAATTAATAGCACATCGCATAACGTCTGGATATAGATATGAACCCTAAGATTCCGGATGAACTTAGGGAGAAAAACATAAATAATGGACAGCAGATATGTCAGGAGTATGAGAAAATAAAGGGCTGTGAAGGACGTCTCCGGGAGCTGTTCCGTCTTTCTGATATTGATAAAGACGGTAATTCCAAGCAGAAAGGTAGCAATGGCAACTCTCGAAAGCATCAACCACCGGAGTCTTGCCGTAATATTTATTTTATCCTGCAATATTGGATCATTCATTGTAGTTACTGTGATGATTCCCGTTAAAAGACCGGTGATTCCCGGTTCTTAGTTATGCCCCTTTTCTCAGTCGGCAATTTAGATCATCTGAAATCCGCACAAAAAAAAGTGGCGTTCGTTTTTTTTAGTATGTTATATCATTACAATCTACTTTTCACAATGTACTTAATGAGTTGACTCGATGAGAATGCCACTGGTTCCATTTCTTGCTGCCATGATAACAGGTATTGTCGCCGGCAATTATATTCACATCCCCAATCTTTTATTAGCGATCTGTCTATTTATTGTTTTCCTTTTATTACTTGCGGCTCGCTTAAAAAACATGAGGACTTTGTCCATCGGGCTTTTGATGATATCAGTTTTTTTTATAGGAATTTTCAATATAAATCTTTATGTCCACACAGATCAGGAACCGGGTCATATCAGTCATCATTCGGCTGGAGAAACTATCGTCGTTGAAGGCGTAATTTCTGAAAATCCCGCAGTGTCGCCCGATAAAACCGAAATCACGATTTCGACCATGAAAATCATTCGTGATGACGTCATCATTCCTGTTCATGGCCTTGTCCTGCTTTCCATTACTAACTTTCAGTCTTTTAACTACGGTGAGTATGTTCGGTTCAGAACCAGGCTGAAATCGCCACGAAATTTCAACAATCCCGGCGGTTATGATTATGTAAAACATCTCCGCTACAGAGGTATCATCGTTCGGGGATTTATTAATGATCCCTCCAGAATTGTTGTTTTAAGAGAAAATCAGGGGAATTTCATAAAAACATACATCGAGACATTCAGAGAAAAACTGAAAAAACTCATTCGCGACAATTCCATCTCGCCGGACGGGGAAATCATTCAGGCCATGATTCTTGGAAATCAAAAAGAAATTCCAGAAGATGTAATGGAAAAATTCAATAAAACCGGAACAACCCATATCATCGCCATTTCGGGCTTCAATATCGGGATTATAGCCGCGTTATCGATCATCATGGCAAGGCTGTTGATGAAGTCCTGGACATATCTGCTTCTGAGATTCAATATTCATGTGGTAACCACCGTATTTGCCATTATTCCCGTCGTTGTATTTACATTTATCGCAGGGATGGGCATGTCCGTGGTCAGGGCTGCCATTATGGCCGTCACCTTCATGATCGCAATTATTATCGGAAAAGAGAGAGACCTTTACAACACATTGGCCCTTGCGGCAATCATCATACTCACCATATCTCCACACGCCCTGTTTGACATATCGTTTCAGCTGTCGTTTGTCGCGGTATGGTCTATTCTTTTTATTACGCCCAGACTCATGGAATGGCTGCCGCAGATCAGCCCCGATGTCGAATCAAGGTATTCTATTTTTAATAGAAGTACGCTCAGAAATGTCCTGATATTCATCAGCGTATCGGTGAGTGCAACACTGGGAACCCTGCCTTTGATCGTGTTTTATTTTAATCGGATATCGAGCATTGTCCTTCTTTCAAATATATTGGTTGTCCCCGTGCTCGGCATCATCGCGATTCCCGTCTGCATGGCAATCATCGTAGCAGCTTTAATGTCTTCCGCCCTTGCGGTATTTTTCATTCATATATCTTCTTTTCTTGTCTGGTTGTCCGTTGCAATGGTTGATTTTCTTGCCTCTCTTCCGGGATCGTCTTTTTTTGTATCTACACCCACACTACATGAAATCGCACTCTACTACGGTCTTCTCATCCTCGGTGTAAAATTGCTCGACATGAAAATCGTTGAGAATAACAAAGAAGATGTGAGTAAATATAGACCACGACAATTATTTATATACAGGACATCCTTTATCATATTGATTTTTATTCTTTTTGCAGATGTCATATATTTAAACACCCGAGACATGTTTGTGAAAACGATGAAAGTAACAGCCATTGACGTCGGCCAGGGAAGTTCCAGCCTTGTTCAGTTGCCTGCTGGAAGAAAGATGTTGATTGATGGCGGCGGATTTCCTGAGGGCGGTTTTGATGTGGGCAAATACGTTGTCGGCCCGTTTCTCTGGCATGAAAGAATCAGCAAGATTGATATTGTCGTACTGACCCACCCACACCCTGATCATCTCAATGGATTGCTTTACATCCTGTCTAATTTTGAAGTCGGTGAAGTATGGACAAACGGCGATGATTCGGACGAATATAACTATCAAGAATTTCGAAGAATCATTGATGAAAAAAAGATTGTCCTTCGATCTGTTTCAGAAGCGACCAAAACATTGATAACGGATAACGTCATGATTGATATTCTGAATCCTGCTAAAATTATTGAAAGTCGCGCTGATTTTTCACGGTACTTCGAAGAGGAAAATAACCGGTCCGTTGTCATGAGAATTACGTATGGAGATATAAACTTTCTGTTTCCCGGCGATATTTCCGAAGCGGCAGAAAGCCGCCTGATACAATCGCACCGGGAAATGAGAAGCCATGTTTTGTTTATTCCACATCATGGCGGATTTACATCCAGTTCGGAAGCGTTCATCAAACGTATTTGTCCAGAGATTGCTGTTGCCAGCTGTGGTCTCGATAATATCTATAAATTTCCTCATCCCGAAGTCCTCAAGAGGTATTCCACGCTTGGGACAAGGATATTCAGAACAGACAAAAACGGAGCAGTCAGCATCGTTACGGACGGAAGCAATATCGTTTGCACACCCTTCCGTCAAGACAGGCTTTAAACCAGAAATTTATTGCACTTCAAGGCTTTGTGTGTTATCGAACAACACTTTTCAAAGAAAAAAATGATGTATTTCAAGGTTGTGTAATTCGTCATGGAAAAGATCACGTCGGTACGGGGATTTAATGATATTCTTCCGCAGGAAACAGGCATCTGGCAATATGTCGAAGGAAGAGCCCGCGATATTTTCACGAATTTCGGTTTCAGGGAAATTCGCGTGCCTGTCCTGGAAAAGACGGATCTATTTAAAAGAAGTATCGGAGAATCTACGGATATAGTCGAAAAAGAGATGTACACATTTCTCGACAGGGGAGATGAATACCTCACCCTGCGCCCCGAAGCGACAGCTTCCGTGATCCGTGCCTGCATAGAACATGCGGTATTCACCTTCGATCCCGTTGCCAGATTGTTTACTATCGGCCCCATGTTCAGACGTGAAAGGCCTCAGAAAGGAAGATACAGACAATTTCACCAGATCAATGTCGAATGTCTCGGCCTGGATGATCCCCGGATAGACGCAGAGGTCATTCTTATGCTGATACAATTTCTTAATGCCATGGAAATGACCGCCTTAAGACTACAGATAAACTCTCTGGGTTGCCAGGAATGCCGTCCTGTATTCAGAAGCAATCTTTATGATTTCTTGTTGCGCAGGGAAAATGACTTTTGCGAAGATTGTCGGCGACGGGTTGTCACCAATCCACTGCGTGTTTTTGATTGTAAGGTGAATAGTTGCCAGGCGGCCATAGATCACGCACCGCGGCTGTCCGGTTTTATCTGTGGCAAATGTAAAGACCACTTTACGAAGTTAAAGGAGTACCTTAATATATTTGATATATCTTTCGAAATTAATGACAAAATGGTGAGGGGGCTCGATTATTACACGAGGACGACCTTTGAGGTCGTCACCGAGTCTCTTGGCGCCCAGAACGCAATAGCGGGCGGCGGCAGGTACGATGGTCTTGTGAAAAGTCTTGGAGGACCGGATGTCCCGGGCATTGGATTCGCAGTTGGCATGGAACGACTCATTTCTTTGATGCCCCGTGGCGTTGAAGAATTTGTTGATACTCTTGACCTTTTTATTGCAGCTCTTGGCGATGATGCACAGAGGTTGGCATTTAAGTTATGTAACGCTGTGCGGATAAAAGGCATCAGGTCAGACATGGATTATGCAGGCAAGAGCCTTAAAAGTCAGATGAAACGGGCAGACAAATTAAATTCATATTATACTCTGATCCTCGGTGATAATGAAATAAGAGAGAACCGTGCTGAATTCAGAGATATGCGAAAAGGATCACAGGTAACTTTGGGACTTGATCGAATTGAAGAAACTATCTTGAAACTGATTAAAGAGAGGTAGATAGATCTTGGCTGGCTTTTTAACAGAAAAGAAAAGAACGCATTATTGTGGGGCTCTGGAACGTTCTCATGTCGGTAAAGAAGTAGTTCTTATGGGCTGGGTACATCGCAGAAGAGATCATGGAGGCGTCATTTTTGTCGATTTAAGAGACCGGGAAGGCCTGGTCCAAATCGTGTTCAATCCTGATGTGGATCATGACAGCCATGGAGAAGCACATCGAATCAGAAGCGAATTTGTTCTTGCTGTCAGAGGTATGGTTCGTCCAAGACCCAAGGAAATGGAGAATCCTGACCTGAAAACCGGTGAGATTGAAGTGATGGTTTTTGAACTGGAAATACTTAATGAATCGAAGACGCCGCCGTTCGTTCTTAATGAAGAGTCCGAGATCTCTGAAAGTATTCGGCTGAAATACCGATACCTCGATCTGAGGCGACACGAAATACAGAAGAATCTCATGCTCAGAAGCAGGGTAGCTGCCGAAACGAGAGCATATTTTCAGCAGGAAGGGTTCGTGGAAATTGAAACACCCTTTCTAACAAAAAGCACTCCGGAAGGAGCCCGTGATTACCTGGTTCCAAGTCGCGTCAATCAGGGAATGTTTTACGCACTCCCCCAGTCACCTCAGCTTTTCAAGCAATTGCTGATGGTTTCCGGATTTGACAGATATTATCAGATTGTCAGGTGTTTCCGTGATGAAGATCTCAGGGCTGATCGTCAACCTGAGTTTACCCAGATTGATGTGGAAATGTCTTTTATTTCAGAAGACGATGTCATTCATGTTACGGAAAAGCTTATGAAACATCTTTTCAGGACCTGTCTTGGAAAAGAGCTTCGAATACCATTTCCAAGGATCACTTATCGCGATGCCATTGATCGATTTGGCAAGGATAATCCTGATGTTCGGTTTGCCCTGGAATTGCGGGACATTACCCATATTGTCAGGAACTCTTCACTTCAGGTGTTTCAGGAAACTGCGCACGGGGGCGGCATGATAAAAGCCTTGAAGGTTGAAGACGGGAAACGGCTTAGCCGGAAGGATCTCGATGGTCTTGTTGACGTTGTGAGCCCCTACGGAGCGAAAGGACTCGCGTGGGCCAGAGTCAATCCCGAAGGATGGACTTCCCCTATATTCAAGTTTCTCAAACCCGACGAGGTCAGACAAATTAATGAAACCATGAAGGCCGAAGAAGGCGATCTGATTCTCTTTCTGGGAGACACGCCATCTGTTGTGCAGGAGGCCTTGGGAAATCTCAGGATTCATTTAGCAAAAAAATTAAATCTGATCGATCCTGAAGAATTTGCCTTTACCTGGGTGCAGGAATTTCCCCTGTTTGAATACAGCGATACCGAAAAAAGGTATGTATCCATTCATCATCCTTTTACCTCACCGTTTTTGGAGGATATTCCGATCCTGAGAACAAATCCGGATAAAGTCAGAGCCCGAGCCTATGATCTTGTTCTGAACGGATCGGAAATAGGAGGGGGAAGCATACGAATTCATCAGCAAAAATTACAGTCCATTATTTTTGAAGCACTAGGGATGCCTCAGGATGAAGTCAGGATTAAATTCGGTTTTCTCCTCGATGCCCTTGAGTACGGAACGCCTCCCCATGGGGGCATTGCTCTGGGATTTGACAGGCTGATCATGATGATGATCGGCACTGATTCCATACGAGATGTGATTGCTTTTCCCAAAACGCAGAAAGCGACATGTCTTTTAACGGATGCTCCATCTGAAGTAAGTATAAATCAACTCATGGAGCTTTCTCTTAAGATCATCTAAGCTTCATCCCCATTTTTTTATTGACAAAAAGACCTGATATTTATTACCTTATATAGTATCAATACTCAGATATCGAGCGGTCGTGATGCATTTTCCATCTAACGTATGTGGGGAGGACAAAAACATGTTACTTCAGCGATGGTCAGGTGTCTTCGTCAGATTAATGGTAGTTGTGACTTTTATTTTTCTTTTTTCCGCCTGTGCAAAGCCGTCTGCAAAGACGGCCGTTATTGAGCAGACATCAGACGTGAAACAGGAAGCCGAAAAACAGCCTGCAGATAAACGGATTGCGGTCGAGGAAAAACAGGTTGCCGAAGCGTCGCCCGTTGTTGAACAACAGGCCGTTGCGGAAAAGAAGGAAGGGTCCGGGAAAACATTGAAGAAAAAAACCAAACTCCGAACACAGCACATTGTGAGAAAAGGTGATTCTCTCTGGTGGATAGCAAAGTATAAGGATCAGTACAATGATCCATACCTCTGGCCTTTGATTTATAAAGCAAATATAAAGATGATCAAAAATCCCAACCTCATTTATCCAGGGCAGAAATTTAAAATTCCGAGGACAGGATTCAGTATGGACGACATTAAGAAAGAAAGAAAGAAGGCAGGGGCTCCGAAGCCATATGTAGCCCCTCAGGATGCAAATTTGCCGGTGAACTGAGACCTGCACATATTTTCTTATGAGGGCACGGCTGGTTTCAGGGTGCCCTCTTTTTTTTACAAAAATGAACAATCATGTTCGTTAAAGCAGTCGCAAGATTGAAAACAGTGATTCGAATGATCTCAATAGAGTTTCGTAACTGAATTTTAAAAGATTTTGGAGCAACCGACATGGCGAAATGGAATAAGCACAAAAGGGTTCTTGATCATGAACATACCAAGTTCTGGAAATTTGAACTGAGGGACGTTGATGAGCCGAATTTACAGAAAAGCGTTTTTCCTTACGATGAAGTCAGCCGCATAGATTTTGATCACAGAATCATTTCGATTGACCCGGCAGACGATATATTTATTACGGACACCACATTCCGGGATGGTCAGCAGGCACGACCGCCATATACGGTAAAGCAGATTGTGGATCTTTTCGCGCTGATGAGCAAGCTTGGTGGCGACAATGGCGTGATCAGGCAGTCCGAGTTCTTTCTATACAGTCAAAAAGATCGCGATGCCGTAGCAAGATGTGTTGACCTCGGATTAAAATACCCTGAGATCACCGGATGGATAAGAGCCCAGAAGGAAGACACCGGGCTGGTGAAAGAAGCCGGATTAAGGGAAACGGGCATTCTTACATCCGTTTCCGATTACCATATTTTTTTGAAGCTTAACAGCACCAGGAAAAAAGCAATGGATGACTACCTGGGCATTGTCAAAGACATTATGGATCAAGACATAGTACCGAGGTGCCACTTTGAAGATATTACAAGGGGCGAAATCTATGGATTCAGTATTCCTTTTGCAATTGAGTTAATGAAACTGCGGGAAGAAAGCGGCATTGATATAAAAATAAGGTTATGTGACACCATGGGGTATGGCGTGACCTATCCGGGCGCATCCCTGCCACGGGCTGTCGATAAGCTCGTCAGGGCTTTTATTGAGGATGCCGGAGTCCCCGGTCATCTCCTCGAATGGCATGGTCACAATGATTTCCATAAGGCTATGATCAATGCCACCACCGCCTGGCTGTATGGTTGCAGTGCAGCTAATGGAACATTGCTTGGACTGGGAGAACGGACAGGCAATCCCCCCGTGGAAGCACTCATTATCGAGTACATCGGCCTCAGGGGAACCAATAACGGTATTGATACGACTGTGATTACGGATATCGCCGATTATTTTGAGAGAGAGGTCGGGATGACAATCCCTGCAAATTACCCTTTTGTCGGTTCCGATTTTAATGTTACCAGGGCCGGTATCCATGCCGACGGGTTGATCAAAAATGAGGTGATCTATAATATTTTTGATACAACCAAGATATTGAAAAGGCCGATAGTTGCCATGATTACCGACAAATCCGGGAAGGCAGGGATAGCACACTGGATAAACTCTCGTTTGGGGTCAAATGATAAGACGGTGATCGACAAGAGACATCCCGGCGTCTCGAAGATTCACAAGTGGATAACGGAGCAGTACGAGGCCGGCAGGGTTACCGCAATATCTCACGAAGAATTGGAGAAGCTGGTTCGAAAATACCTGCCGGAGCTGTTTATGTCCGATCTGGAGAAGATCAAATACATGGCAACACAGGCTGCCATGACCGTGGTAAAACAGGTTATCGAACACCCCATGATGAAAACGATGAAACCGGAGCAGCAGGAACCGATCATGCAGCAGTTCATCGAAGAAAATCCGTCAATCCAATTTGCCTATGTGGTTGACATGAATGGTAAAAAAACAACAAAAAATATTACCAACATCGCGGACAGGGCAAAATACGAGAACTATGGTGTCGGGACGGATCAGTCTGACAGAGAGTGGTTTATCAAACCTTTGCAGACGGGGAAAATGTATGTGACAAATTTTTATATATCGAAAATGACGGGAGCTCTCTGTATCACTGTATCTGCGCCGATCGTTGACGATAACGATGAAATGATGGGCATCTTTGGAGTGGATATCAAGTTTGAAGACTGGGTCAAGCGGGTGGAGGACATTGCTGAGGCCACACAAATCGCTTTAAGAGAAGAATATGAAGCGAAATCCAAGCTGGACCGCTGGATTTAATACCGATGGTTTTCATTAACAACCCACTGATCGTAGGGGCAGGATTTCGAATATCTCTGAGCCGGAGAGAGTTCTCTGATAAATCTTGAAGGATTTATCACCATATTCCCCATACCCCTTGAGTAATCGATCAGGGGATAACAAAGATAGAGCTGGTCCTTGGCCCGTGTGGTTGCGACATAAAAAAGCCTTCTTTCCTCCTCTTCCCCGTCAGGATCTTTTAGGGCACGGGCCAGAGGCAACATACCGTCGGCACACCAGATCATCATCACGATCGACCATTCAAGCCCCTTGGCCTGATGGATCGTGCTGAGAATGATTTTGTCCTTTGTTGCCGTGTCAGGATCTTTTTCATCCTCTTCAGCCATGTTTGTCATCAGGGCGACCTCACTCAAAAAGTCTTCGAGCGAAGAAAATTTTGCAGAAAAAAAACCCAGCTGATACAGATCCTCTTCCCTCGACACGGCATCCGTATATCTCTCCTGCAGATATTCCCGATAACCGTTATCCATGAGGACCTCAATGATGTTTTGTGGATTTATATCAGGCGAAGCACTCAGAAGTGTTTTCAAGGTATTCTGTAATTTCATAAGACCCGGGGCGGCAGTCTTCGACGCGCAGTTCAAAAAATCATTCCGTGTGGCGGCCTGAAGAGGATTTTCATGTTTTGATAAATACTTCCAGACTTTATCTGCCGTGACTTTTCCTATCTTTTTGTAAAGACCCAGCACCCTCTTCCAACCCAGCTCATCAAAGGGATTGGAAATGATTTTCAGGTAAGCGGCAACATCCTTGATATGGGCCTGTTCAAAGAAACGGATTCCGGACCGGATTTCATATGGGACTCCTCTGCGTGTCAGTTCCATCTGGAGTTCCATGGAATGATAATGAGCCCGGTACAGAACCGCCATTTCTTCAAGCGGCATCCCCTCTCTGAACAGTTCAAGAATACGCTGGGCAACAAAATTGGCTTGCTGGCCGGCATTCTCCAGAGGTACAAGAACTGGCCTCAGGCCTGTTCTTCTCACAGATCTCAATTCTTTCTGAAACTGATTTTCATTGTTGACGATGCTGAGGTTGGCCAGGTGAAGGATTTCAGGTGTGCTGCGATAATTTGTCTCCAGCTTGAAAAGCTTGCAGTCGGGATATCTCTTAGGGAAATGAAAGATATTGGCGTAATTGGCCCCCCGGAAGGCATATATGCTCTGGGAGTCATCTCCCACAACCATGAGATTTCTGTGATATGACGCCATGAGATCAACGATATCTGCCTGGATGATATTGGTATCCTGGTATTCATCGACGAGAACGTGAAGAAATCTCTTGGAATAGTTGTCCAGTACGTCAGGGAATTTGAGCAGGAGCTCCTTCCAGTTGATCAGGAGATCATCGAAATCCATGACGTTTAATTTTTTTTTGCGAAGGGCAAAAAGCGAGGCGATCGACGTGATGTCTTCGAGACAGGACAATAAAAAGGGATATCTTCGCGAAACAACGTCCTCCAGAGAAACCTCCGTATTCAAAGAAAGGCTGATGATATCCCTCAGGACATTTCCTTTGGGAAACTTGTTTCCTTTTGCGTCGATTCCCTTCTCGGATATGCATGCATTGATCAGTTGGGATGCGTCTTCCGCGTCGATGATGGCAAAGTTCCGCCCGTAGCCAAGAAGATGGGCATTTCTTCTGAGGATTAGATGGGCGATATGGTGATACGTTCCTCCCCAGAGACTGGCTAAATCTACATCAACCAGGGATTTCACCCTGGAAAGCATTGAACGTGCGGCTTTGTTCGTAAAGGTGGCAAGAAGAATCCGCTCAGGATTGACACCCGATTCAAGCAGACGGGCAACCCGGTATGTAAGCGTCCGTGTTTTACCACTCCCGGCGCCTGCAATGACAAGGAGCGGCCCAACTTCTTCCATAACGACCCGTATTTGTTCTGCATTAAGTTCTTTTTCGTAATTAATCATAAGGGGCAACCCGTTCATTCTTAAACGCTGTGGAATATAGGTGAAACCATCCTTCTGGTCAAGGCATTAGTGCCATAGCGGATTTATCCTTGACCCTTATTATTGTCTTCTTTATATTCAAGCGACCTACTCAAAGAGGCTTAGCATGGAAGAACAGCGTTTTGGACCTGTCAGATTTATACCCGGTAAAAATCGCGGCAGATATCCTTACAGCCACTCCATCTATATCGAGGGGGCCGGCGTACTCATTGATCCGGCCTCAAGCCATGAAAGACTTTCTCGCCTCCGTGATCATGAGGGTGTAAAAGCGGTCTGGCTTAGCCACTGGCACGAGGATCATTTCACATACCTGGATCTCTTTCATGATGTTCCTCTTTTTATTTCAAGTTCAGATGCACCGCCTATTTCAGAAATGGAGGTTTTGCTGGACTGGTATGGCATTGATAATGATGATGAACGGCATTACTGGACGTGCGTATTGAAGGATCACTTCCATTTCAAACCACGAAAACCGTCGGGATTTCTGCGTGAAGAAATCATTGACCTGGGCACGGTCACCGTGTCAATTATTGCTACACCCGGTCATACACCCGGGCATCTTGCCTTCTTTTTTCAGGAGCCGGGCGTGGTCTTTATGGGCGACTATGACATGACTTCCTTTGGACCCTGGTATGGGGACCGTGATTCCAGTATCGAGGAAACGATTGCATCCATCAGACGCCTTAAAAACATACCGGCAAAGGTGTGGCTTACAGGTCATGATACCGGCGTATTCGAAAACCCTGAAAATTATATTTGGGACCATTACGAGGGTGTCATTTACGAGAGAGAGCGAAAACTGCTTGATGCGCTCAAGACACCCCGAACAATGGCAGAGATTAACCGTTTATGGATCATGTACGGCAAGCCGAGAGAGCCAAAGGCATTTTTTGAATTTGGAGAGAGGGTACTCGTTAAGAAGCACCTTCAGTTCCTTATGAAAAAATGCATGGTCCGTCAGAATGGGGAAATATATTCTCTTGTCTGATCTGAAGAAAAAAAAAGATCCCTTTTATGGCGTGTTGAACCCTATCTCCCTGCTGTATTCAAACTGTCTCTGCCAGGGAATGTTGGGATGAGCCCTTTCAAATGGCTCTGCCCCCACGAGTTTCAGCGATTCTGCATCAACCAGGACGGGATGATATCCGGCTACAAATCCCATATCGGCAGCAATCGCCGGGTTTTCACCGGGCAGGCAGTCGCATTCCACCGTTATATTCAGAAGTGCATTAATAAAAATACTTTTCCCCTTGATCCTCTTCCAGACGGCAGCGGCCGTTTCAACAAGCTTCTCCTGAAATACAGTGTCATCGGTCTCCCACAATATTTTTAATGCCAGTTCGGGACAATGGGCTATACACTGTGCGCAGCCGATACACGTCTCATGGTCATAAACAGGGTAGTCATCGTCGGCAAATCGAGCGGCGCCCGTCGGGCAGATATCAACACATGCGCCGCACCGGGTGCACTTCTTCTTGCTCAAAAAAGGTTTCGCATCCGAATGCATGCGCTGCTTCTGGGCGCGGGAAGCAAATCCCATGGAAAGATTCTTGATGGCGCCTCCGAAAAAGGCAACCATATGTCCTTTAAAATGCGAGAAGACGAAAAAACCGTCAGCATTTTCAATAACTGATGCCACCTGCACCTTATCGAAATATTTGAATCCCGCGGGAATGTCCACAACATCTCTGCCATCCAGACCGTCGGCAATAATGACAGGACAGCCAAGAAAATTTTCCGTATATCCATGCTCTTCTGCCGTCTTTACAGCCTCGCTTCCCGTGCGTCGGCCACCCGAATAGAGGGCTGTAGTGTCGCAGACAAAGGGTTTTGTTCCCTGTCCTGAGAGCCATTTAACAATTTCTTTTGCATATACGGGGGGCAGATAACTTCGGTTGCCCCGTTCACCCCAATGAAGCTTAATCCCGACAGAGTCCCCTTTTTTGAAGGGGCTTTTGAGATTGCCCAAGAGGGAATTAAGAACCTTTGCATATGCTTCCAGGGACCCTTCTGCTTTATAAAAGATCACATCCGACATGTTCGTCTCTCCTGAAATTAGGCAATAAATTTTCTTTATTGATAATAAGGTCTGTTTGTGATATTGCACCGATGCATTGCAACTCTGATGCAAACCGTTGGGGGATCGTTCAATGGTAGGACAGCGGACTCTGACTCCGTCGATCAAGGTTCGAATCCTTGTCCCCCAGCCATTAAACATAATGGGGATTTGACTCAATTGAGTTACGTCCCCGTTTTCTTTTCCCCTTTCCCCATCATTTTAACCCAGGAATCCCGCAAAGTCACGGTCCGGTTAAATACCGGGGCTTTATTGGAAGAATCGACAGGATCCGTGAAGAAATATCCGAGCCTCTCGAACTGGGACCAGCTTCCAGGCGGCGCATGTGTGAGGCTCGGCTCCAGCCGGCATGATCTGAGAATTTCCAGCGATTTCGGATTTAGACAGTCCATGAAATCGGCATCTTCCCTGAGAGGATTGGCGACGCGAAAAAGACGGTCGTATAGCCGAACTTCAGCTTTGATGGAGTGAGGCGCCGACACCCAGTGGATGGTCGCGTCAACCTTCCGGCCATCGGGAGCAAAACCGCTTCTCGTCTCCGGATCATAGGTACAATGAACCTCAATCACTTCATGCGTCTCTGGATCTTTAACGATGCTCACGCATCTGATAAAATACCCGTAACGGAGACGCACTTCCCTGCCGACAGAGAGCCGGTAATACTTCCTGGGAGGATTTTCAAGAAAATCATCCTGTTCGATATACAACACCTTGGAGAAGGGTACTTTACGGGACCCCATATCGGGATTCTGAGGATGATAAGGGCAATCGAACTCTTCAACCTGATTATCCGGGTAGTTATCTATCACAACTCGGAGCGGTCGCAGAACGGCCATGACACGAGGAGCCCGTTCATTCAAATGATCCCTTACACAGTGTTCGAGAAGAGCCATATCGACAACACTGTCGTTCTTGGCTACTCCGATACGTTCACAAAAATTGCGGATCGCTTCGGGGGTGAAACCCCGTCTTCGCATGCCCGCAATGGTAGGCATCTGCGGGTCATCCCATCCACTAACCAGCCCCTTTTCCACCAGTTCGATAAGCTTGCGTTTACTCAAAACAGTGAAGCTGAGGTTCAGACGGGCGAATTCGATCTGTTGCGGATGATATTCCACTCTCAGTTCATCAAGAAACCAATCATAAAGAGGACGGTTGTTTTCAAATTCCAGAGTACAGATCGAATGGGTGATTCTTTCGATGGAATCAGAGACACAGTGGGCAAAGTCGTACATCGGATAGAGGCACCATGCATCGCCGGTACGGTAGTGAGACTCTTTTTTTATCCGGAAAATGACCGGGTCCCGCATGGTAATATTGGGAGACGCCATGTCAATTTTTGCCCTGAGCACATGTGTTCCGTCGGCAAACTCTCCCGCCCGCATACGCTGAAACAATTCCAGATTTTCCTGCGTTGATCGGTTGCGATATGGGCTTTCCTTGCCCGGTTCAGTCAGGGTGCCCCGATACTCCCGAATTTCATCGGCACTCAGGCTGCACACATAAGCCTTGCCTTCCTCAATCAGCTGCACCGCATAGCGGTAAAGTGTTTCATAGTAATCAGAAGCATAATATAAACGATCCTCCCAATCAAAACCCAGCCATTTTACGTCTTGAATGATTGAATCGACATATTCCAGGGTTTCCCCGCTTGGGTCCGTATCATCAAGACGCAAGTTACATGTGCCTCCGTATTGAGCGGCAATTCCAAAATTGAGGCAGACGGACTTGGCATGCCCGATATGGAGGTATCCATTCGGTTCCGGAGGGAATCGCGTGGCCACGCGTCCTCCGTGTTTATTGATTTTTATGTCATTGTTGATGATATCCCTGATGAAATCAGAAGGGTTCGGCAAGGCTGTTTGGACCATAAATCTATTTCCTCTCTCAGAATGAAAGTCTATCTAAGCTGATCGAAATTTGCCAATGATTACCATAAGCAAGCTTATTTTGCAAGTTGGAAGGAGCATGACTTTCCAGAAAGTGCGAACCAGACCGAAAGATGGCGAATCAATCAACGGAGTTGCGCAATCTACCTACAAGTCGTGACAATCTTCCAATTGACAGATTTACTGAATACCGCTCGAAAGACGCAAAGTTTGAGCAGTTCAATTATTTCTTAAGAGAAAAGATTCCTAGCTTCCACACACGCCTGCTTGCCGAAACCTGCATGATTACCATGGCAAACAGCATGTGACGGCGTACTTTCCATTTGACATCTCAACGGGTATCCGGTAGCTTTAACATCAATAAATAAGTCTCATAAAATATAATAACCGTCTTTCTTTTCAGCTAGCATCGTTTGTCACGACAGAGGGTACCGTATGAACGAACAAGCCAGGACAAATCAAGAACTGATCGAAGAGATATCCGTCTTAAAAAAGAAAATCGAGGAACTGGCGCACTCGGAATCCGAGTGCAAGATAGCGGAGGAGGCGCTCAGGGAGGGTGAACAGCGGTTGCATAGTATCATCGATGGTTCTCCGATCCCTGCCTTTGTCATCGGGAAGGACCACCGGGTCATCCATTGGAACAAGGCACTGGAAGAAATGAGCAGAATCAAGTCTGAGAAAATAGTAGGTACCTGTGAGCACTGGAGAGCCTTTTACAATGAAGAAAGGCCCTGCGTGGCAGAGTTGCTGGTGGATGAGGCCGTTGAGTTGCTCCCCCAGTGGTATTCCGGTAAGTATATCAAATCTCCGTTGATTGAAGATGCGTATGAGGCCACGGATTTTTTCCCTGCCCTGGGAGAGGATGGAAAGTGGTTGCGTTTTACGGCCGCTGCAATCCGGGATTCAAAGGGGATTGTTGTTGCTGCCATCGAAACCCTGGAAGACATCACAGAGCGCAAGGTAGCGGAGGAGGCGCTCAGGGAGGGTGAACAGCGGTTGCATAGTATCATCGATGGTTCTCCGATCCCTGCCTTTGTCATCGGGAAGGACCACCGGGTCATCCATTGGAACAAGGCACTGGAAGAAATGAGCAGAATCAAGTCTGAGAAAATAGTAGGTACCTGTGAGCACTGGAGAGCCTTTTACAATGAAGAAAGGCCCTGCGTGGCAGAGTTGCTGGTGGATGAGGCCGTTGAGTTGCTCCCCCAGTGGTATTCCGGTAAGTATATCAAATCTCCGTTGATTGAAGATGCGTATGAGGCCACGGATTTTTTCCCTGCCCTGGGAGAGGATGGAAAGTGGTTGCGTTTTACGGCCGCTGCAATCCGGGATTCAAAGGGGATTGTTGTTGCTGCCATCGAAACCCTGGAAGACATCACAGAGCGCAAGATAGCGGAAGAGGCGCTGCAGGAATCGTATGGACGTCTTGATGATATCATCAATGCCCTGCTGAAAGCCAATCTGGAAAAACAAAAACAACTTATACAGTCCGAGAAGTTGTCTTCATTGGGTCAGTTAGTCTCGGGATGCGCCCACGAAATTAATAATCCCATACAATTTATATTAGGGAATATGAGGATTTTTTATGAGGCGTTTGAGAAAATTATTCCCATACTTGATAAACAAGCGGACGAAAACCCCAATTTAACGTTGGCGCGGTTGAAATATCCATTTTTCAGGGAGCACATAAAAATACTCCTTGACGATATGACAAACGGGGCAATACGGATCAGGGATATCGTCGCCGATTTGAAAACGTTTGCGAGACGCGACGAAGGCAGGCTGGATGAGGAAGTTGATATAAACGAAGTGGTAAGAGTGTGCATCAGGCTGATTCACAATAAAATAAAGAGATATCGCGTAGAAGAAGATCTGGAACCGGCATTACCGAAAATATTGGGCAGTGAAAACAAGCTCGAACAGGTAGTAACAGCAACTATTATAAACGCTGCCGAGGCTCTTGGCGATTGTACGGATGGAACAATAAAAATAACTACTCGAGTTGAAGATGATGGAATGGGTATTTGTTTATCAATATTGGATAACGGGCCGGGGATGACCGATGAAATAAAAAACCGGATATTCGATCCGTTCTTTACCACAAAGCAGAACTACGGCACGGGTTTGGGATTATCAATCAGCTATGGGATCATAGATGAGCACGGAGGATATATAGAGGTCGAAAGCGAGCCGGGAAAAGGCGCCGCATTCAGATTTCACCTGCCGGTTAAGCAAAAAGAGGGCATTGAAAACAAAAAAAAAGAAAATCCAAAGAGTCCTGAAGACCACTTACAGCTTTGTTAATCGCGGAACGCTTGATTACAACTTCAATGAACAGCAAGATGTTCAGGCATATTATATCCGCGCGGATATCCCCAAGGGCAGCCCAAAGACGATCAATCTTTTCGTCAAAGGAGACGGAAGCCTTCACCAGCTTGGACTGGCGTACCGCGACAAGTTGGACCAAAAATACAACGTGTCCTTTACTGAAAACGCTCTCCAATCCACCGACTGGCACCTTGTATCCGCACGCATACCCGACAACGCCAAATTCCCGGTTAAACTGGAGCTCATTTACGTTCTCAAAAACAATAGCGATGTTTCTCATAAAAGCGGCGCCATCGAACTCGAAGACATCGATAGAATGATCCTATAGTAATATAAATGCATTTTCAATCAAAAGGAGCTCCGGATGAACCGGATTCTGGTTATAGATGATAATGAGGCAGTTCTCAATTACCTCCTGGTTTCTCTTACTCAAACGCAGAAATTTGACGTGGAAGTTTTGAGCGACAGCACCAAGTCTTTCGAGAAGATTGATTCCGGAAACTACGATCTCGTTCTTCTGGATATGGATATGCCGGAAGTAACGGGATGGGACGTGCTCCGCTGGATTCGCCCGAACCATCCGGAGATCGAAGTAATAATACTTACCGGTGTCGAAGACGTGAAACTCGCAGTGGAGTCAATGAAGATCGGCGCTTATGATTACCTTTGCAAGCCGGTTGACAGCGCGCGTCTTCTCATCACTCTGGAGCGTGCGCTGGAGCGATCCCGATTGCGAGACGAAATATCCGATTTGCGCGACCAGGTGAAGCTGGAGGGTATTCGTCATAAAGAGGCATTCAAAGACATTATCACTCAGAATAAAAGTTTTCTCCGTATTGGAGTGAACCCCACCTCTTGCACAAAACATGATAGAGTATTAGACAGGATCATTACCCGGCAAGGGTAGAAAGGATCATGTCATGAAGTATAGAAGGTTCACCCAGGATTTTAAAAGATCAGTTATAGAGCAGTTGCTCAGTGAAACAGTTAGGCCTG
>CAZIQY010000021.1:0-40205 GCA_964541605.1 uncultured Syntrophaceae bacterium | reverse complement strand
GTTTTACGTTACGATCTCCGAACACCCAAAACCTCTAAAACCCTATATTGCCAAAGTTGCGGCTTTCTAACCATAACTCTAAGCTAAAGTCAAGCACTTTTTGGTTAAAATTTTAACCCGCTCACGGGGATTCTTTATGTAACTATTTTGAATTACAATTATATTTTCTGATTTTTCTCAGGATTTCCATTTCCCATTCGGGAATTTCCTTCGAATACAGCGCCTTCTTTGATAATGAGAGCGGGGGTTTTTATGTTTCCCAGAACACGTCCGGTAGGATATATTTCGACCTTCTCTCTGACGTCGATCTGTCCGCGAACTTCTCCGCTGATCAATACAATATCTGCCGTAATATCCGCTTCGGTATGAGCGCCATCGCCAATCACCAGTGTTCCCTCGCCGAATATCTCGCCGATGAAGTCACCATCAATCCTGACGGCTCCCTTGAAAATTAGTTTGCCTGTGAATTCGGCTCCCTTGCCCAGAAAGGCCTTGATTTCTTCATCTTTTTTTTTGTCTGACATCCTCAAGCTTCCCTTTCTTTTCAATTTCTTCAGATATCTCACGATATGTTACGGCTGAAGGATAAACCGCCTCATGCTGATGTTCATGACCAGCCCGATGGCCGTCATCAGCATAACCATGGAAGATCCTCCGTAGCTGAAAAGCGGCAGAGGGATACCCACGACGGGCAACAGTCCCAGGACCATCCCGATATTAATGAATACCTCCCAGAAAAGGAGCATGGTGACTCCGAAAGATATCAACATGCCCAGCAAGTCTCGCGCATAAAGGGCGGTCTTCAGACACCACAGGATCAGGATCAGAAACAGAGTCATCAGGACGAGGGCTCCCAGGAAGCCCCATTCTTCTGCAAAAACGGAGAACACGAAATCCGTCTGCTGCACAGGAAGAAATTTCAACTGTGTCTGGGTTCCCTTCATGTATCCTTTGCCCAGAATGCCTCCTGAACCGACGGCAATGATGGATTGAATGATGTGATATCCAGATCCTAAAGGATCTCCTTCCGGATCAAAAAAAGTCAACAACCTTTCTTTCTGGTAATCTTTCATAAAAAAAAACCAGCCGATGGGAGTGAGTATGATCGTCGATACCGCCGAGATGATAATGGACTTCCATTGTACGCCGATAAGTAAAGTTATGGATGTGAAAAGGATAAGCAGAATCAAGGCGGTTCCCAGATCTGGCTGTTTCAGGATAAATAAAAAGGGTATCATGACAATCAAAAAAGGGATAAGGAGCTCCCGTATACCGTACTTTTTGTCTGAGGCATAGTTATCGAAATATTTGGCCAGGGCAAGGATCATGGACAACTTAACCAGCTCCGATGGCTGGAGAAAAAATCCTCCGATCAAAATCCATCTTTGAGATCCATGGGTTGTATACCCGTAGAGAGAAACCATGATCAGCAAGACAATAGAGAGGGCATAAATGATATAGGCGAAGCGGCCGATGTATCGATAATCAATAAACAGGGTGATTCCCATAAACAAAAGACCCAGTATGATCCATTGGGCCTGCTTTATATAAAGGGTTTCCTGCTTGAAATCGTCAAGGCTTTGGCCGGCGCTGTAGATATTTAAAAGACTGATGAGACTGATAGCCAATACCAGGAAAAGAAGGGTCCAATCAAAATTTAAAAATAACCGGCGGTCGAATTTCATATATCAGGTCTTAAAAAAAGTTTCCATAATTTGATAAATCAGCTTCAGAGGGCTTTCTATTCCTTCGCGGCTAAAACCGGCTGATTTTTATGGGGTCTTGTTCGCTTATTTTCAAAATATGCATCGATAATCTTTCTCGCAATGGGAGCGGCGACTGATCCCCCATGACCTGCATTCTCCACGATGACCGCAATGGCAATTTCCGGATTTTTATAGGGAGCAAAGCACACAAAAAGGGCATGGTCCCTGAAACGCGCTAAATTTACCTTTCTTTTCCGTGCCATTTCATCTTCCGGCAGGCCGATGACCTGGGCGGTGCCCGTTTTACCGCAGACATCCGCTTCCTTCCTTCTCAATGCAGAACCGGTCCCGCCATTTTCGTTCACCACACCCCATAAGGCGCGACTGAGGATCTCGATATTTTTCTTGCTCAGCGGGAGTCTGTTTTTCTGTTCCGGCTCGAATGTTCTGATGGCATGTCCGTCCATGGTTTCTATGCGTTTTATAAGCCTGGGACGGTACACGACACCCCCATTGGCCAAGGCGGCGTACGCGTTCACCAGTTGAAGGGGGGTAAGCAGATTATAGCCCTGACCGATGGCAATGGATATGGTTTCACCCATCTGCCACGCTTCCCTGAATCTGGAAAGCTTCCACTGCTTCGTCGGAACCAGCCCTCCCTTTTCCCGGGAAAGGTCGATTCCTGTGGGTGATCCCAGTCCGAATGCCCGGGCATACTCGGCTATCTTGTCCACGCCGACCAGTTTCCCCAGATTGTAGAAATAGACGTCGCACGATTCTACAATAGCCCTGTGAAGAGAGATCCTGCCATGGCCTTTCTTGTTCCAGCATCTGTAAGTTCTGTTGCCCAGGTCGAAGGATCCGTTGCAGGTGAATGCCGTATCGGGTGTAATCAACCCTTCTTCGAGGGCGGCTGCGGCAACAATGAGTTTGTATGTGGAACCGGGGGGATACTGACCGGAGATGGCTCTGTTTTCCATGGGGTGGGATGGATTTGTCGACAGGGTTTCCCAGTCTTCGATGGAAATCCCGCCATTGAAAAGATTCGGATCAAAGGACGGTGAACTGACGAGAGCGAGGACGGAACCGTCTCGGGGATCTATAGCGACGGCAGACCCCCTCAAATCTTTAAAGGCCTCCCAGGCGACCTTTTGCAGGGATGCATCTATGGTGAGCACCGCATTGTATCCGGAAACGGGCTGAATCCTGCCCATCAGTTTGATTTCTTTTCCAAGAACATTGACTTCCACCTGTTCCGCCCCGCTTTTTCCCTTAAGATAGGGGTCCAGATACTTTTCTATGCCGAACTTTCCCGTAATATCGCCTATACTGGCCCCGCCGGAGGCGTCTTTCAGCAAATCGTCGCGACTGACCTCGCCCGTATATCCGATGAGGTGGGCCATCATTTCTCCACCGAGATACTGGCGAATGGGAACTACCTCGACAGCCACACCCGGCAGGTCCAGTGCATTGGTTTCTATAACGGCCAGTTTTTTCCTGTCGATGTTTTTTTCAAGTTTGACCGGCGCAGCGAATCGTTTCTTCCCCGGAGGGGGAAATTCCATGGAAAAGACAAGCGATCTTTCTTCATAAAGATTTCTTAATTTCTTTTCTGTGTCCTGAACGCTCCTGGATCGGTTCGGCATAAAAACGATATCGAAAGAGGGCTGGTTATCAACCAGAACCTGTCCGTTGGTGTCCATGACCAGCCCTCTCAAAGGCCTTATTTTACGAAGACGGACGCTGTTATTTTCCGATCTCTGACTCAATTCATCCCCTCTGATGACCTGTAAATGCCACATTCTGATGATCAGGCAAGACAGCATGATCGATACGATGGCGAAAAAGATCTTTAGCCTTGGTCTGAATCTGCCGGAATCATGTCCGTTTAGGTTACTTTGCATGTCCACCTTGTAACAATGCGTCGAGCCGGTTAAATAATCGAAAGAATACCGGGCTTATAAATGCCACAACGAGTATTTGAGGGATGTAGTGCCTCAATATGTTTACGGATATGTCGGTTCCGTATATCATCGTATGAAAGATGGTGATGATGACGCCTTCAAGTAAGGCGCATACCAGTGTGAAAATCATGATCAAAGATTCTTTGTCAAGGGATATTCTCATGGAAGCCGCCATGGAAACAAGAAACAGGGATACATAAGTGAATGTGTAAAGACCTGAAACAGAACCGCTGACACAGTCAAGAAAAAAACCGGCAACAAAACTGAGAATGCCGCCTTTGATGACATCCAGATGGAAGCCTGCGTATACAACCAATATCATGGATATTTCCACTCCCACGACGCCGAAGAGCAGAACATCCGAAATGCTGCTCTGCAAAACGATCAGAAACAACAGGAAGAAAGGAAGGGACAGATAATAGATCATTTCCTTTTATCCTTGGCCGTCACCAACACCAGAATTTCTTCCATCTTTGCAAAATCGACATACGGCACAACCTGAACTTTCTGAAAAAGTCCGGGTTCATTTTTATCCGCAACCTTTACCACTCCCAGAAACAATCCCTTGGGAAAGACTCCGGAGAGGCCTGAGGAAATGACAACATCTCCCACCTTGACCGTTTCGGTTTTCGGAATATACTTCAGGCTGCAGACACCCGCACCGCCTCCCTGAAGAATTCCCTGGTTTCTGCCTTCCTGAAGCGATGCGTCGATTTTGCTGCTTTCATCGATGAGCAAAAGAACCCTCGACGAGTGCCATGATGATTCAATGATTCTGCCGGCAACGCCCTTTTCCGCTACAACAGGGAGGCCGATTTTCAAGCCATCGGCTGTTCCCTTGTCAATCAGTATCGTTTTTATCAGTGTCGTTTGACTTTTTGCGACGACCCTGGCGGCGATGGATTGATAATTGAGACTTTCCTTCAGCTTAAGCAGCTTCTGTAAACGTATTCCTTCAAGATAGCCTTCGCGATATTGAAGCAGTTCGTTTGACAGCATTGCGTTTTCCTTTTTAAGGAGCCTGTTTTCCTCTTCCAGTCCCACAAGAAAAAGATATCGTTTCCATACGGTGTTGATTTCATTGATAGGAATGTTAATGACGCTGACAAGGGGGGCTGCTATTTCCAATACCATTTTTCTGAAAAAACCGGCCCCGGATGGTTGTTTCACACTGTAGGACAATACGATCAGGGAGATAACGAGGAGAATGCAGGCTATGATGATTGTCTGGTGTTTCTTGTGGAATAACATCTTTCTCCCGCAATCCTGAAGATGGAGAAATAAACTGTCCTGGAAGTATTGGGCAAAATCTCACCTTTTTATTTATACTTGAAAGGTAACCTCTTTCAAGACGTCCAGGTGATCCAGTGCCATCCCCGCGCCCCTCGCGACGACCGAAAGGGGGTCGTCTGCAATGGTAATGGGAAGGCCTGTTTCTTCTCTTATGAGAAGATCAAGGTTTGTCAGCAGAGCACCGCCGCCTGTTAACACAATTCCTCTGTCCACGATATCTCCGGCCAGCTCCGGCGGGGCATTATCCAGAGCGTCTTTTATGGCCTCAATGATAATGCTGACAGGTTCCATGATGGCTTCCCGGACTTCTTCGGAGTTGATTTCCACGATCTTCGGAATTCCGGATATCAGATTTCTTCCTTTGACATCCAGTTTTCGTATTTCACCATCAGGGTAGGCGCATCCGATGGTCATCTTGATGATTTCGGCCGAGCGCTCTCCGATGAGAAGATTGAATTTTCTTTTCATGTACTGTACGATTTCCTCGTCCATCCTGTCGCCGGCCACACGGACCGACTTCGCATAGACAATCCCGGCCAGGGAAATGACGGCCACTTCCGTGGTTCCGCCTCCGATATCGACCACCATGGAACTGGTCGGTTCCATGACAGGCAAACCGGCGCCGATAGCTGCCGCCATGGGTTCTTCGATGAGGTAAATTTCCCTTGCACCGGCAGATTCGACGGTTTCTCTGACCGCCCGCCTTTCCACCTGTGTGATACCGGAAGGGATCGAAACAATGATCCTCGGGCGAACCAGCGCCCTGCGGTTATGAACGCGAAGAATGAAATGTCTCAACATGGCTTCGGTGATGTCGAAGTCCGCAATCACTCCCTCCCTCATAGGTCTGATTGCAACGATATTGCCGGGTGTTCGTCCCAGCATTTTTTTTGCTTCAATGCCTACAGCCAGGACTTTCTTTGTTCCTCTCTGGTCTTTATGAACAGCAACCACCGATGGTTCGTTCAGAACAATACCCTTTCCCTTCATATATACCAGGGTATTTGCCGTTCCCAGATCTATGGCCAGATCATTGGAAAATTTCCCTAAAATAAAATCGAACAGCAAAGCCTTTCCTCCTTGACATTATTTATAAAACGCCTATTACACAGCAAGTTGGTACGTATCGTGAGGGAATTCCTATACAGTATTTCATAACCCTAATCAATGAATTTTTCTAAAATGTTATTGCATTTTGAAAATGACTGTAATACTAATGCGGCTCTCAAATGACCTGTGAGGTAACGGCGCCATGCTTGAGCTTATGAGAAAACACGCCAGAAACTGGCTCATGAAAATTTTGCTCGGGATTATCATCATCGTTTTCATCTTTTATTTTGGTTCCATGCACGGCAGAGACAAAGTGGAAGCGATTGCCGTGATCGATGGCAAATATGTCTCATATATTGATTTCCATAAGGAATTCCAGAATCTTGTTGATTTCTATCGGCAGCGCTATGGCGGTAACCTGACGGATGAAATGATAAAGGGCCTGAACCTGAAGCAGCAGGCCTATGATAACCTGATTCATCAGGCCATTATCCTTCGTAAGGCTGTCGATCTGAACCTGGAGGTTACGGACGAAGAAGTCAGGACCGCCATCCTCTCCAATCCATCCTTTCAGCGAGGCGGTGTTTTCGACGAGCGAATCTACCAACAGATCCTGCGCTACAACAAGGTGACGCCTTCGGATTTTGAATCCGCCCAGAAGAAGGGAATGACGATCTCCAGAATGCAGGACCTGCTGCAGGATGGCGTTAAGATATCGGATGCGGAAGTATTCGATCTATACAGAATTCAGAACGAGAAGCTGAATTTGAGCTATCTTGCCCTTTCCAAAAAGGATTTTAGAAAGGGAATCAAGCCTGATCGTAAAGAGTTGGAATCATATTTGAAAGATCATGAGAGTGATTTCCGTGCTCCGGAGAAGCTTCAGGTCAAATATGTATCTTTCGCCGGTCAGGATTTTTTGTCCACCGTAAAGGTATCGGATGCGGAAGTGACCGATTATTATGAGCGTCACAAAGACAAATTTATGAAAAAGGGTGGAAAACCGGTGTCCCTTGCAGAGGCAAGAAGCAGGATCGTTAACGAAATGAAAGAGGTGCAGGGGATGCATGCTGCTTATGATGCCGCAAAAAAAGCCCATGATACCATCTATCAGAAAGAAAATTTTGATGATTATGCGCGTCAGAACGGTTTGAAGGTTGCTGTTACGGAATTTTTCAGCGTAAAAAATCCCCCGCAGGAATTCAAACAGGTGGGGGATTTTATCAAAACAGTCCTGGAGCTTCAAACGGATGAAATCAGTTCCATCCTGTCAGACAATCGGTGTTACTATCTTATTAAGCTCGTTGCAAAAAAACCTTCCCACGTACCTCCCTTAAAAGACATCATGTCGGAAGTTGAAAAACAGTATTTGGAATCGGAATCCAACCGCGTCTGTAGAAAAGAGGCGGAAGGAATTCTGGAGCGTTTGAAAAAGGGAGAACCATTGGAAAAAGTTTCTTCGGAGAAAGGACTGAAAATTTCCGAAACAGGGTTCTTTAGCCCTGGCTCGACTGTGCCGAAGATCGGCTCTTCAAAGGAACTGAATGAATCCCTCATGTTGATTTCCGAGAGAAACCCGTATTCAGGTCCATTTCATATCAACGAAAATTATGTGATCGTGAAATTCAGGGAGCGGGGGAAACTTGAGAACCGGAATTTTGAGACCCAGAAGGCGCCTTTGAAGAATCTTCTTCTGGCCGTGAAGAAAAATGAATTTATCCGCTCGTGGCTGGACAATCAGAAGGCGTCTATGATCAAAGAAGGGAAACTTAAGCTGCTGAAAGATGTAAAGGACATGTAGCAACCGGAAGCCGGCATTTTTTCGGGGTCGTGTTTTTTGTATATTGAGGCAGAGGAATGCTATGATGCGCGACAGATGGAGTTCTGCTCTATGAATTCTTTCAGCCGCTCCCGGTCAAAGATCCCGAGCCACTTGAACTCAACACCCCTCCTCCTCAACCCTCCGGTGGTGCTCTTTGTTTCGGGCAGGGAATTATCCGATACAGTTACAAAGTCCACACTTTCAAGACAGGGAGTTTCGTCAGCCATGAGGCTCAGGAGACCCATTTCGTTCAGTTCTTCCTTTGTGCCGTCGTAAATGAACGCGCAGCCTCCTTCACTGATGTCAAGTATCTGAATCTTCTTTCCCTTTTTCCCGTCTGAAGTGTAAGGACTGACCACCACGAAGGTTTTTTTGGTTGTATAATAGCGGGGATGCTTTCTGGGTTTTAAAAGTCTTCGTAATAATCCCATTGCCCCCCCTTTTTCTCTATGATTGACATGATGCAACTCTTAGCATAACAAGTCGAAATAGTCAAAAGTTATTTGTACTTACCATACATGTCTATAGGATGCCCAGCTCCTTCCCCAAGTCTTTATGCGCCTTCGGAAAATCGGGTTGAAAGAACTGATAGGGTGTGACTGGGTAGCGTGCACCGATCGCCTTTCCCACTCCCTGAAGTGCCTGTGCAAACTCATTCATGAATGTACCTGGGAATGCGAACACCAGTTCATCGTCCTGAGTCATCGCAAAAATTCGCTCACCATGTCCTGGAATTACAACCCACGCCGACTGTTTCTTATATGGGGAAATCAAATACTGGTCGCATTCCACTTTGCCCCCGAAATGGCCGGCAACACGTTCGCCGGTCATGTAGGACCATGCTTGGCTCAGTCGCATTATTTGCGCGGGATTTCCGTAGATGACAACCACGTCAGGATTGAATGATGATCTCTCTGCAGGCGCCGAGACAATGGCGGAAATTTCTCCTTGTTCAAAACGGCTCATCGAGCTCGTCTCCTTGACAGCAAAATCCATGTTTTTCGAGAAATTGATCTCAGTAAAGAGCCGGGAGAGAGATGCGGAGGCATCCTGCGACTCACTGAAACCGAAAACGATGGCTGCGGGCACGCAGATATTGTCCTCTTTTGCGATACCTACCGTCCACCCATAAGATCTTGCCATGGTAAGAGCCTGGCAGATGGCCACCTTTCTGCCGAATGCTTTTGACGGTTGTCGTGTCTTTTCCGGGAAAGCTTCTTTTTCTTTCAAAAACTTTACCGCTACCGGAAAGGACTTTAATCGTAAATCATTCCTGATGAATTCGGCCGCTTGTTTCACAATCGATTCGCTCATGATTTCCTCCATCTTGGTAAAGTATAAGGGAAGGTGTTCTTGGTTGTCAAGGCAATTTGACTTCTGCATATCGCGAGTTTCATAGATCGATTTCGTCAGGCATAACCGGGGAGAGAAATATTTTAAATCGTCCTGTCGGCGGTGAGTATCATCATTTAAATGCCGGCGGTCAGACAGTGAAAAGGGATACATGCTCAAACCGGCCGACATCAACAAGGCCTTTATCCGTGATCTTCAATTCAGGGATGACAGGCAGTGCCAGAAAGGAAAGGGCCATGAAAGGCTCTTTTAACCGGCAGCCAAAGTCCTGAGAAGCATGGATCATTTTTTCCCATCCGCGGGCAACCTTCGAAAGATTCTGATCGGACATAAGTCCCCCGATGGGAAGCGGAAGGCAGGCCAGCACCTCTCCATCTTTGACAGCCGCCAGCCCTCCCCTCATCTTTTCAACCGCCTTTACTGCGCGGATCATGTCCATATCGTTCGTGCCCACGCAGATGATGTTGTGAGAATCGTGTGCCACAGAGGAAGCCAGGGCGCCCTCTCTCAGGCCAAAGCCCTGAACCATTCCCAGGCCAATGTTGCCTGTGCCGTGATGGCGTTCGACAACGGCTATTTTGATCATGTCGCTTTTCGTGTCGGAGACGACGGAACCCTGCCGAATGGACGCCCTGAGAATACGGCACTCTGTAAGAATCTGGTCGGGAACGAGGCCGATCACGCGTATAAACTCCCCTTTTTGAGGGATACGGAATGAGTCGGAATCAAGGGGTTTTACATTCATGGGGGATATATCGTTCATCGGAGGCTGTGCCGGAAATCCGTTGGTTAGGGTTCCCTGATGGAAGACGACACGGCCGTTCTTTAAAACGGTTTTAACTTCCACAGGTGAAAGGGATGACAGGACGAGAATATCCGCCCGGTATCCCGGCGCTATTGCCCCGAGTTCCTCAAGTCTGAAGTATCGCGCCGTATTCAGTGTCACCATGAGGATGGCGTGAAGCGGGTCCAGTCCCTCTGCGGCAGCTGTATTGATAAGATGGTTCAGGTGGCCTCTGTGCAGGAGGTCATGGGGGTGGAGGTCATCGGTCACCAGGGAACACTGGCCGACTGTGGCCTCTGAAACGAGAGGAAGGAGCGTTTTTAAGTTTTTTGCCTGAGTTCCATCACGGATCATGACGTGCATGCCAAGTCTCAGTTTTTCAAGGGCTTCTTCAAGGATCGTGCATTCATGATCCGAGCGAATGCCGGCGCCTATGTAAGCGTTGAGATTTCTGCCTGTAAGGAGCGGAGCATGGCCGTCCTTAACGGCATCGGAAAAGGCCACGATCTTTTTCAGAACGGGTTCCACACCGGCAACGACGCCTGGATAATTCATCATCTCTGCCAATCCCAGGACGCGGGGGTGGTTTTTGAAGGTCAGAAGGTCTTCACAGGATAATTCGGCGCCGGAAGTTTCCAGATGGGTAGCGGGAACACAGGATGGAAGCATGATGTAGAAATCAACGGGAAGTCCGTCGCTCATATCCAGAATGTATTGGATCCCTCTTTTTCCCGTTACGTTGGCGATCTCATGCGGATCGGCTATTATGGACGTGGTTCCGCAGGAAAGGACGGCCCTTGCCAGTTCAGGCGGCGACAGCATGGTGCTTTCAACATGAAAATGACCGTCAATGAAACCGGGGCATATATACTGTCCTCTTACATCGATTTCTTCGTTACCTCTGTACTTGCCGATTCCTGCGATGACGCCGTCATGGATGGCCACATCCGCCTCAATAATCTCCCGCGAAAAGACATGGATGACCTTGCCGCCTTTCAGGACCAGGTCGCATGCGATCCCGCCGCGGGCGGCACAAATCCGATTCTTCAGTTGTTCAACCGTTAAGGGCTTCGCTGTTTTCGGTTCCATCATCTGAATCCCTGCTTATACTCCATATAAAAGCGGTAGAATGCCACGATGACAAGGGAATGGGTGTGAGATTCCAGTTGCTGATTGCGTCTTTTATAGCATAATAGCCGCAGGATACAATACCCTTTATATGAGAATGCAGGAGTCAGCAATCGGCGGTCGGCAATCAGCAATCATCTGTCAGCAATGTAATTTAAGTTTCCACCGGAAATGCTTTACAAACAGAACAGGTTGATGATAGTTTTACGCATCAAGCATGATGTAGGAGTTGAAAATGAGCCTTATAAAGATCAGAATAAGAGAGGATATTGGACAGATTGAGACCGAACTCAGAAGAAGCATTGATGAAGTGTTTCTTCTGGTCAGCCCGCGGTTCAACCCTTGTGAACGCGTATGGAGTCCGCATATAGACGTCTATGAAGCTTCCGGTGAAATCACCGTTCTGATCGATGTTGCGGGGGTGAAAAAAGAACATATTCATCTGGAGGTTGGACGCAGGACACTAAAAATATCCGGGGTACGCAGAGAACAACCGTTTACAAGGCAAACAAGATACCGCCTTGCGGAAATTCGTTACGGATATTTTGAAAGAAGCCTTTCGTTTCCTGTGCCGGTTGACGCCGATTCCGCTGCAGCATCCTATACAGACGGGCTTCTTCAAATCACAATAGCAAAGCTGCCTTTGGACAGGGTCCATAAGATAACGATACAAAACGATTGAAGGCATCTTGATGATACAGAGGGGTTGACATGACGGAACAGAAATCGCCTGAGGAAATGAAAATTGCCAGAATACCGGAAATTCTACCCATCATGCCGTTATTCAATACGGTTATTTTTCCGAACATGGTGTTTCCCCTGGAGGTCTTCGGGGAACAGTCCATGACTCTTGTCGACGAAGCAATGGCAGTGGACCGCATTATTGGCCTGGTCATGTCCAGGAAGTCCCCGGCGGAGATCAGATATCAGCCTGAAGATTTTTATACTATCGGTACGGGAGCTGTTATCCTGAAGATGGCAAAATCCGAGGATAACAAGGCACAGCTTCTGATTCAAGGCATCAGCAGATTTCAAATCAGAGAATTCATCGATGGCAAGCCTTATCCAAGGGCTCAAGTGGAGACCCTGGAAGATCAGGTTGTGATGGACATTGAAATGGAGGCGCTTGTGACGAATCTCACAGGGCTTTTTGAAAAGATGGTGAAACTGTCGCCTTTTTTTCCTCAGGAATTTGGAGTGATGGCCAAGTCCATTGCCTCGCCCGGGATACTTGCCGATGTGGTTGCCTCCGTCATCAATGCAGCGGCGGAAGACAAACAGAAGATTCTTGAGGTCCTTGATGTGAAGGGACGCATGAGAGAGGTCACGCGGCTTATCAGCCACCAGCTGGAAATTCTTGAGCTTGGCAATAAGATACAATCTCAGGTCAAGGAAGATATAGATAAGACGCAGAGGGAATATTATCTTCGTCAACAGCTCAAGGCGATCAGGCAGGAATTGGGCGAAACCGATGAACCGAAGGTTGAGATCGAGGAATATCGGGCCAAGGTAGAGAAAAAAAAACTGCCTCCCGAAGCGAAAAAAGAGGCGGAACGCGAAATTGAACGCCTGTCGCGCATGCATCCCTCATCGGCGGAATACACGGTGGCGACAACCTATCTGGACTGGCTCACGGCCCTTCCCTGGAATGAAGGCACGGAAGACAACCTGGATATAAAAAAGGCAAAGAAGATCCTTGATGAAGACCATTTCGGGCTGGAAAAAGCCAAAAAACGGATTGTCGAATACCTGGCTGTTCGGAAGCTGAAACCGGATTCCAAGGGGCCCATCCTGTGCTTTGCAGGGCCTCCGGGTACAGGCAAGACCTCGCTGGCCCATTCCATTGCCCGTGCCCTCGGGCGGAAATTCATGCGCATTGCCTTGGGAGGCGTCCGTGATGAAGCGGAAATCCGGGGGCATCGCCGTACCTATGTGGGGGCATTGCCCGGCCGTATTATTCAAGGGATCAGGCGGGCTGAGTCCAATAACCCCGTGTTCGTCCTGGATGAAATTGACAAACTGGGAAGCGATTTCCGGGGAGATCCATCTTCCGCGCTTCTTGAGGTCCTTGATCCGGAACAGAATTATTCATTCGAGGATCACTATCTGGACGTACCCTTTGATCTGTCACGCGTCATGTTCATTACGACGGCAAACATCCTGGACACGATACCACCGGCGCTCAGGGACCGGATCGAGATCATCGAACTCCTCGGCTATACCCAGGCAGAAAAGGTCAAGATCGCGGAAAAATATCTCATTCCGAGACAGATAGCGGCAAACGGGCTGACTCCGGATCAGGTCAGATTTACGAACCGTTCCATCAATCTCATCATATCCGGCTACACCCGGGAAGCGGGCGTCAGGAACCTTGAGAGAGAGATCGCATCCGTTTGTCGCGGCGTGGCGAGTATGGTTGCCGAAGGAGATCTTGCAAAGGCGACGATCTCAGCGAAGGATATCCAAAAGTATCTGGGACCGGTCCGCATCACTTCCGAAGCCGCCGCCCGGACCTCCAAGCCCGGCGTGGTCGTCGGGCTTGCCTGGACGCCCACGGGGGGCGATCTTCTCTTTATAGAAGCGACAGCGATGAAGGGGAAGAAAAACCTTACCCTGACCGGCCAACTGGGAGATGTCATGAAGGAATCGGCGACGGCTGCCCTGAGTTTCATACGTTCCAATGCGGGTGATCTGGGTATTCCGAAAGATTTTTTTGAGGAGACGGACATCCACGTCCACGTACCGGCAGGCGCCATTCCCAAAGACGGCCCGTCGGCGGGCGTTACCATGCTCACGGCGCTGGTGTCGCTGTTGATGAATAAAACGGTGAAAAAAGACCTGGCCATGACCGGCGAGATCACCCTGCGAGGATTGGTCCTTCCCGTAGGCGGGATCAAGGAAAAGGTTCTGGCCGCTCACCGCGCCGGCGTCAAAACCATTATCCTGCCAAAATGGAACAGGAAAGACCTGGTTGACATCCCGCAGAAAGTTCAGAAAGATATTGAATTTCACTTCGTAGATGACATGCTGGAGGTCCTGAAGATCGCTCTAGAAAAATGATCGGGAGTGTATCCCGAACACCTGGCCTTTCAGGTGACGGACTTCGGTTCACCCCCGTTAAACTCGTTCATGCCGCCTTAAAAACTTAATGGAATTTTCAAGGCGGTTTTTTTATGATATTTTATTCAAAAAAACTTGACAGGATGGGGAATGTCATAGTATTTACTAAATGGTTAAACTAACCGGTTGGTTAAATTCTTGTGCAGGGAGCAGGTGTGAATCTCTCATCATCAACGGAGAAAAAAAGCGAGACGGTCATGCGCATTCTTGAGGCGGCAATGAGCGTCTTTTCAGAATGCGGATTCGGCAGCACAAGGGTTGATGAAATTGCCAGACGGGCCGGTGTAAACAAAGCCACCATTTACTATCACATCGGGAATAAAGAAACCCTGTACGCGGAAGTGATCCACGGCATTATTGGAAACATTGCCGACACGATTGCCGTCGGCATCCAGGAAGCCCAGCCACCGGAAGAGAAACTGAGAACCTACATTCGCAATATCGCCCATTCAATAGACCAGAATCCAAAGATACCGCCCATCATGATGAGGGAAATCGCATCGGGGGGGCAGAATTTCCCGGAAGTCGTTGCGAAAGATGTCGCACGCATTATCGGGATTGTCACGAGCATTCTCGACGAAGGAGTCGAAAAGGAGGTTTTCATCGAAACGACTCCTTTTATTCTCCATATGATGGTCATCGGCGCTGTGATGTTTTATCAGGCAAGCGCGCCAATCAGGGCGAGAATGGATTGGATTCCCGAACGCGTGAAGCAGTTGAACACGAAGACAAGCCGGGAAGTTGCCGAAGAAATTGAACAGCTGATTTTGAGGGCCATTAAACGATAGAAAACACGCAGATTCCCGCCTGCGCGGGAATGACGCTTGCGCGACACAATCCGACGTGTAACAAAATCGCAGATTCCCGCCTGCGCGGGAATGACATTGGGTGTATGGATCCCCGCGTAGATGGAGCTGACAGTGGGTGTGTGGATACCTGATGAAGCCTGCCCTCGAATGTCCTTGTCGGGGGCGGGAATGACAATGGGTGTAATGTTAGGGGAGTGAAAGCGTATGGGAGCGAGTGGTATATTACGGTGTCTCGTTGTTGTTTTCCTGAGCTGCTTTACCGTGTCTACGGGTGTTTCGGCGGCGGAAAGCGGCAGCCTGCTGACATTGCAGGAAAGCGTCGACCTGGCATTGAAGCAAAGCGTCATCATTCATTCAGCCAGGGAAGGCGTGGCGGGCGCGGAGGCGCAGAAAAGGGAAGCGTTTACCGGTTTTTTGCCAAAGTTGAGCACCAGTTATAACTATACGAGGCTCAATGAAGCCCCCACGTTCCTTTTTCCGGGAATACCTCCCGCCATTCCCCAGAGCGTCATGACAACGGGCACCCAGGACAATTATACATGGGCGTTGGAGGCAAAACAGCCGATATTCGCCGCCGGCGGTATTCTTGCGAACTATGAGGCCAGCAGGTTTGGCCTGGACGCCGCGCGAATGGAAGAGAGAGGGGTCGTGCTGGATACTGTTCAGGAGGTCAAAATTGCCTATTTCAATGTCATCAAGTCCGAGAAGCTTCTGGAGGTGGCGCAGCAGTCGGTCAAGCAACTGGAGGCTCACCGGGACATGGCGCAGAGCTTTTTTGATGTCGGGATGATCCCGCGGAACGATCTTCTTCATGCCGGGGTTCAGCTCGCTAATGGCCAGCAGTTTCTTGTCAAATCGGAAAATGGTTTGGAACTGGCGCGGTCAAAGCTCAATACGGTTCTCAGGAGGGGGATTGATACGCCCGTCAATGTAGAAGATATCTTTGCCTACAAGTCTTTTGACAAGTCTCGTGCGGAATGTCTGAAAGTTGCCCTGGAAAACAGGCCGGAAATTAAAGCGTACTCCCTGAAGGTGGAGCAAGCGAAAAAGATGGTCAATCAGGCTAAAAGCGAGTTTTATCCCAATGTGAATCTGGTCGGGAATTACTCCCGTTTTGGAGATACTCCCGGTGTCTCCGGAAGCGCGTACAAAGACCAGGAAAGCTGGTATGTCATGGCCGTCGCGAACTGGAATTTCTGGGAGTGGGGAAGAACAAAAAACAGGGTGGATGTGAGCAAAAGCAGGGAAAATCAGATTACGGACGCACTCACGAACGTAAGGGATCAGATCACCCTGGAGGTGAAAAATTCCTATCTGCTCCTGCGTGAGGCGGAGAAACAGATATTTGTGTCTCAAAAAGCCATTGAGCAGGCGGAAGAGAATTTCCGGATCACACAGGAGAGGTACAGAGAACAGGTGGCGACTTCCACGGATGTCCTTGATGCACAGACATTATTGACAAGGGCGAAATCGGATTACACCAGCGCCCTTGGCGACTATCACATCAGTCATGCAAAGCTTGAACGGGCTATGGGACTGGAGCAGGGATCAGTTAAATAAAGGAGGGATTGCCTTGAAAAAAAGAAGAATCATCATGGCCGTTTTTTTTGTTCTCCTTATCGGTGTCGGAATCCTTGTATATTACGGACAATGGAAGACGCAGCACGGGGACATGTACTTCTCGGGGACGATTGAAGCGACCAGGGCCAATCTGGCTTTCCAGGCTGCCGGGCGGGTACTCCATGTGGCAGCCAACGAAGGCCAGAATGTGACAAAGAACCAGGTGCTTGCTTCGCTTGACCGGTCGGAATTCCAGGCCCGTTATGAACAGGCAAAGGCGACCCTCGACAAATCATTGAGAAATCAGGATCAACTTTCAACGATGCTGGAGATTTATGATAAGACGTTGCCCGCCGAGGTTTCCAGGGCCGAAGCCAGCGTTGCAAGCGCCAGATACGTCATGGATGACGCCAGAAAGAATCATGACCGGTATGAACAGCTTTTCCGACGGGGAGTCGCTTCCGAAAAAGAACGGGATGCGATGAAGCTCGGTTATGAAACGGCCAGGGCCAGACTGGATGAAGGGGAGGCTGTGCTGAAGCAGGCCCGCAGCAATATGAAAAAAATTGAAGCCACCCGGCAGGACATGGAAGCCGCCCGGTCACAGGTTCAGGCATTCAGGGCCGCCCTTGATCAGGCGGACATCCAGTTGCAGTACACGCAATTGAAAGCACCTTTTGCGGGAACGATCACCAGCCGCAATGTCGAACCCGGGGAAGTGGTGACGCCCGGTCGCGAGGTGCTGACGCTTGCCGATCTTTCCAGGGTGGATCTGAAAATATTCGTGAATGAGACGGAAATCGGAAAAGTCAAGCCCGGTCAGAAGGTGGAGGTTAAAATAGATACCTTTCCGGGAAAGGTCTATACGGGATATGTGTCTTTTGTTTCCCCCGAAGGAGAATTTACCCCCAAAATTATTCAAACGCAGAAGGAGCGGGTGAAACTCGTTTATCTCGTCAAGGTGTCCATACCCAATCCGGACATGGAGTTGAAATCTGGAATGCCCGCCGATGCATGGTTGCGATAATAATGCAGGGATCAGGGGACAAGGAATGAGCGATTCGATTATTTACGTGAATCGGGTTTCGTTGAACTTCGGTCAGATCGAGGCTGTCCGTGAAGTGTCCTTTGGGGTGCAAGAGGGAACAATCTTCGGTCTTGTGGGTTCGGACGGGGCCGGGAAATCCACCCTCCTGCGCATGGTCGCCACCATGATCAGGCCGTCTTCCGGGAATATTCTGATTGGCGGTGTGGATGTCGTGTCCGAAAAGACGCGGGTCAAGGATCTGATCGGTTACATGCCCCAGCGTTTTGGTCTCTATCAGGATCTCACGGTGGGTGAGAACATTGATTTTTTCATGAATATATTCGGTATTACCGGAGAGGAAAGAAAGAAAAGGCGCGAAAAATATCTGGGATTTTCCAACCTGGTTCCTTTTGTTGACAGGCAGGCGGGAAACCTTTCCGGCGGCATGAAACAGAAACTGGGACTCGCCTGTGTCCTTGTTCATGAACCTCAAGTCCTCATTCTCGATGAGCCGACGAACGGAGTTGATCCCGTCTCCCGGCAGGAATTCTGGGACATTCTGACCCGGATGAGAGGGGACGGCATGACCATTCTGGTCTCTACGGCGTACCTCGATGAAGGTGAAAAATGTGATCGCCTCGGTTTGATGCACCGGGCGCAACTGCTGGATACCGCGACCCCGGCAGACATTCGTGCCTCTTTCCCCACACTGGAGTCCGCCATGATTTCCCGCATTCGTGAGATTGATCAGGAGCTTGTTCATGATTCCTTCAAACGGTGACGCCATTGCCGTCAGAGACCTTGAAAAACGTTTCGGAGCGTTTGTCGCCGTCAACAAGATTTCCTTTTCCGTGAAAAAGGGTGAAATCTTCGGTTTCCTCGGGCCTAACGGTTCCGGGAAATCCACGACCATACGCATGCTCTGCGGCATCCTCAACCCGACGTCCGGCTGGGGGCAGGTGGCAGGGCATGATATATTCACAAAGCCCGAGGAGATCAAGAAATCCATCGGCTATATGTCTCAGAAATTTTCCCTGTATGAAGACCTGACTCCCATCGAAAACATCCGTTTTTATTTAGGCGTATACAGTGTGGCGGAGAATGAGTGGAAAGATCGGATGGAGTGGATTCTGGATACGACACGGCTTCAGGAGGTTCGGGACCGTCTGACAAGAGAGCTTCCTTCCGGGTGGCGCCAGCGACTTGCCCTGGGATGCGCCCTCTTGCATCGGCCGGACATTCTTTTTCTCGATGAACCGACATCAGGAGTGGACCCCATCACCCGTCAGCATTTCTGGGATTTCATCGGTCGGCTTGCCGGCGAGGGGATCACGGTCTTTGTGACCACCCACTATATGGACGAAGCCCGCCACTGTGAGCGTATCGTGATGATCAATGAGGGAAGGATCGTTGCCGCCGGAACTCCACCGGAAATCATTGCCACGGCATGTCCCGAGCATTCGGATGCTGACCTGAATGATGCGTTTATATCCTTGATGTCCCGGAGAAACCATTGAAGCTGAGAAACATCAGAGCCATCACCCGCAAGGAGTTCTACCACCTGATCCGGGATTTCCGGAGCCTGTATCTGGCCTTTGCCGTTCCATTGCTGTTGATCTTTCTTTTCGGATATGCCCTGAGCCTCGACGTGGACAATGTCGAGACGGTGGTGGTGGATTACGACAGGACCGCCCTCAGCCGGGATTTCATCCGTCATCTTGATGCCTCTCCTTATTTTCGGATCGGGGCGCATCTGGCGAACACAAAAGAGGTGACGGAATATCTGGACAATGACCGGGCCTCCCTGGCCGTGGTCATTCCCCCGGACTGGACGAAGAACCTTCAGGCGGATCGGGAAGCGCCGTTGCAGATCATCCTTGACGGAAGCGACCCCAATTTTTCCAGTATCACACGGGGATATGTGACGGCGTTCATCGAACAGTACAATCAGAAACTGCTGGCCGATTTTCTGAACCGCCAGGGAATGGAGAAGATAAAACCGCCCGTGGAAGGGCGAATCAGGGTATGGTTCAACGAAGATCTTGAAAGCCGGAATTTCATTGTGCCGGGCATCATCGCCGTGATTATCATGATCGTGGGGGCCATGCTGACGTCTCTTGTCATTGCCCGGGAATATGAAAACGGAACGATGGAAACGATCAAATCGCTTCCCATCAACGCCGGTGAATTTCTGATCGGCAAGGCCATCCCCTATTTTTTCATCGGCCTCATTGACGTCCTGGTTTCCATCCTCATGGGACAGGTGCTCTTCGGTGTCATCATGAAATCCAGTTTCTGGCTCATGATTCTGGCTTCCTCCATTTATCTGGCCGTCGCCCTTGCCCTGGGCCTGTTGATTTCAACCGTCACCAAATCCCAGTTAGTGGCCAATCAGGGAGCCATTCTCCTGACCTATCTTCCGTCCCTCCTGTTGTCGAATTTCGTTTTTCCCATCGTCAATATGCCAGTGATTCTTCAGATTCTGACGTATGTGGTTCCTGCCACCTATTATATCGATATCCTGAGCGGCTTATACCTTAGAAATCTCGGGATGGCTCATCTCTGGCCGAGTTTTGCCGTCATGGCCGTCATGTTTGTTGTTCTGGCAGCCCTGAATTGCATTTTGCTGAAAAAGGAGGGGTTGTAACATGAACTGGCTCCGCATCCGGGCGCTTGTCCGCAAGGAATTCATCCTGCTCTTCAGAGACGCGCAAAACCGTCGGGTCCTCATCGTTGCCCCGATCATTCAGCTTCTGCTGTTCGGTTATGTTGTAAATTACGATATCAGGGACATCCGGGTGGCGCTTCTCGATCAGTCCAGAACACGGGAAAGCCGCATGATCGTGGATGCTTTCAGCGCCAATAAAATTTTCAGAATCACCCATGTCCTGCAAGGCGAAAAAGAAGTGGAACAGTTGTTGTTAATCGGAAAGGTTGATCTCGGAATCAAGATCGCACCCGATCTGAGCCGGAAGATCAAAAAGGGCGAAACGGCCGAAATCCAGATCCTTGCCGACGGCAGCATGAGCAATATGGCCTCTATCCGGGTGGCCTATGCCGTGATGGTTCTTGAAAAACTGAATCGGGATCTGCTGCGGGAGCTGTACCCGTTCCAGATGGATTACGGGAAAATCGACGGGAGAATCAGGACCTGGTACAATCCGAACCTTGACAGCCAGAACTTCTTTGTTCCCGGGATTGTCGCCTTTGTCGTCATGCTGATCGCGCTGCTTCTGACCTCGATCGCCATTATCAAGGAAAAGGAGGCGGGAACGATGGAACAACTCATCGTCACCCCGCTCATGCCCATCGAACTCATCGTGGGGAAGACGATTCCGTATATCGTCATTTCGGTCGCGCAGATGGTCGGGGTGACAATCATCGCCGTTTTCTGGTTTCAGATCCCCCTGTCCGGAAGCATCCTCCTTCTCTTCCTTGCCACCTGCATCTTCCTTTTGAGCACTCTCGGGGTCGGTCTTTTCATTTCCACCGTCTCTTCCACACAGCAGCAGGCCATGATGACGACATTCTTTTTCATTCTGCCATTCTTCATGCTGAGCGGTTTTGTTTTTCCCATTGCCAACATGCCCGCCTTCGTGCAATGGCTGACCTACCTGAACCCCCTGCGGTACTTTCTGGTCATTATCCGGGGAATCTTCCTGAAAGGCGTCGGACTCGATGTCCTCTGGCCCCAGTATGTGGCCCTCACCGTGCTGGGCCTTGCCCTTTTTGCCGGTGCGGTCGGACGCTTCAAAAAACGGCTTGATTAGGAAACGGGCAGTATTCCCTTGGTTTTACAGGGACTTTAGAACATATAACTGGAAGGGATGGTTCGCTCTTTTGAAGTAAAACACAAGACTTCAAATGGCAATTCTTGAGGCCGATCTTGGTCAAATGCGGATAAGGCTGGACATTAGAACACCTACGAGTCCTCAACTTTTGATTTGGAATTGGAGTGTGGATTACCGTTTGAATTGTAGTCTTTGATTGTGTTCCAGAACACCCGCCATATTACACCATCTGTTCTCCTGTCGAGTATACGAGAGCACATTGCGGTTAGCTATCCAAAAGTATCGAATACCTTATCCGGATTATCCTTATCTAATGCATATTTTTCTTAGAAAGTTAAGCTCGGCTGCTGTATCAGCGGATTACTTTGGCATCCTCCTCTTATTTATGCATTGACAAAACTAAATGTGACAGTAAAGATAATCATTAAGGTAGCCGCGTTGATTAAACGAAAAAAAATAGAATATATGATATCTGCTGAAGATCACCCCGTATTAACTTTCTTCAAGAATCTAAGGGGGCTGGGATTATGAGAGGTGCAGTTTTTACTTTTATTTTATTATTCTGTCTGATCCCCATTTGTTCTCACGCCGGGATGAAGGAAATGATTGCCGAAGGAGAATATGTCATGGGTGAGGGGGAAACTCCCGAGGTCGCAGCGGAAAAAGCAAAGAAAAATGCCGTGAGGCATGCCGCCGAGCAGGCCGGAGCCTTTGTAAAGAGTTACACAAAAGTACATAACATTACACTCAAGGATGACGTCGTGGAGGTAATAGCAAATCACGCTATGAAGATAACCATCCTCGCTGAGGAAGATACTAAAGTGGGAAAGAGGGCTTACCGTTACTATACAAAGATCAAAGCGGTGGTAGCGGACGAAGATATTGAAGCGAACCTGAAGAGAATTCAAGAAGACAGGAGCCTCGTTGAAGCCTATAAGAAGCTCCAGGCCGAATACAACCAACAGATGAAGGAAACTGAAGAGCTCAAGAAGAAGCTTGCCGAGGCCACGAAAAATGAGAGGAGGGAAGTCCTTGCAAAGATTGGAAACGCCGAAGCCATTTTCAAGGCAACCCTCTGGTATGAAAAAGGACACACCATCTTTTTTAATGACCGGCAGGCTATTGACGCTTTCACAAAAGCCATTGAATTAAACCCTAAGTTTTCAGTGGCTTATTTGGAGCGAGCACAAAAATATTTATCTTTAGGTGGAACGGAAAGCATCAAGAACAGGTCAACAAACGCGGCCGGTAAAACGAAAATGAGCAAAGACGAATGTTTTAATTTCTATAAAAACGTTTCACACTATTATGAAATGGCCGTCACTGACCTTAACATGGTAATTGCAATAGATCCTTCGCTTGTTGATGCATATAAAAAAAGAGCCTCTGTATATGATTCTCTTGAGAATATAACTGTAATTCTATACTCGATAGGTTGTGTTAATTGGACTGATTGGGTACAAAAATATGGCGACAATTATGTTAGTTACGGAAGAAAGGCGCTTGAAGATTATACGCAGGCAATCCAATTAAGCCCTAATGATTCCGATCTCTATGAACAAAAAGCTTCCAGTTATGAAACAAAGATATATCTCGATGACTCTGAAAGATACCGTCTTGCCGCAGAGGACATGTCAAAGGCAATAGACAAGACAAAAAATGACCAAGAATTAGCGGAAACCCACAAACTGATAAAACTGAAGCGATATTATATGAAGAGAGCGTTTTATTATGGACTTGCTGGCAAGAAGAATCTTGAGGCAAAGGACAAAGAGACACTGAAAGTGATTAACAATGACCTGGTGAAATTATTTAGAAATAAGCAAGGATATAAAGATTGGTTATCTTCTTTGATACCACAGCATCAGTATGCTGCATTAGATGACGTGTCGTTGTTGCAATGGACTGAAAGAGAACTGGCGCCAAAATTGGGATTGAATCCTGAAGAACAAGTTACAATAAGGTTTCAGAGAGAACAAATGGAAGCTCTGGAAAAAAAAGGAACGCCACCATATATAGCTAAGACTATACCTGGGAGTGGTGACATCAATGAGTTAAACAAAAAGATTGCAAAACACCCGGAAAACCCAAGAAATTACCTTGAAAGGGCGGCTATTATCTACCCCACTGCGCCCCCGGCGGAGCTTAAAGAGGATAATTGTTATCGTTACGAGCGCAAAAAAGAAGAAATAATTGAGGACTACACCACGGCAATCAAGCTCTTTACAGTCAAACCGGAAATTAATGGCATAAAGGATAAGTACAGCCTTGCTAAGGCTTATGCTGGAAGGGCGTCCGAATATAATTGTAAGAGGCATTCGGTCTGTGAGCAATGTGCCAGGTTGCCTGAAAAAGCCATGGCAGATTATACCGAAGCAATAAAGATTGTAAAAAACATACAGAAGAGGGAATGTGCTGCCGTTGGCGCATCTAACACAAAAGACTGTGAAAATATCCTGGAAAAGGAATACGATAAATATGAAGAAAAAATTTGCACTGCCCTGGGGGCCCCGCCCAAGAAAAATTGTATGGAAGACTTGAAAAAAGAAGCCACAAGTAACTTGGCAACTAAAGCCAAAATTAAGGATAAGATTAATAAATGTGGGGCCTACTGTGTAACTATTTTCAAGGAAGCAGATAGATTATATGAAAGGAAATCATTTGTAGAAAATATCGTATTTAATTTGCCGTATTGGTTGAGAAGTCGGGCGGAGTTATTCGAGGAACTCCGTCGTTACCGGCAGGCTCTCGAAGATTACACAGAACTCTGCAATATGAATGTAAGCAGGAGTGGGGGAAGCTCAGAAGATTCATGTACAGCTGTCCAGAGGCTTAAGTGACCGGAGAAGGAAATCTTACATAATCCTTCTTGTCCAAATTAACTTTTTATATAAACTGTAAATTGAGTTGTGTTAATTGGGAAAGCTTCCTATAGATGCGGGCTTGTCCCGACGAGAATCACTGATATGGCGTGCCCAATGGACTCCCAGCCCTTTCGTAGAGACTGCCGTATAATTCCTCTTTCTTAAGGATTTTTACTTTTTTGCGGATGAATTTTTCAAAATCCGATTGATTCATATTATAGAATATATGACCAACAACAGTTATGTTCCTGTCCCTCGGCAATCCGGTCAATTTATAGCATCCGCTTTTAGTGTTCATCTTGTCGATTTCCGTCCACTCCAGTTTCTTTAAGATGAGCCTGTTATTCCTGTCCATCTCAAAATATTCACGACATTCCCAGCACCAACCCCCTCGCCAATACGTCTTGATCTGCTTCAGTTCTTTATCCATCGTCACACCGGATAAGATTGAAAGGGCTTCGTGATATTTGAATTTACGCAATTTCGGATCATAAACATATGTCGCATACCAGTTATTTCCCGTCGCTCCCTCATTATCTAAAATCCGTAAATCAAGATAACTGTCAAAATTTATATCGACCAGTTGCACTTCGTGGCCATCATATTCAAAGCTTCCTATGTCCCAATCAAAATGACCAATTTCAAAATTGTTATTTATGATAATTTTTTGAATAAACTTGAAATTAGATGCGTTGAAAACTTCCATATGGCCCTTATATAAATAACCATTTTTGAACTTCCCATACATGTCAAAGCGAAGCTCCGGGCCCTTCTCGCTTATTGGCTTAGTAAATGAGACCTTCTTTTCTTTAATTTCTCTTTCTGATTCTTTTTCTTTGTTCTGGTTGGTATATACGGGGGTAACTGAACAGACTGGTATTTTCTCTAAAGTTAAGTGTTTACTGATAACGAGAAACGTTAAGAAGGAAATTGCTATAATAAATATTATAGTGAGGAGAGTTTTTATCTTTGGTTTTTCCATTTGTTATTTATCTGGTTACCATTACTTAACCCAGCCGTTCAAGATTCTTAAATCTTTCCAATAATGGCTTTGGGCAAGTTGTTTTTTAAAGGCAGTAATAAATTCGCGCTTCTCTTGCTGCTTTTCTTTGAATTTTGTGCATTCTGGAGGAATAATCCAGTACATATCCAGAAATGCCCAAGCTGCTTTTGCATTGCCCGAATAAATCAGATCGACCAGATAATTCCATGCGTCGGTATGTTGGTAATAAGGAATATTGAGAATATATCCTTCGGGAAAAGGGCCATTTTCTTTTCCAAGTAATCTTCTTAAGTCTTCCGCTTTCTTTTTTAGTTCCTCATATGCTGGAGGCGGTTTTTTCATTAGCTTGAAGTCCAATCGATAGCCTCCCTTTTGCCATTTAAGAATAATGGTCGGATGCGGAGAACTCAGGAAATCCCCAAAGTAATAAGCGAGCACCCAGTCATGGCCTATTACCTCATAAAGACCATCACCATCCAAATCCTTGAACTGCATAGGTGAGTGCTTTCCCTCAAGGGTGTCCAATTTCCTCACCCTTCTGCCAATGGAATAAATTGGATAAGAATAGCAACTGGTAAATTGAGGCTGTCCGGTATGACGCTCCATGACCATTTCAGGAATGCCATCGCCATTTACATCCATTCCGAGAGGTGGCATCTGTGAGCATTTAGAGAGCGGATCATTCAGATCGCAAACGGAAAAGTCACCATTTTTGATCCGTTCTGAATATATTTTTCTATCCTTATGGTAAATCTCGAAATATCCTGTCCAGCCGGATTCCGGCTTACAATGATAGGAACGATATTCGTTGTCTTTCATCCTTATAATTTTAATATCGGGTTCATAACAGTATCCCCATTTAGTATCTTTGCTGGGATTGATGTTATTCCCGGTTGCTGGCCTTGATTCACGGAGTACTTGCCTATCAGACTGTAATTGCACGGCTTCTGCTTTATTAGTACATCCCACTATGGTAATCAGGACAACCATAGCCCAAAGTAAAGTTTGGTGGATTTTTACATTCATATCTTAAATATCCTGAAGGTTAATATCTCAACTTTCGCACACGTATATAACTGGATAATAATCAAATAGATATAGAATAAATTATTGTCAAACATGACTTTTTTTAATGAGGTCATGGCTTATGTTTTTCTTTTCTTTTATTACTTCTAAGTGGGTTTTAACGAACGGAATTGGTAAGGACACAGTAATAAAAAGTGTCTGAATATTAGCATCAGTCTCAAGATCAACCTCTCGACCAAGAATATCGGCAATTTTTTTGCCAAAGGACATGTACAAAAGATCTTCAGACCAAGATGAGCCGGGATTCAAGCCAATAAAATTAAGATATTCCATCCTCCGCTGTTTGAAAGTATCATCAAAATGGGTTTGAAATTCCAAGAGATCAATCTGCGATGAGCACCTTTTTGCTAACACATCACGTATTCCTCCATATATTTCACTCATAAAAATAAATTTTTCATCTTCATCGAGATTATGGGAAGCAATGTCCATTATTTCATGGATACAAATGAATACCATTTCCATATATATTGCTAAAGTGTTAAATATTTCCTGGGAAGCCAGTTCGTTGTCAAAGAGGTTAATTATCTCATCAGCTAAGCTTCTCGCGGTTGACGCGATTATATTATTCATGACTTGTTTTGTCTTTTCTTCGACAAAGTTTTTACAAATTTCACTTCCGCATAAATAATTATCCATAATTTCGGTTAAACAATCAGCACAAAAGTGTCGCTTACATGAAACGCAAACACTTATTGCATTTTTTTGAGGATGATTTTGGCATTTTTCTTTTTCTGCCCCGAATAATTTTGAAAATATTCCCATAATTATTACCTTTTTCTTTAATTTATGATCAGGCAACAAACAAAAATGAATGTCCAAAATACAAAACCCCGCTCTCTTTTGAGACACGGGGTTTCAATAGTCAGTCCATCACACCCTCCTGGGGGTGTAGGGTTATAAATCAGTCAATAAAATAACGTATGTATAAATTGATACTTCTAAACTTAGCAAATTACAAGGCAAATATGATGTCTACTGAAAAGTAAGATAGGACAGAAGTAACTCATTCCCCTCTGTAATCATGTACATTCCGGTTAGACAGGCGGGTGTGTAGTACAGGAAGCTATACGTCAATGGGTGAGGTGGAAAAAATGGCTGCTAAGATGTTACGCCTTTCAGCGGGTAATTGTCAATAAACCGGTCCTGTTATTTGGTCTTTCGGAGACATGATCCGATCCCTTCGGACTTCCGGATCATGTCCCCAACGCCCTGTCATTCCTTGACCTTGCCCCGGCCTTTTCTTTCGTCAATGTCGCCGGGATACATCACGGCGTCCTGCCCCCGTTCCCGTGTACGGATGCGTACCACCTCCTCTACGGGATAGACAAAGATAAGTCCATCCCCGGGATCGCCGGTATAGGCGGATTTGAGGATGGCTTCGATGGCTTCCTCCAGGTTGCGTTCGCTCAGGATAATGTTGACCTGTATCTTCGGCAGCATGTCCACCTGGTAGGTGCCGGCACGGCCTGCCAGTTTAATCCCGCCCTGTCGTCCATGTCCCCTGATTTCAAACATATTCAAACCCACGATGCCAATATCAATCAATGCGTCCTTGACATCGTTGACCTTATCTTCACGAATGATGGCTTCGATCTTTTTCAGCATGGAAAAATCTCCGAATTATAAAATAAGTCTTTTAACCGTTTACGAGTAGGACCTCTCTCCGTGGGAACTGATATCCAGACCAACCTCTTCTTCCATGGGCGTTACCCGCAGTCCTATGCTCCAGTTGAGCAGCTTGGCCACCACATAGGTAACCACGAAACTAAAAATGATGGTGACAGCCACAGCCAGGAGCTGGACGCCGATCTGGTTAGGATTGCCGAAAAAGAGGCCGTTGGAGCCGTCGCTGTTGACGGTCACTGTAGCAAAGAGTCCCGTGGCGATCATACCCCAGCTGCTGGCCATGCCATGACAGGCCCATACATCCAGGGATTCGTCCAGTTTGCGCCTGTCCCGGAAACGCATCGTGTAATAGGAAAGGGGCGCAGCGACTGCCCCGATAACCATGGATGCCATGGGTGACACAAAACCGGAAGCTGGCGTCACCGCTGCGAGGCCTACCACCATCCCTGTGGCAATTCCCAGGGGGCTTGGCCGGCCGTCCAGCCAGGAGAGCATCATCCAGACAAGACCGGCTGTCGCTGCGGAGGTGTTGGTGGTCAAAAGAGCGTTTACCGCCACACCGTTCGCGGCCAGGGCGCTGCCGGCGTTAAAACCAAACCAGCCCACCCACAACAATCCGGCGCCAAGCACCGTAAGCGTTATATTGTGCGGCTCCATAGGCGCCTTGCCATACCCCTTGCGCGGTCCGATCACCAGCGCAAAGGCCAGGGCCGAAAAACCGGCCGCAATATGCACCACCGTTCCCCCGGCAAAATCCAGAACGCCCATTTTTTTCAGCCAGCCTCCCTGTCCCCAGACCCAGTGACACAGGGGATCATAGACCAGTGTGGCCCACAGCAGGCTGAACAGGAGAAAGCTTTTGAATTTCACGCGCTCCACAAAGGCGCCGGTAATCAAGGCCGGTGTGATAACGGCGAACATCATCTGAAAAGCCGCAAAAAGTCCCTGGGGGATGGTCTTGCTGTAGTCTTCGTTGGGCAGAGCGCCCACTCCGTTAAGCCCCAGGAAATTAAGACCTCCGATGATTCCGCTGATATCCGTGCCGAAAGCAAGGGAATAGCCGTAAAGCACCCATTGCACGCCGATCAGGGCCATGAAGACATAGCTCAAGGTCAAAGTGGAAAGAACATTTTTCCGACGGACCATGCCCCCGTAAAAAAGCGCGAGGGCCGGCGTCATCAGCAACACCAGGGAGCAACAGACCAGCACCCAGGCGGTGTCGCCCGCATTGATTTGAATACCCATATTCACCCCATCCTTATATGAAAATTAGATAAAAAAGAAACAAACCGGGACATTGAATATATGAAAAGCAAGGAACTTGCCATGATTAATCAATAATATTTACAGGTAGTTATAAAAAGTTTGGATTTATCAAAAATCACATTATCGTTTTTTTTCATGGAAATATTACATAATTGTTCAAGGAGCCGGGGACATGATCCGGAAGCCTGAAGGGATCGGATCATGTCCCCGGAAGGCGAAAACGTCTTGATTAAGCGCGTCGATTCCTGTAAATAATGCAAATATCTTTTTGTCAAATCTTAATAGCATCCTGATCTCGGGGGAAAGGGTGATGCTGAAAGTCCTGAAGGACGAATCTGCCGTCAAAAAATACAGGCGGCAATTCATAAGAAGCTTCAAACCTTTTGTCGATGAAAAAATCCAGGTCCATCTGGGGCATCCCGGCGGCGCTTTCAGGGCGAAAGTCCTCTGGTCGGACCGTCTCGGGATATGGATGTTTCACGAAAAGATATCCGGGAACCGGTGCGGTCATGCCTTCGGATTTGGAAAGCCCTCCGGAACATCTTCCATTTCGATTACCTGTGAAATCAATTTCCCGTTGCATGGCATAGACCGTCGAATGGGCGGGGCGCTTGCCGAGGACCGCCGCGGCCGGGTTTTCGTCGTTCATCGCGGCAAAATAGGCGGCGGCAAGAAAGGGGTAGGGAAGACCCTGTTTGAAAAACACTATCGGGGCGCCTGGGCCTTTATGGAAGACGGAGATATCGTCAGTACGGTGGCTCTCGTCGGTGAGTTGATCTCACCCAGGTTTGTCCGGCAGGTCACGCAATTCATCCGCAAGGTCGACACGGTGAAGGATATGACAGCTCGCCGTTCTTCCCAGATGGAGATCACCTTTGATGAACCGCGCTTCCGGGAAGAACTTGTCGGTTCCGGATATGACGTGTCGGAGCAGTACCCGGATTCGGACTGCGATCATGGTCTTGTTGTTTCAGATTTGTATGCCGCTAAGAAAAGGAAGGGATTCAGGGTCGGGAATGACGCCGTTTACGACCTGTTTACCGTGGACGAAAAGAAGCAAGTTACAGCCGTTTTTCAGGTCATGACGGATCGTTCAACGGCGGTTCTGCATGCCGGGATATCGAAGCTATTGCTCAATAGCGCAGACCTGCCGGGGAATCCCCGCCTGATACTCACCGTTCCCGCGGGAGTTGACCTGTCATTCGCCGATAAGCTCAAAAAAATAGGAATCCAGATCCTTGAATACGAATGGCAGGAAGATCGTGCTGTATTCCCCGGCCTTCCGGCGCTTATTTATGAAAAGTAGAAAATAGTCACAGCCTGGTATTCATAGCCATCAGTTTCACAGCATCTTTAAACAACACATCCATCCGTGTCTCTGAAATGACCCGTTCTACAAAACCAAGACCGAATACAGGATGCCGGATGACATCTTTCAACGTGTATATGTCCTGAATGCGGTAGTCTTTTGCAGGAAGTTCCGCATTCATTTCGCTACATTTAAGCTCCCACCGGATGGGTGATTCATTGACCTCTTTGCGGCTTGCAGACGCCGTCCTCCCCCGTTTCTCCTGTCCGGAACGCGGCGCGACAGAATTGCTTTTTCCCCGGGTTTTCTCTCCTCTGTACTTGTGTTCCGAACCGCAGGTTTTACATTTAACTCTGCTGACGGCGCCGTCAACTTCATACATGACAACATGGGACAGCAGGAGTTTACATTTCGTGCAGTGCGCATCGATATTTTCCCCGACTAATGACACAGGAAGCTCCTTACGTTTTATTTTTCAAAACGCACTATACCAGATTTGATGCGAATGTATCTTAAAAAAACCGGCCTTTGACATATGTTTATGAAAACAGTATATATTAAACAGCATTGTTCTCAAAATCTAAGACCGGGAAGAAACTAACCGCGGCAAAAAACTGATCACGATAAAACTGTCCTCCACCGCCAGATCGACCGGCTGGTTTCTGAGCTCTATGAATTGACAGAAGAGGAAATCAGGATCGTAGAAGATATGTAGGAGGAAAGGAGACTAACATGGCTTCCAAAGTATTAATCATTATTTCTACCGGTGATAAAGACAAGGCATTGACAGGTCTTGGGTATGCGTACCGGGCGAAAAAAGAAGGGTGGATGGATGATGTAAAGGTCATTTTCTTTGGCCCGTCCGAGCAGTTACTGCTGAAGGACGAGGACATTGCGCTAAGCGCGAGGAAAGTTGCGTCTATGGGAGAAGAACCGATAGCCTGTAAAAAATTTGCCGACAGCAATGATATAACGGAAAAGATAGAGAATCTCGGAATAAAAGTTGATTATGTTGGGCCGATTATATCGAGTCTCATTAAAGAAAGCTATGTTCCGATGGTTTTTTGAACGCTGCAGACCGTGTAAAAATCTCTTGCCATGAAAAAATTCCTCTGTTTTGCCCATCGCGGCGCATCGGGACATGAACCGGAAAGCACGCTTCTGGCGGTGGAAAAGGCCATCGATCTGGGAGCGGACTGGGTCGAAGTGGATGTGTATGCCGTGAACGGGGAACTGATCGTCATCCACGACGACCGGCTCGAACGGACGACGAACGGTTCCGGGTATGTGATGGAGAAGACCTTCGAATATCTCCGCTCCCTCGATGCGGGCAAGGGGCAAAGGATTCCGACGCTTCGGGAGTTGATCGACCTTGCGAGCCGCAGAATCGGCGTCAACGTGGAGCTGAAGGGACCGAATACGGCGGCCCCGACCGTTTCTCTTATCGATCACTATGTCAAGGAGCGGGGCTGGGATAAAGATCAGTTTATCGTTTCCTCATTCAATCAGCGTGAGCTGGGGAAAGCTCACAGGCTGATGTCGTACATCAGGATTGGCGTGGTTATAGGCGGCATGCACCGTCTATATGCACCGTTTACACGGCGTCATGAAGTCTTCTCCGTGCACACCCGCATGGATCTTGTAACTGCACGATTCGTGGAGCGCGCCCACAGGCGCGGTCTCAAGGTGTTTGTCTATACTGTAAATGATCCCGGTGATATAAAGAGAATGGAAGCGATGGGCGTTGACGGCATCTTTACGGATTTTCCGGAGCGCCTTCGTTCAGGTTCTGCCGGAACAACGCTTGACCCGAATCTCCCTTCACAAACTTGATTTGAGAAAATCCGAAAGGGGAAGTAACCATCCGCCACAGATGGCAGGTACGGAGCACTCCCCCCTTCAGGATGGGGTGCAACTTAATAGGTAAAACTTAATGTCAGGCCTCCGTAAAGATAGGAACTGTCTCCATCTGATGGAGACGATCCACCCCAGGCAACCTTCTGGCTCCTGGCCTGCATTTCATACTTCGCATCATCGCAGAGCGGGAATACATAGGAGACCGTGGGGGTTACAGTAATGTATTTTGCAACGGCGATGGGCAGGCTTGCCGTAATCACCCCGTCATGGAAATTGCTGTATTTATCGGCCGTGGCCATGGCGTCTTTGTCGTATTTCGGGTACAAGGCGGCATCGTCGCTCAACAAATAACCGGCAGATGCGGCAAGCTTAAGGGAAACCGTTTTATTGAATTCAAAAACGTGAGAAATGCCCAACAGAAAGTACCATTGGTGGTAGTGATCAACTTCTTTGTACACGGTAAGCGTGGGTGAGAGAAGTTTGTTCAAGGTCAGCGTGGCGAATACTTCCTGAGAATCCGCCGGATCCGGCGCGCCGGTATGAGCCGGGGCAAGCCCGTAATAAATGTATCCCAGTCCGGCGGTTACGGGCCCGATGGTTTTGCTGTAGGCAAGAGTAAGATCCGTTTCCGTCCAGGCGCTTGAATAACTTGTCCCCGCCGGTGCATAAGGTGCCGTATCCAGATTCCCCCACAGGTTTGCGGTAAAGCCTTTATAACCCGCTGTCATGGCTGGCTGGATCACGATGCTGTCTTTCGAGAGTTCCTGCCCGCGCCATACATACTTGGTCATGGGAGAAACGGAAAAATCGACTGTGGGGCGCTCTTCAGCCGAGGGTGGTACCTCCTCAGGCAGTGCAGGTACGACACCGGCAATCAGCAAAAAAAAGACGGTGGTTGCGGTTAATAACGTTTTTCTTATAAAATGCTTTGTTGTCATTACACTTCCTCCTGTTTTCGTATAATCTGATAAATCAAAAGACATCTCTTCATTAAGATTTCTATAGTCAAGACGCGTGCCAGAGTGAAAAATTTCCGACATTTATCGTAATGATAGAAAAACGTGGAGTTTTTTTATTTTTGAGTCCTTGAGGGGGAAGCAGGAATTAAGGCACATAAATGTACCTTGCTGAATGGGGGGCAACAAAAATGCTCCGTCGCTTGCTTCGAAAATACGAAATCGCTTTTTCATGAAATAAAAAGTTGACAACGACCAAACAAACGGTTATGAACTAAAGAAGAGACCGACCGGTCTGTCTTGTTATTCAGGGGGATCATGTCCGATTATGTCCATTAAAGAGAATATTATTCACGAGTCCCTGAGGCTGTTTTCACTCAAGGGCTTTTCCAGCACCTCCATTACAGACATATTGGAGGCGACCGGAGCGTCAAAAGGCGGATTTTACAATCACTTCAAGAGCAAGGAAGAATTGTTTTACGCCGTCCTCGAGCATGCACGGCGTATTTGGCGGGAGAAGGTGTTGACCGGCCTCGATCAGGCGGATCAGCCCCTTGATAAAATATGCAAAATATTGGGAAATTATCGCGACCTGTATCTCATAGATTCGGAGGATATTCCCGGAGGATGTATCTTTATTACGCTTGCCGTGGAGCTGGCCGACAAGTATCCGCACCTGGCCAACGAAGTGAATCAGGGATTTACAGGGTTTAAAGCCATGTTGAACAATCTTTTGCATAACGCCAGGAAACAGGGCGTATTAAAAGGGAATACCTCGACCGAAGCTGTGACCGAAATGGTTTTTGCCGGCATGTTGGGAGCTTCCATGATGTACAGTGTGGACAAGTCCACTGAAAATTTGCGGCATACCATCGACGCCATTATCCAGTATCTGAGGAATTAGGACATCACTTTATACGTTCTGTGTCATGTCGCAATGGAAGGAGGATGTTTTTCAGGATTTCCGGGATGCGTTCTTGAATGAACTACCCCGCAGCAAGCTACGGGGTATCAAATCTGTCTTATAGAATCGATTCGCCCCAAGGGGCGGGGAATTATACCCTTAGAGATTAAAAAAAGGAGGCTTTATGATGGACTTTACATTTACGGAAGAACAGGAAATGTTCAGAAAGGCGGCCAGGGAGTTTGCCGAGGTGGAGCTATTCCCCAGGGTGGCTGAGATGGAAGCCAGCGGCAAAGTTTGTGACGCCGTCGTCAGAGCCCTGGCAGAGGCCGAGATGATGGCATTGACCATTCCGGAAGAATATGGCGGCCTGGGATTGGGCTATACGGCGCGAATGATCGCCCTTGAGGAAATCGGCCGCATTTCCGTGGCCACAGCCATGATGCTTCAGGTATTCGCCCTCGGAATCGAATCAATCGTGAAATTCGGGAACGAAAAACAGAAACGCAAATACCTTCCCGGCCTGGCCAAAGGCGAGCGTCTGGCCACCACGGCCGTTACCGAGCCTGCCGGGGGGTCCGATCCAGCCTCGGCAAAAACGACCTATCGAAAAGATGGCGAGCACTACGTCATCAACGGACGCAAATGTTTTATCACCAATTCTCATATCGCCGACACCCTCACGATTCTGGCCAGGGATGATGCGGACCCTAAGGCGTTTTCTACCTTTATCATTGAAAAAGACATGCCGGGCTTCAAGGCGACCCATGAAGAGAACAAGGTTGGCATGCGGGGATGCAATACGGGCGAACTCTCTTTTGAGGATCTTCGGATATCCAGGGATCAGCTCCTTGGCGATGAAGGCAAAGGGATGCGGATAGCCATGTCGACAATCGGAGATGTCGGCCGGGGAGGCATGGTGGGATGCGCCCTGGGGGTGCAGACTGCCTGTCTGGAAGCTGCGGTGAAATTTGCAAACGAGCGCATCCTGTACGGAAAACCGATCAGCCAGTTGCCGACCATCCAGAGCAAGCTGGCCGAGATGAAAGTGGATCTTGAGGCCGGACGTCTTCTTGCCTATCGGGCAGCGGCCCTTCAGGATAAGGGCCAGCGCTCCGGCAACGAATTTGCCGTGGCCAAATACTTTACCACGGAAGCCGCGCAAAAAGCTGCCAAAATGGCTGTGGATATTCACGGCGGATATGGTTGTATGGTGGAATACCCGGTAACCCGGTACCTGAGAGATTCTTTCGTTCTGGGGCCGTCGGCGGGCACGTCGGACATCATGAAGGTAGTCATCGCCCGCTGGGTGCTTTCATAGCATTTCGGGGACAGACACATCATGTATCACGTCATCATATGCGTCAAAGCCGTACCGGATCCCAAACTGGCCGAACGTATCCGGATCGATCCGGTTTCAAAAACCCTGAAACGCTCCGAGGTTCCTCTGGTATTAAATCCTCTGGATAAGAACGCCGTGGAAGCGGCGCTTCAGATCAAGGAAACAGCCGGCGCTTTTTTGATCGTCATCAGCATGGGGCCTCCGGAGGCCGGGAATATCGTCAGAGAATGCCTGGCCCTCGGCGCAGATGGGGGCATATTGCTTTCAGACAGGGCTTTTGCGGGCGCGGATACCTATGCGACGGCGTTTACCCTGGCCAGAGGTATTGGGAAGATCGGCCGGTTTGATCTGATCTTTTGCGGGATGGCCAGCAGCGATGGCGGCACCGAGTGGGTTGGCCCCCAGATCGCAACCTTTCTGGGGGTGCCGGTGGTGACCATGGTTGAAGAATTCACCGAAACAGAGCAAGAATCATGGAAGGTCAAAGCCTGCATTGAAAACGGATACCGCCTGATGCAGGTGAAGCTTCCCGCCCTTTTTACAGTGACCCGGAAGCTTAATTCTCCCCGGGCTCTTTCGTTTTCCGGAATCGTCAGGGCCAGAAAAAAACAGATCATTTGCTGGTCCGCAGAAGCTCTTGGCGTTGCTGAAAATATGCTGGGTCTTTCAGGTTCTCCCACCGGCGTTTCGGCAATGACCACCCGATCCAGCCGGCGGCAGGTGGAAATCATCAACGGAACCAGTGAAGAAAAGGCGGAAAAACTGGTGCAGAAGTTGGCCGATGCCGGTCTTGTCTGACGGGTTTTAGGAACAGAACACGGCAAAACCGGAAGATGGTCGGGGTTTTCATTCCCGCTGGCGGCCGGAAGTATCGGATATTTTGCCGGAAAAAGGATCAGAAAATGGCAATGGAAAACACCTGCGGCCCCATATGGGTTTTTGCCGAGCAGGCGGAAGGCCGGATTCAGGACGTCTCCCTGCAACTCGTCGGCAAGGCCCGCGAGCTTGCCGGTGCGCTGAATGTGGCCGTTGAGGTCATCCTCTTGGGCGATGGGATGAAAGATCAGATTAAATTTTTGTTTGCCGCAGGTGCGGACAGGGTTTATCTTGGCGATGCACCGGTTCTGGCCTGGTATCAACCCGAGATTTACACCGGGATGATCGTTTCCCTTGCCGTGGAAAAAAAACCGGAGATCATGCTGATCGGCTCTACATGCACGGGCAGGGAACTGGCCCCGATGGTGGCGGCTCATTTGAAAACGGGGCTGACCGCCCATTGCATCGATCTGAACATTAATGAAGACAAAATTCTCGAACAGTGGATTCCGGCCTATGGCGGGCTGATATCGATCATCTGTCCCGAAAATCGCCCCCAGATGGCCACGGCGGCAAGAGGGGTTTTCCCGAAGCCTGCCATGGATGAAAGCCGTCAGGGCGAGGTGACGCTTCTGGAGGTTCCAACAGAAATTGCGGAAAGGATTCAAACACTTGAGGTCGTCCGCCGGGAACCGGAATCCGTGCCCCTGGAATCCGCCGCCACCGTGGTAGCAGGCGGGGTCGGCGCCGGGGATGAGAAAGGGTGGCGGCAGATTGCCGATTTGGCCCGGACGCTCAATGCGGCGCTGGGGTGCACACGACCGGTGGTTGACGAAGGCTGGGCCGAGCACGGGATCATGATTGGGCAAAGCGGGAAAATGGTCAGCCCTGAGCTGTACATCGGAATCGGCTTGTCCGGTGAATTGCAGCATTTAATCGGCGTTGTGGGCGCCAGGGTGATGGTGGCCGTCAACAAGGACGCCAAATCGCCCGTATTTGAGCAGGTGGATTACGGTATTGTGGAGGATTGCCGGACATTTGTCCCCCTGTTGATTGAAAAGGTTAAGGCGTACCGGAAAAGACATGCGGTGCCATGTGCGGGAAGGGGCGGGCAGGACGGTCCGGCATCCCGTTGAGGCGTCTTGAAAGAGGTCAGCGGTACATGAGATCCATCATGTCGAGCATAGGCCCGGCCGATCTTTTCTCGATGATCCTGACCGGTGTCTGAGCGTCTCCGCCGAGGGACTGCAGGAAGGCTTTTAGTGCCGCTCTGTCGGGGCAACAGCCGGAGCCGCCATAGGTGGTGCAGGCGAAGGATGCCCAGATTCCCGCCTCGGTCATTGCCTTATGGAAATCATCAAAGGTGAAAGCCTTTTTCCCGTTGAGCCGAAAGGTTAGACCGGCGGCAAAGGCGTCACCCGCCCCCGTGGGATCCATAATCCTGTCCGGAGGAAGAAGGGGCAGACAATGGACAAGTCCGTCTCTGCCATCCCCGTAAGTGCCGAGGGCGCCGAACCGGTCCATGGTGATAATGCCGTTCATCCGCCTGTCCGTAAACCATTTGATGATTTCCCGCAGAGAGGGGGAGCGTTTTTCTTTTTTCATCAGGTTTTTGAACTCCCAGACGTTCATCTGAATAACCGCCGCCTGTCGGAAGGCGTCTTCCCAGAAGCCGATGCCCAATTCGATCTGGCTGTGGCCGAGGTTCAGAAATATGGGCGCCTTCCCCTGCCAGCGTTCCACGATGTAGCGGGTGCATTCACCGGGTATATGGGGATATCCATTGCTCTTGTCACTATAGATATGACCGATCATGACGGCCCCCGGCGTGATCCCGAGACGGCATTCAATATCGTCAAAGCGTTTTTCAAGGTAGCGCCGGAAGTCTTTTCCCTCGGCGAATTTTTCAGAAAAGACCGTCGTCTGCGATTGGTTAATCAGGATTGTGGAACGGGGGGTTCTGACGTTGGGCACAAAGAATTGACGAGACGCCAAAAACTTTTCCAATTGGGAAGGAAGGGGGATTTTTTCGGCAGCGGCGACAATGTTTCCCCGTATCAATTTGCCCAGGGGGTCATTGCCGACGGACAGGATGGGCAGGACTTCCATGCCGGCGGCCAGGAGACGAAGCGTGTAGTTCAGGCCGCTTCCCCCCAGACTTTCTTCCTGCTGGACGATATGTTTGCCGCCTAACTGCAGCACGCCGTCGCAACGGAGAATCCTTTCAAAGGCGCCGCTGCCAATGGCGACGACGGGGGACCGGTTTTCATGCAATACCCGCATCAATATTCCTTATCCTATCGTTTTTTTTACCACTTCCGCCACCTGCCGGCAATATCTCTCCGTTTCCTCGACCGTCGGTCCTTCCACCATGACCCGGCACATGTTCTGTGTTCCCGAGTAGCGCACCAGGATCCTCCCCTTTTCAGCGAGGGCGCCTTCCACGGCCTTGATGGCCTGGACAATTTCCGGTACCGTGTTGATGTCCGGTTTGGACTTTACGTCGATGTTGATCAGTTTCTGGGGGAAAACGGTCATAACCTTTGCCAGCTCCGAGAGGGGTTTTTTCTCCTCCAGCATGGCGATCAGTACCTGGATGGCTGTAAGAATGCCGTCGCCAGTGGTGTGTTCATGAAGGAAGATCAGGTGACCCGAATCTTCGCCTCCGATGGATGCCCCCCGTGCTCTCATTTCTTCAAGGACATAGCGGTCTCCCACCTTGGTGGTGATCATCTCGATTCCCAGGGACTTGAGTGCCTGACCAAGGCCGAGGTTGCTCATTACTGTTGCGACGACAAGGTTGTTGGTCAGCTTTCCTTTTTGCTTCATGACATTGGCGCAGACAGCCATGATCTGGTCCCCCGTCAGGACATTGCCCTTTTCATCCACGGCGATGAGGCGATCCCCATCGCCATCAAAGGCAAATCCCACGTCGGCTTTTCTTTTCATCAATTTTTCCACCAGCATTTCGGTGTGTTGGGATCCGCAACGATCATTGATGTTCGCTCCGTTCGGCTGGTCAAAGCGGGCCGTGACCTCCGCTCCCAGCTCAATGAAAGTCTGGGGGGCGACGCGATAGGTGGCGCCGTTGGCGCAATCCAGTTCCAGCTTCATCCCCTCCAGGGTCAATTCCTTGGGGAAGGTGCTCTTCAGGAAGACGATGTATCGATCACGGGCTCCTTCGATCCGGTATGCTTTACCCAATTCTTCCGGGGAAGGTTTGAGAGTATACATGACATTTTTCAGAATCAGGTCTTCGATTTCCAGTTCCGTCTCGTCGGGAAGTTTATAGCCGTCATTGGAAAAAATCTTGATGCCGTTGTCCTGGTATGGGTTGTGAGAAGCGGAGATGACAATGCCTGCGTCGGCCCGCATGCTCTGGGTGAGAAAGGCGATTCCTGGCGTCGGCATGACCCCGACCATGATGGCATCCACGCCCATGGAACAAATACCTGAAACCAGAGCGTTTTCGATCATATAACCGGATATCCGCGTGTCTTTTCCAATGATAATTTTAGGGCGGTGACCCTTGCGCTTGAAATAATGTGCCGTCGCCTTGCCGACGTTCAGGGCCAAATCCGCTGTCATGGGGTATTCGTTGGCTACCCCTCTGATTCCATCCGTCCCGAACAGTTTTCCCATAAACCGTCTCCTGTGCTCAATGATTAAAATCCGGGATGCCTACTCTGCCCTGTTTTAAAAAGTCAATGGATTTATGAAAGTCCAAAACTTGAATACCCCGTCCTGTGGACGGGGATGAAAAGTT
>CAZIQY010000020.1:0-41838 GCA_964541605.1 uncultured Syntrophaceae bacterium | reverse complement strand
ACCGGAAGAAGATTATTATCTTTATACTAATAGAGGATGGAGGTGATTGTATGAACTGTCGCGCTGAAAGGAATTCCCGGCCACTGCAAATAAACATGCCTTCATGATGGGTGCTCTTTGCCTTCATGATGGGTGGTATTTTTCACGGGATAGGGATGTTCATCAAACCAAAGGTGCACCCGCCAAGTCTAACCGTCGGACACACTCTTCTTAGCCGGCACGGCCACGAGCATGCCTACCGCACACAGTGCTGCGGCAAAAAACATGACCCCGCGGTATCCCCATCCCTGGGCAATGAGGCCGCCGAACAGCGGACCTACCGCATTGCACAAATTCAGCGTTGCCTGGAATATACCCCCTGCTGTGCCTTTTTCTTTTCCGCTGCGCAGGACGATGAGCAGCGCCCCGACATAGAGACAGGACCAGGCCACGCCCATGAGCGCCTGTATGATGACCAGGTAATAACGGCCGGCTACAAAGGCATAGGCGATAAACACAAAAAGTGAAAGCAGTTGGCCGTAAAAAAACAATTTAAATTCAGAAAATCGCTCCATCTGACGCATGACCACAAACTGAACGGCAAAATTAATCCCCCATAAAAGACCGATCCAGAAATTGTCGAGACCTATTGAGGCCAGATAAAGCGGAAAAATGATCCAGACAGCGCTGGCGCCCAGGTGCCGAAGGAATACTGCAAGGTAAACCCGGTAATCCCGGCGCATGACGTGCCAAAGGTTGGGAGGTTTGGAGAAATTGTGTGACGGCGCCGTCGGGAAGGCCAGAGAGATGAAAAAGGCCAGCAGGCAGACCAGAAAACTAAGCCAGAAAAGCAGTGCGATATCACCGACCAGTGCCGCTGCCACAGCCCCGAAAATCCAACCCAGGGATCCGTAAGAGCTGTATTTCCCCATATTGGCGCCGGATTCAAAAGCGTAAGCAATGATGGCCGCCGTGGCAATGCCCAGGGAAAAGCCTACAGCCGCCCGAACAATCATTAATAATAGAACGCTGTCGGCCAACAACTGGACAGCAAAAGCCGCGCTGCTTATCAAAAGTCCCCACCGGACAAAAAGAAGCCTCCCGAGATGGTCGGATTTCCATCCTGAAAAAAGAGAAGAAAACAGAAACGCGATTCCATAGGCAGCACCCACCAGCCCGACCTCAAAATCAGACGCCCCTAATTGTACGCCCAGCAGGGGAATAAAAATAAAGGAACCCATAGCAGCAAAGCTGACACAAAAGTTGACAAGGCCTATCAGCCAGCGGCGGGACCAGTCCCTTGCCGAATCTTTTTTTGGAATAAACACTTCCTTCCCCATCATGGCTGCTTTTTTATCACATAAATGCGGCGCTTGCATTAATCTAAAAAATAAACCCCAAAAACCTTTCCGGGCTTATTCTGTCAATCACTAAAAAACGTATCGTTCTTTTCTTCTTCGGAAGTTGTTTTGCAATGATAAACAAAGAAAGTTGTTACCGGGGATCATGCGATCCCCATGATCTAATTTTCTGACGCCAGATATGCAGTATTTTTGAAGCCTTGTCTTCGGGCAGAGGGCGTAATCCACGTTCGTAACAGGAAAGCGTCTGTCGGTTCACTCCCAGGGACCTGGCGAGTTCCGCCTGACGGAAGAAATAGTCCGTCCGGAACTGTAAGATACATGCGGGATTTTTCTGCAATTCTGCGGCTGATGCGGGGATTCCGGGAGAAGGGATTTTCCGGTCGCGTTTCATACCGGTTTCTTGTGATTTTTCGGGCGGCGACAACCTCCTTCTTTCCTTCACATCTTTAATCCGCCAGAGGTTTTCCGAGAGTTTTACCGTGAGGGGAACCTCCAGCCAATTTTCCAAATATCCCTTGGTTCTAGCAGCCGGTTCCAGATCCGGAGCATGATCCAGCACGCCGATCTCGACGAGTCTTTGATGGGCGTTGATGAAGGCATCGACGGTTCTGCCGGGATTTCGCAGGTTTATGTCCTCGCCGCAGAAATCCATGATCGTTTTTGGTGTTGCGTGGGGCTGAGTCCCCCTCTTGCCCGCGGCTGTGCCGATCATGATCCAGTAGGTTCCCACTTTTTTTGTAAAAGCGTCGTGATATGGGCTTAGTTGCAGCAGTGAGCGGCTGTAATAACCGATCCAGCGCAGCCCTTCCGGATTGAGAAAATGCGACAGCGCCTGTCCGCAGCGGAACCGGAAAGCGGTCCATTCCTCCCGATCCCGGCGGTATTCCACGTCCACGATATCCAGAAGCCGGTCGGCCCGATGCCTGCCGAAGGTAATGGTTCCCCCGCCGATATAATCCCGCCATCTGGCGATGAGGCAGATATCCGCCAGCCGCAGGACTTCCCGCTTGAAATCCTCGCGAAGGACCTGGGCGCTGCCGTGACGCACCCGTACCCCGCGTAGTCTGGCTATTTCCTGCAGGTTGATTTTGGCAGTGTCCCGGCCCGGGTCCCGTAACCGGGCAATTTTTGACATTAGAATCAAAAAGACGTCGGCTGTTTCCACAGACAGGTTCCGGACGACTTCCCTCATGCTGCCGGCGTAGGTGAATTTAAGGCGGGGTGTGTAGGACATGGCGATGGAGGGGTGAAATCGGCTCCGGAAATCGGGCGGCAGCGCACAGAAAAAAGTGATGCGGCCGTCCCGTGCTTCATACAGGTATTGTGGCTGTCCGAATGAAGCCGCCGTCCAGCGGTTTTTCGATCCGCCGGCGTAGATGGCCCGTAACGCGGCATGAATAATGGGATTCACGGGGATGGAGATTTTTTCCTTCATGTCCTGCACACCGCAAACAGCCTGATGAGGGAGGCATTTGGATTCTTTCCCTGTTTTGGATGGGGTTGTTTCTTTTGATCTGTCCATCTGGCCGATGCCTGATCAAATGTGTGTCTCTTATTTAAGAACGGGCTATCCGGGAGAGGCGGGTCCAGCTTTTCGTATTCCACGCGGGATCAACGGGAGGCACCCGGGATTCATCAAGAGGCTCAAGGCCGCATTTGCCGGCGAAATATCTGTGAAATGCAACGCACCCCGTCAATTCCGGGTGAAAGACCGTCGCCAGCACTTCCGGGCTTTCCGCCGCGGCGATGTAATCGTCCAATTGCAACAGGGTGTCGACCCCGGGACCGACCCGGAGAATCTTGGGCGCCCGGATGAAAATGAGGGGAATGGGGTCTGATGAAATTCGTGGAATGGCGGCTTCGCATGCGAAACTGTCCAGCTGGCTCCCGAAACTGTTGCGTTCAATCTCCATATCGATCAGGCCGAGACAGGGGGATTCGCCAACGATGGTATTTGCAAGGAGTATGGCGCCCGCGCAGGTTCCCCAGATTTTCATCCCGCGTTTGAACTCATGTATGATGACATTCTTCAAGTCGAAGATGTGGATCAACCGGGATATGCAGGTACTTTCGCCGCCGGGGATAATCAGGCCGGCCAGCTTCGTCAGGTCGTCCGGTTGTTTGACCGGCTTGCCGGAGATGCCAATGCGCTCCAGGTGGTCAATGTGCTCGGCAATCCCGCCCTGGAGATCAAGAACGCCTATCATTTACCATCCTCGTCCTGCGAGGAGCTGTCCTTCAGGAATTTCCGATATTTCAAGACCGGGCATGGCCTCACCCAAACCCATGGACGCCTCCAGCACTTTCGCCGGATCATTAAAATAAGCGGTTGCCTTTACAATCGCTCTGGCACGAACGGCCGGGTTTTCCGACTTGAAGATGCCTGAACCCACAAATATTCCGTCACATCCCAACTGCATCATGAGTGCCGCATCCGCCGGGGTGGCGATACCGCCGGCAGCGAAATTAACGACAGGCAGACGTCCCAGATCCCTCACCTGTAGCGCAAGTTCATAAGGAATGCCATTGGCCTTGGCAAAACCCGTCACTTCTTCCAGAGGCATGTTCGCAAGCTGGCGGATTTCACGGTTCATGGTTCGCATATGACGGACGGCTTCAACCACGTTTCCCGTTCCGGCCTCGCCTTTGGTCCGAATCATGGCGGCGCCTTCGGCGACGCGGCGCAGTGCTTCACCGAGATTGCGGGCGCCGCAGACGAAGGGAATGGAAAACTTCGTCTTATCGATATGGCATTCTTCATCGGCGGGTGTAAGCACCTCGCTTTCATCGATATAGTCGATTTTCAGGGCTTCCAGAATCTGAGCCTCCACAAAATGGCCGATTCTAGCCTTGGCCATGACCGGTATCGACATGGCTTTCTTGATTTCCAGGATCATCGCCGGATCGGACATCCGGGCAACGCCCCCTTGTTTGCGGATGTCGGCGGGAACCCGCTCCAGGGCCATGACAGCTACCGCTCCCGCTTCCTCAGCGAGCTTCGCCTGTTCCACATTGGTTACGTCCATGATAACGCCGCCCTTTAACATCTGAGCAAGCTGGACGTTCAATTGATATCTTTTTGAGTCCACTTTTTATTTAGCCCCCCTTAAAACGTTTCCCGACGCTGTGACACCGGCGCAAGCCAGCGTCCAGAACGTCTTGAAAACAAAAAAGCAAATAATTACTTATTACGAACTTACCAACATTGAAGAAAATATTTTTTATTAATTCTTATGACATAAAATATCATTCCGTCAAGTATAATCATCAAAGGGGATTCAAGCGCGCTTCATTACCAGATCATTCTCATTTTTACACCCCGATCATCAAGATAGGTTTTAATATCCTGAATGGTGTATGTCCTGTAATGAACCATCGATGCAATGAGAGCGGCATCGGCCCTGCCACGTGTCAGAACATCAAATAGGTGTTCGGGTTTCCCCGCCCCTCCTGACGCGATGACAGGGATACGGACATTCGTAGAAATAAGCTGGGTCAGTTCAATTTCATATCCTTCCTGTGTCCCGTCGGCATCGATGGAATTCAGACAGATTTCCCCCACCCCGAGATTTTCTGCCTCTTTCGCCCACCACAGGGCATCGATCCCTGTAAATTTCCGGCCTCCGTGAATGACCATTTCATAACCCGACGGTGTCTTTGCGGATGGGGTTACTGTTTTTACATCCATACCCAGAACGATGCACTGGCTGCCGAAGGCCCTTGCCCCCTCGGCAATCAACGGCGGATTCTGCACTGCCTCGGAGTTGATGCTGATTTTTTCTGCGCCGGCAAGAATTACCTGCCTCATATCCTGGACCGTGCGGATGCCGCCGCCGACGGAAAAGGGAATAAAAATGGTTTCAGCCACCCGTCGGACCACATCAATCATGATATCCCGCCCGTCGGATGACGCCGTGATATCATAAAAAACAATCTCATCAGCGCCCTGTTCATAATATTCCCTTGCCGCCTCCACAGGGTCGCCGATGTCGATGTTGCCCTTGAATTTGATGCCTTTTGTGAGCTTCCCGTTGCGGACATCCAGGCAGGGAATGATTCGTTTACTCAGCATCACTCCCTCCCCAGCTGCAGAAATTTGCCAGGATCTGCAGACCCGGCCTACCGCTTTTTTCCGGATGAAACTGCACGGCCACCAGGTTCCTCAAGGCGACGGCGGCGCAAAAAGGAATGCCGTAATCGGTCCATCCGACGACCCGGCGATCGTCCGCAGGAGACGGATAATAGGAATGGACGAAGTAGAATTCAGCGCCGTCGGGAATTTCCTGAAATACAGGGTGATCTTTTTGAAACGATACGCGGTTCCACCCCATGTGGGGTATCTTCAGCGGCAGGCCGTCCTGTTGCAAATCTTCCGGGAATCGCCTGACACTGCCTGCCACGATGCCCAGACAGGGCGTATGGTTCTCTTCGCTGTATTCAAAGATGACCTGTGTGCCGAGACAGATGCCCAGCATGGGTTTTCCTTTCTCAAGCCACGCCGGGATCCATTGATCCAGGCCGTTCTGCCGGAGGTTGGCCATGGCTTCCCCCGCCGCGCCTACGCCGGGAAAGACAATATGGCTTGACTGCGACAGAACCTCCGGATCATCGCTGATCCGGCAGGGTTTTCCCAAATAGCGAAGCGCCCTGGCCACGCTTGTCAGATTTCCCGCTTTATAATCGACAATACCGATCATTCCCCATCCTGAAATTTCTCACTTCGTTCACAGTGACAGCAGAGTGTTCATATTTATAACATGAAGCGCTGCGATCTATATCATATATTCCGCAATTATTTTGCAATGCCCATGTTATTAATCTTGTTCTTTGTTCCTGCAATAATATCTCCCCTGGTACGTGTTCCTTTTATTAAGTTCCCCGTCAATGGCGTTCAATACGTCCATTTTGTTAACGGCCCACAGCGGGGCGAGAAAGATGTCCCGGTAACCGTCGGCGGTCAATCGTTGAATGACCATTTCCGGCGGCAGGATTTCCAGAATGTCGCAGACGGTTTGAACATAATCGTCCTTTTCCATCAGGGTGATCTTCCCCCGCTCATAGAGGTCTCCCATGTTGGTTCCCTTTAAGGCGAGCAGGGCGTGTATCTTGATGCCGTGGATGGGAAGTGTAGCCAGAATCCTTGCCGTTTCGATGATTTGTTCACGGGTCTCCCCGGGCAGTCCCACGATGATATGGGTGCAAACATGCAGTTTCCCACCGGAGGCCCTTCGCACCGCATCGAGAAAGATGTCTGCCGCATGTCCCCGGTTGATGAACCGAAGGGTTTTGTCATGAATCGACTGCAGTCCCAGTTCCAGCCATATATGGAAATTTTTCGTGTATTCTTCCAGAAGGCCGATCACGTCATCGGGAACACAATCGGGACGCGTGCCCACGGAAAGGCCGATCACGCCCTCTTCGGCCAGGGCCTCATCATAAAGCCGCTTTAATTGGTCAGTGGGGCCGTAGGTGTTCGTAAAGGTCTGAAAATAGGCAATGAATTTTTTCGCCTGCCGGTGCTTCGCGTAATATGACTTCCCCCGGCGAATCTGCTCGCTCACGGAAGGGAGCGGCCCCGCCTGCCTCAGGCGCGACCCTCTGCCGTCGCAGTAGATGCACCCCCCGGTGGAAACGGACCCGTCCCGGTTGGGACAGGTGAATCCTGCATCGATGGGCAGTTTGTAAACGTTGCACCCGAACAGGTTCCGCCAGAAGCCTTTTAAATCACGGTATCTCTTTGTATTTTTCCAGAATGCCGGTTTTGACAAAATTATCCCTTTTTTCTTGTCTTATGATCTGCAGAACTTCTTCATGATCGGCTTCAATATATATCCCATCTCACTATATCCCATCTCACTGCAATTTATATGCATGATTAATGCACATCCATCAAGAGCCATCTTCAGCCAACAATATTGCTGGGGGGAAGCGTTAGGTGCGTCCCTCTTTGTGCCTCCGGATAACGCATTGGTGCGAGATCATAAATAGCTGAGCCAGCGGATTTCCCTGTGCCGTTGTTTAAACTGCGCATAAGCATAACAGAGCGGATAAACAACGAGGAGGATCGTTAATGCGATACCGTAGACCGTGGCCAGATCATATCCGGATTCAGCTCCGCGCAGAACGGGGAACGGGGAAAGGCCGAAACCGTGAAACAGCCAGTCCGTCGGCAGGCCCCTGATTTTGGCTGCGGCAAGGGCTGTGGCGTGAATGAGGAATAAGTGAATGATATAAAAAAACAAGGGGACTCTGCCGAAAGTGATTAAAGGTCTTCCAAATCGATATAATCTGTTCCACTCGGACAGCGTGAAAACGAAGAACATGACACCCATGGTGATGAGCAAATAGAGCAGGGAAGGCGGATATTTTTCGCAGTTCAAGACGGCAAATAGTGTGAACAACGAATCTTTCTGCGGCAGCCAGGGCCGGGGATCGCCATAAATATTGTTCAAACGCAGGAACAGGAAGGCGGCGACGCAAACGAATCCCAACAGCAACAACGTGGTTTTCCGAGACCGCTCAGTTTGCACGAACACCGGACCGATACAATAACCTGCCGCCATAACGCCTATCCAGGGAATGAGCGGATACGCAACGAAAAAAGAATATCCCGGAAGGAATTCGACAGAACCGGGTACGTGCAGGATCGTCCACAGCCAGCTCCATGCCCCAAAATCGATGGGTTGAAATGAATCAAACACGTTGTGGCCGGCAATCACAACCAGGGCGAAAATGGCAATGGCCCAGCGGGATAGAAAGACTATGCCGGCCAGGACGACCATCGACCATCCCAGCACCCAGATCACCTGCATAAGCACGAAATGGTAATTCCAGTTGAACGTCCAGTTGAAGCGCACCAGCGTGAGTTCTAAAACGATCAGCAGCAGGCCGCGGGTGAACAGATAACGGGCGAGCTGATAATCCGTCAGATTGCGGCACCTTGTGGACAGATAAGCGCTGGTTCCCGCCAGGAACACAAATGTCGGCGCGCAGACATGGGTGATCCATCGGGTGATGAAGAGCGCGGCACTGGTCTGACTGATCTGGGTGTAACCAAGGATGGCGTCGGAGAAAAAATCCCGGGTGTGATCCAACGCCATCAGAACCATCACCAGACCCCGCACGAGATCGATCGATTCCAAGCGGTTCATGGCGGGATTTTCTTCTTTCAGTTCTGCATTCATGTTTGGTATGCGAGGTCTTTCACATCATGTTTCTGAAAGGACGCGAATACGTCTATCAAACGGTTGATCATCCTTTTTTTCCATGATTCCAGGATTCAATGCCAAGGCCAGGTCTGTAAAACAGCACAGCAAGTCCATTTTTCCCTCGATGGATAATGATAGGAACCATTCGACATTGGTCTCAATAGATTCATCATCGCGATTGTGGAAAATTTTCGCATTCATATTGATAATTTATTACAGAATGATCGATTTTTCATTGCATAACACTCGGCTCACCGGGAGCTGGCATTATCGGCGATCCGGTGCACCGCCTTATGCGTTCTGCAACACTTGCGAGTGTTTGCCACCTTGCCACCCAGTGTTTGATATTTTGACAAAGTCCGAACACCCGCACTTTTCGCAATGGAGTTTAAACACCAAGGTAAACCCATGCTTAGCCTTGCTCTTGCATAGAGCGTTGTATTCGTTAGTAGGTTCCGTGGCGTGTTCTCCGTATTCCAAAATCCTCATGATCTCGCGATCAGGGCACTCAAGCCGACCCCTCGAGGCTTCACCCCTCGGCTTCGCTCCGCTTGGTCGGTGGCACGGCCAATTGCATCATGATGCAATTGCCGCCCCCACCGACGGCGGCTTATTGCACGACCCGATAGACGTAATCAGTATATTATAGATGGATATACGGGGCAGCGGAATTTACAGCGTGCAAATTTCATTTGCATGGTATCTTGAATGTTACGGGTTAGAATCATGCTGTTTTTTTTAGCCGTTCCGCCACCCAGACTTTGATAATCGACTGCCTCGGCACCCCCAAGCGTTTTGCCTCTTTATCCAACTGGTGGATCATCCATAAGGGAAAATCCACATTCACTCTTTTCTGTTCCTGTTCAGGCCTTCGAGCTTTCGAAACGTCAAGATATTTTGTAATATCCTCACCATCATCAAATATTTTATCGAATTCTTCAGCCTTCATATATATCAATCTCCTCTTTTCTTGACCGTCGGACTGAAATGATCCTCACACTTTCGTCTCTATACGTTATAACACCTGACCAATATTTTCCTTCAATCTTACCGACTACCAGAAATCTTGGCTCATCAACCGTTATGGCAGGAATGATGATATAATCGGGATCATTCCATAGCGCCTGTGCTTCGAAAAAATCGATGCCGTGTTTCTTTTTATTAGAATCGCTTTTGTCAGAATCAAACTCAAACTTCATGGTATATATATTATACCTTTTCAATACCACTAGCAAATATTTTTTGTATAATTTATAGGTCAGAAATCAGCAGCGGTTAATGGTCATCCACGGGATTGAGTGGTTAATTCATTGAAAAATATGTTCACATAAGATAGGCTAACATGTTAAAGACAAGCAAGCCATCAATATGATGATGCTTATGGGGCAGGTTCCGGAAGGAGATCAACGTTTGAACAGGGATTACGACGTCATCGTGGTGGGAGGGGGTCACGCCGGCTGTGAAGCGGCGCTGGCGGCGGCCCGGATGGGCTGTTCCACGATCCTGTTTAACATTAATCTGGATTCCGTTGCCCTGATGTCGTGCAATCCAGCCATCGGCGGCCTCGCCAAGGGACAGCTCGTCAAGGAAGTGGACGCCCTGGGTGGAGAAATGGGAAAGATTGCCGACAAAACAGCCATCCATTTCCGGCTTTTGAACGCGTCGAAGGGGCCTGCTGTTCAATCCTCCCGTTTCCAGTGCGACAAACAGCTCTACCGGCTGGCCATGAAAACAGTAGTGGAGAAAGAAAAGAACCTCCACCTGAGACAGACGCTGATAGACCGGTTGATTGTCGAGGGGGGACGAATTGTCGGGGTTGAGGATCATATCGGTGTCTTTTATCGCGGCAAGGCTGTGATCATCACCACGGGAACCTTTCTGAACGGTTTGATCCACATCGGAACGGTCCATTATCCGGCGGGGAGAGCGGGGGAAATGGCCTCTATCCGTCTGGCGGAGTCCATAAAGTCCCTGGATTTTGACATGGGGCGGATGAAGACAGGAACGCCGCCAAGGTTACGGGCTTCGACCATCGACTTCTCAAGTCTCGAGCGTCAGGACAGCGATCCCGATCCCGTTCCGTTTTCCTTTGCCACGGAAAGTTTGCGCAAAGAGAGGCTGCCGTCCTATTTTACTTATACGACGAAGGACACCCATCGGCTCATTCAGGAAAACATCAGGCTGTCCCCGCTCTATTCGGGGACGATCAAAGGCGTCAGCGCCCGCTACTGTCCTTCCCTGGAAGACAAGGTGATGCGCTTCTCCGACAAGGAAAAGCATCCCGTCGTTCTGGAGTTTGAGGGACTGGAAACGGAAGAAATCTACGCCAAGGGACTGGGGAACAGCATGCCCCAGGATCTTCAGGAAAAGATCATTCACAGTGTGCCCGGCCTGGAGCAGGCCGAGGTCATGCGCCCTGCTTATGCCATCGAGTACGATTTTGTTCAGCCGACACAGCTTCAGCCGACCCTTGAGACGAAAAAGGTTTCCGGGTTGTATCTGGCCGGACAGATCAACGGCACGTCCGGCTATGAAGAAGCGGCAGCCCAGGGACTGTGGGCCGGCATCAACGCGGTGCTTGCGGTACAGGGGAAACCGCCCTTTATTCTTGACCGCTCCGATGCGTATATGGGTGTTTTGATTGATGATCTTGTGACAAGGGGGGTGGATGAACCCTATCGGATGTTCACCTCCCGGGCGGAATATCGTCTCATTCTCAGGGAGGACAATGCCGCCATCCGCCTGATGGGGAAGGGGCATGAACTGGGGTTGATTTCCGGGGATCATTATCAGAACCTGCAGGAAAGGGTCCGCCAGATCGAGGCGGGTCTGCGCAGACTGTCCACGGTAAAGATTTACCCCGGTGCGGATGTCATGAAAACTCTTGAGGAAATAGGGACGCCCCCCATCAAGAATCCCGTAACCCTCTATCAACTCCTCAAGCGACACGAGATTGCCTATGATGATCTGAAGGTGTTCGAGGGATGGGAGCCCATTCCTGATCGGTTGATAAAAAAACAGATTGAGATACAGGCAAAGTATGAAGGTTATATCCAGCGGCAGCTCGAAGCCGTTAAAAAAATGAAAACCCTGGAGGTGAAAAAGATTCCCAAAGATATTGATTATGCGGCCGTTCCGGGGCTTTCCAGCGAGCTGAAAATGAAGCTGATGAAAGTGGAACCTGCCACCATCGGTCAGGCGGAAAGGATACCGGGGATGACCCAGGCGGCCGTTACGGCGATTCTGGTGACGATGAAGAAAATGGAACTGGAGGCTACTGCCGTTCAGAGAAGAGAAAGCCCTCAAGCGTAATGAACCTTGACCAATCTACATGGCATTGAACATATACTCATAGATACACAGGAGGACAAAATAATGGGAAAAACTTACAGAATCGCGGTTGTACCGGGAGACGGCACAGGTCCGGAGGTTATTGCGGAAGGGTTGAAAGTTCTTCATGCCGCATCTGCAAAGTTCGGCTTCAAACTTGATCTGTCGCACTACGATTTAGGGGGTGAGCGATACAAGCGTACCGGAGAAATCATGAGCGATGATACCCTTGAGCAGTTGAAAAAACATGATGCCATCTATCTGGGCGCCATCGGCCATCCCGACGTCAAGCCGGGCATCCTGGAAAAGGGCATCCTGCTTACGCTTCGGTTCAGCCTGGACCTGTACATCAATCTGAGGCCCGTCAAACTCTATCCGGGAGTGGACACGCCCCTGAAAGACAAGAAACCGGAAGATATAGATTTTGTTGTGGTTCGGGAAAACAGCGAAGGTCTGTACACAGGCGCCGGCGGTGTCTTGAAGCGAGGCACACCGGACGAGGTCGCAACCCAGGAATCCATCAATACGCGCAAGGGGGTGGAGCGATGCGTGCGCTTTGCGTTTGAATGCTGCCGCAAGCGGAACAAAGCAAAGAAATTGACTCTATGCGGCAAGACCAACGTGCTGACGTATGCCTTCGATCTGTGGGAAAGGACATTCTATGAAGTGGCCAGGGAATATCCCGATATAAAGACCGACTACGCCCACGTGGATGCGGCCTGCATGTGGATGGTAAAGAATCCCGAATGGTTCGACGTCATTGTGACGGATAACATGTTCGGCGACATCATCACCGACCTCGGAGCGATGATCCAGGGGGGCATGGGCATCGCCGCAGGCGGTAACATCAATCCCCAGGGCGTTTCCATGTTCGAACCCATAGGCGGTTCGGCACCCAAGTACACGGGGCTGAATGTGGTCAACCCGCTGGCCGCCATCATGGCCGGTCAGATGATGCTGGAGACGCTGAGAGAAGACGCCGCAGCGCTGGCCGTAGAAAAAGCCGTTATGACGGTTGTCAGGGAATATTTGAAAAGCCTCACTGCCGGCCGGATGGGCTATTCAACGAGCGAGGTGGGTGATCTTGTGACCAGTCTGATTTAGGTATTTATTTGTTCAAATCTTTCTTCAAAAAAACAAATTTGTTGCCTTTTGTCACATCAATGGTCTTTTTCTTGCATTGTATCAAATTCGTATTATAAAACAACAATAAAAGTTGCAATTTTGTATCATTTTGAGATACAATCTCTCCGTGTACAGCGGTAAACCCGGGTAACGGGCGCTTATCGTTTTGATGAAGGCTTGCAAAATGGCACATTTTTGGTGTGAACAAAGACAGAAAGGGGCTCTGTTTTTAAAATGAATCAATCCATGTGGAGTCCATCGCAGGTTGGTACGACTGGCGGGAGAGAATTAAGTATTCATAATTATGAAGAGCTGGCCGCGCTTCATGCCATTGCAAAGATTCTGGCACACTCCCAGGATCTTCGGGACCAGCTGGAGCAGATCCTCAAGGAGATGAGCGGACGGCTTGGCATGGAACGGGGGATGATCTCTCTGCTGGATCGCGAATCCGGAGAGGCCTGGCTGGATGTGGCACATGGGGTGAATATAAAGGGGCTTGATGTGACCTACCAGCCCGGAGAGGGCATAACGGGGAGGGTGGCTCAGACGGGTCGCCCCATGGCCATCGCGAATCTCAGCCAGGAGACGCACTTTCTCGACCGGACAGGCGCCCGTCGTTTTCTGAACCGGTCAGAGCTTGCATTCCTCTGCGTTCCCATTGTCTACGATGCCAAAGTGGTCGGCGTGTTATCGGCGGACAAGGTGGCTCGCCAGGTGGTGAGTCTGGATCGCGAGCTGGCCATCCTCTCCTCCGTTGCCGAACTGATCGCAAAGGCCGTCCATATGCGCGCCCTCGAAGAAGAAAACCGGCGTTTGAGACAGATCGTGGGTCGCTCCAAGGCACCGTCCATTGATATCATCGGACATTCCAAGGTCATTCAGGAGGTTTTTGGCTTCATTGCCCAGGTTGCTGATACAGGCACGACGGTGTTGATACACGGCGAAACGGGAACCGGGAAAGAACTGGTGGCTCGGGCCATCCATCTCAACAGCTCGCGGAAAGAGGGTCCTCTGGTGCATGTGAATTGCGCCGCCATGCCGGATACACTGATCGAAAGCGAGCTTTTCGGGCACGAAAAAGGGGCGTTTACGGGAGCGATACACCAGAGGAGAGGGCGGTTTGAAGAGGCCAACGGGGGCACCATTTTTCTTGACGAAGTGGGTGAACTTTCAGCGGCCGCCCAGGCAAAACTGCTCCGCGTCCTGCAGGAAAAGCAGTTCCAGCCTCTCGGTTCATCGAAAGTTGTCACTGTCAACGTCCGGGTCATTGCGGCGACCAACAGGAATTTAGACCAGGATATCGTATCGGGGCGATTTCGAACAGATTTGTATTATCGTCTCAATGTATTTCCCATCTATCTGCCGCCCCTTCGGGAACGGGGCAGTGATATCATCATGCTGGCCGATCACTTCATCTTAAAATACACCAGAGAACTCGGCAAGCCGGTGAAACGCATTTCTTCGTCCGTACTTGAAAGCTTTTTGTCCTATTCGTGGCCGGGCAACGTCAGGGAACTGGAAAATTGCATAGAAAGGGCCGTTCTGCTGGCAGGAGGCGACACCATCGAGATTATCCATCTGCCTCCCTCTCTTCAGATCAAACCAAAAGAGGGGGACAGAAGGGACCCGGGCAAGTTCAGCAGCATTATTGAAAGCCAGGAGAGGGCTCTCATTATCGACGCACTGAAGGAAACACGGGGCAATCAGAGCCAGGCGGCGAAATTGCTCGGGACAACGAAACGCATCATCCAGTATAAAATTCAGAAATTCGCGATTGATCCCTGGAGATTTCGACCCGGGCGCAATGGCTCGACGCCGGCCGGATCGGAAAAAGGAACGGACCGTGTATGATAATCAACAATTTTGTCCCAAATTTATCATAAATAACAATTTTGTTGTTTTGTCCGGAACAATTATCATGGACATCCGTGATTCGGCAGTTTGACGGTTTGGAGCAAATCTTGCTCCCTCTCCGGTTTCAAAAGGGGCATCGCTGATGATCTTGATATATTTCAACATGTTACGGCCATTGAAACGCTATAGTTCGTTGGCCCGTTCGGGCAATCTTCAGCCAGGACGATGCAGTCTCAGAAGTTCGGATCCGAAGAACGTAAACACAACACAGTTGGTACAGTTTTGGCTAACAAAGTTCCGGCCTGTTGATTGATCGTATGCCTGATCAGGTCTGTTGAATGGAAAGGAAAAAAGATGTGTCGTTTATTTGCCATTACCAGCAAGCAACCCATTTCCCCCATGTTGGCGTTACGCGCGATCGATGTCATGAAGGAAGGTCATGACGGATCCGGTGTCGGGTTGTTCATGGCCGATCTGGGGGGTGAGTTTGAAAACTTCAAAAAAGAGCCGATCCTTTCGGGGACTTTTTCGAACGAGGGAATTAAAACGCTGGATCGTTACATGATGGATCTCGATTTCATGGTGAAATACAAGCTCTCCATCCGTCCCGGCAAAGAGCCCCCCGCCGGGACGCCCAAGCGGGACAACTACATGATTCGCGTGTATGAGTATCCTCCCGACTGGGCTTCACTTACCGAAGCCGAAATCCAGCACCGTCTGATGGTGTGCCGTCTCCAGTTGCGAAAGATGGGAGAAAAAGACGGCTCGATGATGATCTTCAGTTTCTGGCCGGACGTCATCATGATCAAGGAAGTGGGCGATCCCATGACGGTGGCGGATTATCTGGGATTGAACCGGAAGGAGCTTCTGGCCCGTACGATGCTTGTTCAGGGGCGGCAAAATACCAACTACGCAATTAACATTTACGCCTGTCACCCTTTTTTCATCCAGGGAATAGCGACCATGACCAATGGAGAAAACACGGCATTTGTGCCCATCAGGGAATTTCTCATGTCACGGAATTTCCCGGGTTATACGGGATACCAGTCCGATTCGGAGACATTCACCCACATTCTCCATTATATGAAAAATCATCTGGGACTGGGACTCGATATGTACAAACATATCATTACGCCGTTAAAGGATGAGGAACTGGAGCGTCATCAGAACGGTCCTTGGCTGCGCCTGCTGAAACAGAGCTGTCGTCCGCTCATCATTGATGGTCCCAATTGTGTCATGGGATGTCTGCCGGACAAGACCCTGTTTATGGTGCAGGACAGCAAGAAGTTGCGTCCCGGAGTGGTTGGTGGGAATCCCGGCATGTTTGTCTTTTCTTCTGAAATGTGCGGGCTGGACGCTGCGATTCCGGCGCGGGATAAAAGTCAGGATTTTCAACCAATGAAATACGATACCGTTTTTGTAGGTCCGGAACGTCAGGAGGTGGAGATATGGAACCAGTGGGACATATCAACCCATCTACACTAAGTACGAAAGATCTTCCCTGGCGCATCCTCTGGAGCAAAGAGAAATGCAACCTCTGCGGAGCCTGTACGGCAGTCTGCCCCGTCCGGGCGATTGAACTGGGTGTTCACAGGAAGCGTGCGGTGAATGTTTCCATCGGCCTGGAGGAAAAACCGGGGAATGTTTACAGCGTTTACCATAGCGTCCGTCAGCAAACGGACCCGGCTCACGCCTGTGTGGGATGCGGCATGTGCAATCTGGTCTGTCCGAACAACGCCATCGTTCCCGTCCACAACGACGAGATTGATAAATTGCGTTTCCACATCAATGCCGGGGGCGTTCCGAGACGCCGGGGCGGACGCCGTAATGTTCCCGGGAGCGTCCTGGACCAGATCAAATTTATCCGCATTTCCATGCTGACCGACCCGGCCCTTGATGCGGGGAGGCACGATTTTGAACTTAGAACCCTTTTAGGACGGATACTGCCGCCCGAAGAGGTTCTTCGGGTCAGTCGGGAAAACGGCTGGATACCCCCCGTACGCGAAATCTATCCCCTCATGATCGGCAGCATGTCATTCGGAGCCCTGTCGCCGAACATGTGGGAAGGCCTTCAAATGGGAGTCGCCTATCTGAATGAGGAAATGGGAATGCCCGTGCGTGTGTGCACAGGCGAAGGAGGGTGCCCTCCGAGGCTTCTCAGATCCCGATTCCTGAAATATGTGATTCTGCAGATCGCCAGCGGTTATTTCGGATGGGATGAAATCATTCATGCCCTCCCTGAGATGAAGGAAGATCCCTGCGCCATTGAAATCAAGTATGGTCAGGGAGCCAAGCCGGGGGACGGCGGTCTTTTAATGTGGTACAAGGTAAACAAGCTGATTGCCGCCATCCGCGGTGTCCCGGCGGGAGTCAGCCTCCCCAGTCCGCCCACCCATCAGACCAAGTATTCGATTGAAGAATCGGTAGCCAAGATGATCCAGTCCATGTACATGGCGTGGGGTTTCCGGGTTCCCGTGTATCCGAAGATTTCCGGAACCAGCACGGCACTCGCGGTTCTCAACAACCTGACACGGAATCCCTTTGCGGGCGGTCTGGCGATTGACGGCGAAGATGGCGGCACCGGAGCGGCCTACAATGTTTCCATGGACCATATGGGACATCCCATCGCCAGCAATATCCGGGACGCCTACCTGAATCTGGTAAAGCTCGGAAAACAGAATGAAATTCCCATCTTTGCAGGAGGCGGCGCCGGTAAAAGCGGAAACCTGGCCGCGAATGCAGCCGCCCTGATCATGCTGGGCGCCAGCGGCGTACAGTCGGGAAAATACCTCATGCAGGCGGCGGCCGGCTGCCTGGGTTCTGAAGCGGATCGCTGCAATATATGCAATATCGGCATCTGTCCGAAGGGGATTACCTCGCAGGATCCCCGCCTGGATCGGCGACTCGATCCGGAAAAAGTGGCCGAACGTCTCGTCGAGGTATTCCTCAGCTTTGACCAGGAATTGAAGAAAATTGTCGCCCCCCTGGGGCGTTCCACGTCTCTGCCCATCGGCATGTCGGATGCTATCGGCATTGCGGACCATCATGCTGCGGAGCGGCTGAATATCAGGTACGTCATATAAGGAGCATTCATGTCGTATAAACCGACTATCGTTATCCCCGGAATGGAGAAAGGTGTCCGGGTCGAATCACGGGTTCTTGAGGAACGCATCCAGAAAGCACTCCATGACGGCCATCGGTGTGTGGAGATCATTGCCCACGGTCAGCATGGAATCGGCGGACGACTCTGGGAAGCAGGAAAGGAACCCGTCATCGTGAGGGTACTGGGAACATCGGGCCAGCGCCTCGGCTCCATGGGATTTCCCAATACATCCATTGATGTGATCGGGCCGGTTTCCGATGATGTGGGGTGGCTGAATGCAGGCGCCCGGATCATCGTACGCGGCAATGCGACCAATGGTGTGGGTAATGCCATGGCCCAGGGCAAAATTTATGTTGCCGCCGACATCGGTGCGCGCGGCATGACCATGACAAAACACAATCCCCGTTTTGATCCACCGGAATTGTGGGTGCTGGGAAACGTGGGAGATTCCTTTGCCGAATTCATGGCGGGCGGGATTGCCGTGGTCTGTGGCCATGGCACGAGCCGTCAGGATAACATTCTGGGATACCGCCCCTGCGTCGGCATGGTGGGAGGAAAAATCTTCTTTCGGGGAGCCCATAAGGGCTATAGCGAAAAGGATGCCCGGTTGAAACCCCCCGACAACGATGAATGGAAATGGCTGACGCTGAACATGAAGGATTTTCTTGCAGCCATCGACCGTTCGGAACTTTATGCCCTGCTGACGGAGGATCGGAATCAATGGCAGCTCCTGGTGGCCCGCAAACCCCATGAAAAGCATGGCGCTCCATCCAGAAACATGCATCAGTTTCGTCAGGAAGTCTGGGACAGAGAGCTTGGCCGGAGGGGGTTGATCGGCGATCTTTCCGACCTGGACAGAGGCCCCATAGAAGTCATCCCGACGGGAATTCTGCGCCGTTATGTACCTCTGTGGGAAAATGACCGCTTCCTGCCGCCCTGCCAGGCCAATTGCCCGACGGGTATTCCCGTTCAGAAGCGCTGGGAGCTGATCCGTAAGGGGATGATGGATAAAGCCGTGGATCTGGCGCTTCTCTATACCCCCTTTCCGGCTTCCGTGTGCGGATATCTCTGCCCGAATCTCTGTATGGAAAACTGTACCCGTCAGACGGCCAACCTTCCCCCGGTGGATGTTTCCCTGCTCGGCAAGGCAAGCCTGCAGGCAAAGACGCCCGAGCAGGCGCCGAGTACAGGTAAAAAAGTTGCCGTCATTGGCGGCGGCGCAGCGGGTCTGTCGGTCTCCTGGCAGCTCTGGATGAAAGGACACGAGCCGGTCATCTACGAGATGCGGGATAGTCTTGGCGGTAAAATGACCGGCATGGTTCCGAGCAGCCGGATTCCCGATGACGTGGTGGCGCATGAACTGAACCGCGTGAGCGAACAAATCAGTCATGTCCATCTGAATCATGCGTTTACGAAAGAAGAATTTCTGCAACTTAAAGATACCTTTGATTATATTGTCATCGCTGTGGGCGCTCAAAAACCGGGAATGATCCCCGTGCCGGGAAAAGAGCGTGCCGTCACGGCTCTTGATTTCCTGCGGCAGAGCAAAATCAACGAGGCGCATGTAGGGAAAAGTGTTGTCGTCATCGGCGCGGGAAACGTGGGGTGTGACGCGGCAACGGAAGCAGCCCGGCTGGGAGCGAAGGACATTACCCTCATCGATATCCAGGAGCCCGCGTCATATGGAAAGGAAAGGCAGGCTGCGGAAGCCATCGGCGCACGATTTCTCTGGCCGCGGTTTACAAAGGCCATTACGGACAAAGGCGTGGAACTGACGGATGGCGAGTTCCTGCCGGCGGATACGGTCATCGTATCCATAGGCGATCAGCCGGATCTCGATTTTTTGTCGGAAGACATCGTTACACAAAACGGATTCATCACCGTGGATGATCGTTTTCGGAGCAATGATCCTCACGTATTCGCTGTCGGAGATGCCGTGAGGCTTGGCATCCTGACCGACGCGATCGGTGCGGGTCGTATTGCTGCGGATACCATCGATGATCTGCTGAAAGGAAGGTATGAAACCTATGACAAACTGCCTTCCATTGATATGGCCCGGGTCAAGCTGGAGTACTATGATCCCCGCGTTCATGTCTTCAGTGACTCAAGTGCGTGCGCTTCCCAGTGTGCCTCCTGCGGTGCATGCAGGGATTGCGGTCTGTGTGAGACGATTTGCCCCAGGGGCGCCATTTCCCGGCATCAGTTGAATGATGACGCATACGAGTATTTGGTCGATGCCGAGATGTGCATCGGATGCGGTTTCTGTGCCGGCGCCTGTCCGACGGGAGTCTGGCGGCTGACGGAAAATGAACCTCTGGAATAGAAAACAGGAAAAGTTATGTTGAAATAGGGTTGAAAAAAATTTAAAGAAGCTTCATTCAGAAAAGGAGAACGACATGTTTGAATGCAAAACGAAGCAAGATGTCCTGAAAGCGGTTAAGGAAGAAAAAGTCAGTTTTATTCAATTCTGGTTTACCGATGTTCTCGGAATGCAGAAGATTTTCAGCATCACGCCGTCCGAACTGGAAGAAGGGCTGGAAGAAGGAATGGGATTTGACGGCTCGTCGATTCAGGGATTCGCACGGATCGAAGAGAGCGATATGATCGCCATGGCCGATCCGACAACCTTTCAGATCATTCCCTGGCGTCCTTCCGAACGGCCCGTTGCAAGGGTGATCTGCGACATTCTGAATCCTGACGGCACGCCGTATGAAGGCGACCCGCGGTATGTCCTGAAACGCGCGCTGAAGAAGATCGCCGACCAGGGTTATACCATGAATGTCGGACCGGAACTGGAATATTTCTATTTTGCCAGTGATAAGAAAACGGATATCCTGGATCAGGGCGGCTACTTCGACGGGCTTCCTGTAGACAGGGCTACCGATCTCAGGCGTCAGACGATTTTCGCCCTGCAGGATCTGGGGATTCGCGTGGAGTATTCTCATCATGAAGTGGCGCCGAGCCAGCATGAGATTGACCTCCGTTACGACGATGCTCTGAAGATGGCCGACAAGGTCATGACCTATCGCACGGCGGTTAAAGAAACCGCCCGACAGAACGGGGTGTACGCCACCTTTATGCCCAAGCCCATCTTCGGTCAGAACGGCAGTGGGATGCATACCCACCAGTCCCTCTTCAAAGGCAGCAAGAACGCCTTCTTTGACGGGAAGGATAAATACCATCTGTCCAAGATGGCTAAAAGCTATATCGCCGGATTGATGACCCACGCCCCGGAAATTACGGCCGTTTGCAATCAGTGGGTGAATTCCTACAAGCGCCTGGTGCCCGGCTACGAGGCGCCGGTTTATGTTTCCTGGGCGCGGCGCAACCGTTCCACCATGATCCGTGTTCCCATGTATAAACCGGGGAAGGAAAAGGCAACACGCATCGAATACCGTTCCCCCGATCCGGCGTGCAATCCGTATCTGGCCTTTGCCGTAATGCTCGCGGCCGGTATGAAGGGCGTCGAGAAAAAATATCCCCTTCCCGAACCTATCGAAGAGGATATCTTTGAAATGGATGAGATTGCCCGGGAAAGAGCGGGGATCACTTCTCTGCCGGGGAGTCTGTATGAAGCCCTGAATCTGGTATCCAAAAGTGCGCTGGTCAAGGAGACCCTGGGAGATCACATCTTCCAGAAATTCATTGAAAACAAGAAAGTGGAGTGGGATCGCTTCCGGACTCATGTGAGTCAGTTCGAAATAGACAGATATCTGCCTATGCTTTAATAAGGAAAAATAAAAAAGGAGCACGGTATAAATTAATGCCTTCCTTTGGTAAATACGGCTGTTCGCAGGCGGCCGTTTCCCGTCGGTGGAGATACTGCATGTCAATTGTAAAACATGAACGCCCCGCTTCACTGGTATTAGAGGATGGAAGCGTGTACCATGGATACGCCTTTGCCGGATCAGGCGAGGTTCTGGGAGAGGTCGTCTTCAATACGGGGATGACCGGCTACCAGGAAGTTATTACGGATCCTTCCTACAAAGGCCAGATTGTGACCATGACCTATCCTTTGATCGGTAATTACGGGATAAATCCCGAAGATATGGAATCCGGCGGCATTCACATGGAAGGATTTATCGTCAAAGAGTATCAGCCATACCCGAGTAACTGGCGGAGCCGGCAAAGTCTCAAGGCCTTCCTGGAATCCCATGGAAAACTGGGTATAGAGGGGATAGATACAAGAGCGCTGACCCGCCGGCTCCGTCTCGAAGGGGCCATGCGGGGCATTCTTTCCACTGAAACGCAGGATATCAGGCTACTGCTCGCACGGGTACGCGCGTATCCCGGTCTTGTAGGCCAGGATCTAATAAAGGTCGTCACCTGCAAACGGGCCTATCAATGGAAAGACGGAAGGCCGCAACCGCTTTCAGCACCTGACTTTTATTCCAGCTGCGACAGTAGTTCAGGAACAGCTGGGGTCAGTCATGGCAGTGCAAAGCGGCTGCGTGTCGTTGTCGTCGATTGCGGCGTAAAATATAATATTCTGCGCAACCTGGAGAGACTGGGGTGTGATGTCCTGGTCTTGCCCGCAACGGCAACGGGAAAGGAAATTCTCGACTACAGCCCGGACGGTGTTTTGCTTTCCAACGGGCCCGGGGACCCGTCGGCATTGCCCTATATCGTTGCAACCGCCCGCTATCTCCTTGGAACGATTCCCCTATTCGGAATATGTCTGGGTCATCAGATTCTGGGACAGGCCCTGGGAGGCAGGACGGACAAACTGAAATTCGGTCATCACGGGGTAAACCAGCCCGTCAAAAACAGGCAAACGGGCAGGATTGAAATCACATCCCAGAATCACGGGTTTGTCGTGTTGCCGGAGACGTTGCCAAAAAATCTTGAGATGACCCATGATAACCTGAATGATAACACCTTAGAGGGAATGTGTTACCCGGCGCTCCGGGCTTTCAGCGTGCAGTACCATCCCGAAGCGGCTCCGGGTCCCCATGATGTCAACTATTTGTTTGAAACGTTTGTGTCCTTCATGAACATGAAAATGGAGAAACCCATTGATTCTCATCATTGATTTTGGTTCCCAGTATAACCAGTTGATTGCCCGGCGTGTCCGGGAACAGCATGTCTACTGTCAGATCGAACCCCCAGGAATAAACCTTGAAAAAATCAAAGCTCTTCGCCCGGAAGGCATTATCCTGTCCGGTGGACCTGCAAGTATCTATGATACAGGCAGTCCAAGGGCGGACAAAGGTATCTTTGACCTGAACATTCCGGTGCTGGGCATCTGTTACGGCATGCAATACATGGTTGATACCCTGGGCGGGGAGGTCGTTGGATCCGATAAGAGAGAGTATGGCTTTGCCGAACTGTCTATTCATGATGCCTCCGGTATTTTCTTCGGGATTGATCCCGATACCCGGTGCTGGATGAGTCACGGGGATTCCATCGGCCGGTTGCCCTCCGCCTTTAAAACCACGGCGTCCACTCCTAATACGCAAAACGCGGCGGTTGAGAACACGAAAAGTCGATTCTACGGGCTTCAGTTCCACCCGGAGGTTGCTCACACCCCGGAGGGGAAAAGGATGCTGGAAAATTTCCTTTTTCGCATCTGTGGCTGTAAAAAAACCTGGACGATGAAATCCTTCGTCCGTGACGCGACGCTGGAGGTTCAATCGCTTGTCGGACAGAAGCATGTCATCCTGGGGTTAAGCGGCGGTGTGGATTCTTCCGTTGCGGCGTTGCTGATGCATCAGGCCATCGGAGACCGGCTCACCTGCATCTTTGTTGACAACGGCCTTCTCCGGCAGGATGAGGCGAAGCGGGTCCGGGATCTGTTTAAAAAACATTTCCGGATGAACGTGAGGTTTGTCGATGCGAAAAAGCCCTTTCTTGACCGGCTGAAAGGGGTCTCCGATCCGGAGAAAAAACGGAAGATTATCGGCCATGTCTTCATTAAAGTCTTTGAAGAAGAGGCGCGCAAAATCGATGGCGCCCGGTTTCTTGTCCAAGGCACCCTTTATCCTGATATTATTGAATCGCAGTCGGCCTTCGGCGGTCCCAGCGCCGTCATCAAGTCGCATCATAATGTGGGCGGGTTGCCCAAAAAGATGAGCCTCGCACTGATCGAACCCCTGAAGCATCTGTTCAAGGACGAGGTGCGTATCCTGGGAAAGGAACTCGGTCTTCCGGACGATCTCATCTGGAGGCAACCCTTTCCGGGCCCGGGACTCGCGGTCCGGATCATCGGCGAAGTAACCGCGTCGAGACTGTCCATCCTGCGCAAGGTGGATGTCGTGCTCCTGGAGGAAATCCGGGCGCACAATCTCTACCGGAAATTGTGGCAGTCTTTCGCGGTCCTCCTTCCCTTAAAGAGTGTAGGGATCATGGGAGATCAGCGAACCTATGAACATATTGTGGCCATTCGCGCCGTGACCAGTGATGATGCCATGACGGCGGACTGGGCGAAGCTGCCCCACGATCTCCTGGGAAAGATTTCCAACCGGATCATCAATGAAGTTCGGGGGGTGAACCGGGTAGTCTATGACATCAGCTCAAAACCGCCCAGTACGATTGAGTGGGAGTAAGGGGGAAGGGTAACGAAAGATAGAAGGATATGCCGAAAAGAAACGACCTGAAAAAAATATTGATCATCGGTTCCGGCCCTATCATCATCAGCCAGGCCTGCGAATTCGACTATTCCGGCACCCAGGCATGCAAGGCGCTGAGGGAAGAGGGGTATCAGGTCGTTCTGATCAACAGCAATCCCGCGACGATCATGACGGATCCCGAGACAGCGGACCGGACGTATGTGGAGCCGATTACACCGGAGGCAGTGGCAAAGATCATCGCGAAAGAACGGCCCGATGCTCTGCTGCCCACCCTGGGCGGGCAGACGGGTCTGAACACCGCCGTCGCCGTTGCGGAAAGCGGTGTTCTGGAACGTTACGGCGTGGAAATGATCGGGGCGTCTCTCGACGTGATCCATAAAGCGGAAGACCGCGAGAAATTCAGGAACGCCATGCAGCGGATCGGATTGCGGGTTCCCAAGAGCGGCTTTGCCGGAAGCATGGAGGAGGTCTTTGCCATTGTGGCAGACATCGGGTTTCCCGTTATTATTCGTCCCTCGTTTACCTTGGGCGGAACGGGAAGCGGGGTCGCCTATAACCGCGAGGAGTTGGAAAGCGTGGCAAAAGCCGGGCTGGAGGCAAGCATGATTCATGAAATCATGCTGGAAGAGTCTATCCTGGGTTGGAAGGAATATGAACTGGAAGTCATGCGAGACCGGGCGGACAATGTTGTCATTATCTGTTCCATAGAGAATTTCGATCCCATGGGCGTCCACACGGGTGAATCCATCACGGTTGCTCCCGCCCAGACCCTGACGGATGTGGAATACCAGCGCATGCGCGACGCATCCATTGCCATCATGCGCGAAATCGGTGTGGAAACGGGAGGATCCAACGTCCAGTTTGCCGTGCATCCCGACACGGGAGAGATGGTTGTCATCGAGATGAATCCCCGGGTTTCCCGTTCTTCCGCCCTTGCGTCCAAGGCGACGGGATTCCCCATCGCAAAGATTGCCGCGAAGCTGGCCGTCGGCTATACATTGGATGAAATACCCAACGATATCACCCGGGAAACCATGGCATCCTTTGAACCGACTATCGACTACTGCGTGGTGAAAATTCCCCGCTGGACCTTTGAAAAGTTCCCGGAAACGGAGGATTTTCTGACAACTTCCATGAAATCCGTGGGAGAGACCATGGCCATCGGCCGCACCTTCAAGGAAGCGCTGCAGAAGGCCGTGCGATCACTGGAGATCGGACGATACGGGTTGCATGAGGTCCTGTCGGCGGATGTCCGCAACCCTGTGGAGTTCCTGTCCTCCAAATTGAGGACGCCGAACTCTCTGAGATTATTTTACATCGCCGCTGCCTTTCATCACGGCATGGAAATGGAGGATGTTGCCCGTCTGACCCGGATTGATCCATGGTTTCTGTATCACATCCGGACGATCGTCGAAGCGGAAAAGGCGCTTAAGACGACACCTCCTACGGTTGAGATATTGAGGGAAGCAAAGCAATTAGGATTTTCCGACCGGCGACTGGGTGAGATATGGAAATCTTCCGAAGCGGAAATCCGGCGACAGCGCTTCCATGAGAATATCCTTCCTGTTTACAAACTGGTCGACACCTGCGCCGCGGAATTCGAAGCCTATACGCCCTACTATTATTCCACGTACGAAACAGAGGACGAGACGAGGCCTTCGAGAAAGCCGAAAGTGGTCATCCTGGGAGGAGGGCCGAACCGGATCGGTCAGGGCATTGAATTCGATTACTGCTGCGTGCACGCTTCCTTTGCTCTCCGTGAGGAGGGGTATGAGAGCATCATGGTGAATTCCAACCCGGAAACCGTCAGTACCGACTATGATACATCGGACAAACTGTTTTTCGAGCCCGTGACCCTCGAAGATGTTCTGCACATCTTAAAAAGGGAAAATCCCGTCGGGGTTATGGTCCAGTTCGGCGGTCAGACTCCTCTCAATCTTGCCCGGGGACTGGAGGCGGCGGGGGCAAAGATTCTGGGGACATCGCCCGATGCGATCGACCGAGCCGAGGACCGGGAGCGGTTCCAGGAAATTGTGCGACGCCTGAATCTCCGGCAACCCGATAACGATACGGCGACAGATGTTCCGGGAGCCCTCGATGCGGCCCGGCGGATCGGTTACCCCGTTGTGGTCAGGCCGTCTTACGTCCTGGGGGGACGGTCCATGGAGATCGTTTATGATTCTGAGACATTGGGCCAGTTTATGGAACGGGCCCTCCTGGTCTCGGCGGGCCATCCGATTCTCATTGACAAGTTCCTGGAGGATGCCATTGAAATTGACGTGGACGCCATCAGTGACGGCAAAGAAACCGTGATCGGCGGTATCATGGAGCACATTGAGGAGGCGGGCATCCACTCGGGAGACAGTGCGTGCGTGCTTCCCCCCATGACATTTTCACGGGAACTCCTCAACAGGATTGAAAATCAGACAAAAATGATTGCCAGGGAGCTGGGCGTGGTGGGCCTGATGAACATCCAGTATGCTGTCAAGGACGGAGTGCTGTACGTCCTGGAGGTCAATCCCCGGGCATCCCGGACGGTTCCGTTCGTCAGCAAGGCCATCGGAGCGCCCCTGGCGAAGCTGGCAACCAAAGTCATGCTGGGACGGTCTCTCAAGGAACTGGGATTCACGAAAGCCACCTGGCCGGAGCATATCTCCGTCAAAGAGGCGGTTTTCCCCTTCAACCGGTTTCCCAATGTGGATGTTCTCCTGGGACCGGAAATGAAATCTACCGGTGAGGTTATGGGCATTGACCGTTCTTTCGGAATGGCCTTCGCCAAATCACAGATGGCAGCCGGTTTCCATATGCCACTGGAGGGGGGTGTCTTTATCAGCGTCCATGATGTTCATAAGGATAAGATGGTGCCCGTCGCTCGTATGTTTCAGGATATGGGTTTCCGTCTCATGGCCACTGGCGGCACAGCGACACACTTAAAGAAGCACGGCATCGACTCGGAGGTTGTTCTCAAGTTCAGCGAGGGCCGCCCCCACGTCGTGGACCGCATTAAAAACGGCGAGATCCAGATAGTCATCAACACGAGCGTGGGACGGAGATCGACCCTCGACGCCTATCACATCCGCCGGGGCGCTCTCGTCTACAACGTGCTTTACACGACGACCATTGCGGGTTCCAGAGCCCTGAGCGAAGCGATTTTGACGTTGAAGAAGGAGAGGTGGGACGTTTTTCCCCTCCAGGATTATCATGCCGGAATGAACAGGGGTTAGGGAGAGAAGGTTGAATTTCATGGAAGAGAGAAATCCGAGGGAAGAATGCGGTGTTTTTGCCGTTTACGGAAATGAGGAGGCGGCGCGGGTTGCCTTCTTTGGCCTTTTTGCCCTCCAGCATCGCGGACAGGAAAGCGCGGGCATCAACACGGCGGACGGTTGTCAGATGTGGGGACACAAGAGCATGGGCCTGGCATCCGAAGTGTTCCGTGAGGATATTCTGTCAAAACTTCCCGGTCATATGGCTATCGGTCACGTTCGCTATTCCACGACGGGATCCTCTGTTCTTTCCAATGCCCAGCCTTTTCTGGCCCATCACGGCGATGAATATTACGCCCTGGGGCACAATGGCAATCTGATCAATGCCCCGTTGTTGCGATCCGAGCTTGAGGATCAGGGTTCCATCTTTCAGTCAACGATGGACAGCGAGGTGATTGTCCATCTCATGGCCCGGCATCTTAAAAACGGCATTGAAAAAGCCCTTACGGAGGCTCTTGCCCGTGTCCAGGGCGCCTACAGCCTTGTCATGCTTACACGGGACAAGGTCATCGCCGCACGCGATCCACGCGGATTTCGTCCCCTTGCCCTGGCAAGTCTCAATGGCGGGTGGGCCGTTGCTTCCGAGACCTGTGCCTTCGATCTGGTCGGCGCCAGGTATCTTCGGGATATTGAACCCGGCGAGATTCTCATCATTGATCGGTCAGGGCTAAAAAGCATCAAACCCTTTCCCGCGGTAAAGAGAGCCCATTGTATTTTTGAACTCATCTATTTTGCCCGCCCCGACAGCCAGATTTTCGGTGAGAACGTCTACATGTGCAGGAAGCGGCTCGGTCATTATCTTGCAAAGGAATACCGGCCCGACGTCGATCTTGTCATGCCCTTTCCCGATTCAGGCAACTACGCCGCTCTGGGCTATGCAGAAGAGAGCGGCATTCCCTTTGAGATGGGCATGATCCGCAACCATTACGTGGGGCGTACGTTCATCCAGCCCACCCAGCCCATGAGAGATTTTGGCGTCCGGGTCAAGTTGAACCCCGTAAAACCCCTTCTTTCCGGGAAAAAGGTCCTGATTGTAGAGGATTCCATCATCAGAGGAACGACGAGCCGCAACCGGGTCCGCAGCCTGCGAGAATGCGGTCTGAAAGAGATTCACATGGTCGTCAGCTGCCCCCCGACCCGCTACCCCTGTCCCTACGGGATTGATTTTTCATCCAGAGGGGAACTCGTCGCCGCACAGAAGGAAGATGTGGCCGCCGTCGCCAGATTCATCGACCTGGACGGTCTGCACTACCTTTCTCTCAAGGGAATGGTTCAAGCGACGGGAATGGATGCCGGCAATTTTTGTCTCGCCTGTTATACGGGGAATTACCCCCTAACCCCTCCGGAAGATTTCGGAAAGTTCTGCTTCGAAACGACAAAATCCTGATTTCTGCTTTTAAAAGTTTCTGATAATGCGTCTGCGTGCAACCAGACTTACGCAACGACGGTTACCTTACAACGATTTCAACCCGGCGATTCCTTGGTTCCGCTACACCTTCGGGTGTTACTACCAATGGTTTCTCCTTACCGTAATATTCGATTTCAATAATTTCACGATCGATGCCATGAGAAGCAAGAACATCGGCAACCGATTTGGCGCGCATCAGGGAAAGCCCGCGGTTGTAGTCGGGCGTTCCGACGAGATCGGTGTGGCCGGTCACGCCAATGCTGTGAGACTTCCGGGATTTTATCGCTTCCAGTATCTCGGGGAGCAGTTTATAAAACTCGGCCGTCAGGTTAAAGCTATTGCGCTGAAAATATATTATAAAGATGATCGGAGGCGCAGGTTGGGCCTCCATAGCCTCCTGGAAAACCTGTCTAACCTGTTTTTCATCCAGTATTTTCGGCTCGCTTGGAGCCTTATCGGGGCTTACGACTTCCGTGGATTGCCAGGGTTTGTCCATCACTTGCGCCCCTGCTGGCGTGGCTACTTCAATTTTTCCCACTCTGCCATCGGGATCAGGCAAAAGAACGAACTGGGTTTTTGCCGCGCAGCCTGTGAAAAGCAGGAAAAAAATAAAACAAACAATGATGATCTTAAATGGTTTTAAAAGCATCTTTTGAAATCTGTTCATTCGCTACTCGTCTTCCACTTTAATGGCAAAGTGGGTCCCTCGAATTCCGCAGACTGCTGTGGGTGTCATGAACCGCATGGCTTTGCTGTTCAGTTTTGCCATTAAACCCGTCAGATAGGTTATCGTGCCCCGTTTAATCTGAACAACACCGGACAGTTTTTTTTCAGCGGGTTCAAAGACAAACTCAGAAATGACAATTCGCGAGTTGGAACCGGCGGACAGGATACTGTTGTCCCGCAAAATGGCGCCCATGGAGCCACCCTTCCCTGTAACAATGACATCCTTTTCAAATAGCCTGTCACCGGCTTTAGCTGGAATGATCTCCTTGTTTCTTTCAATAAATACGGGGCCTTTGATGTTTTTCATCACACCGGCTCCCGTTTCTGAAGCCATTGTAGAATGAACGGTGCACAATATAAGGGCAAGTTCCAAAAAAGTGATAAATGCTTTCATGTTTCCTCCTATGACTTCTCTGGCTCCTGAATGTTCCAGGAGTAAAATACATTCATAGCATTCACATTGACCTCTGGTGGCTCTTCTACCGAAATCCCCGCCTTTTGGGTGGAGGCTTCATATACCTGTAAACAAAATAAAGCTACAAGTCAAGAATATCTATAACCCGGCCAAAACCTTTCATAGTGACCGCCCCCTAAAAAACCCCATATGCCAATAATTTCAGCTTATCTTGCCGTTCAGGGAACCGATTACCATGCCTTTCTTGACCCTGTCTCCCCGCTGCACGCGGATGGATCCTTCTTTCAAATGACAGTAAACGCTGTACTCGCCTTTACCGTGATCGATGGTCACGTAGTTACCGGCGACTGCGTTCGTCACACCGATTTTACCGATCAACTCTTTCAACAGGGCCGGGACATACTTTGGATCGGTGAATTTCGCCGGGTCGCTCATCCTGTCCTCGGGGAATTTATCCCCCATTTCCACAACGACGCCGTCGCCCATCGCCATGACACCCTGTCCCCAGATACCGTAGTCCGTCAGCTTTTTCGGGTTCGGTATGGATATTTCCGTATGACATTCTCTCCTTAAAAAATGGTTCTTGATTGTTTAGCTCACTGAAACAATCCCGATTTTTCGAATTCTTCGATCTCCTCCTCCCTGTAGCCCAGCTCCAGGAGAACCTCTCGGTTATTCATTCCGGCGGTTACACCGGCTTTTTTGTATTCCTGTGGCGTCCCGGAAAATTTTATCGGGTTGCCAGGCTGCCTGACCGATCCCCCGCCCGGAAGATCGATTTCCACCACAAGCCCCCGTTCCTTTGTATGATCATCGTTCAGAGCTTCCGAAAGCGACAGGACAGGCTCCACGCAGGCATCGACCTGACTGAACAGATCCATCCACTCATCCCGTGTCCTGGACTTGATCGTTTTGCGGACTTTCTGTTTGGCCTGCATGATATCAGGCGGAGCAATGCCTCCCGGGATTAATTCCGGGCAATTGATTGTCCGGCAGAAAGCGGCAAAAAACTGGGGTTCGATGCTGCCCACGCTGATGAAGCGTCCGTCTTTTGTCTCGTAGAAATCATAGAGAGATCCTCCGTTCAGGATGGTTCCCTCCGGTCCGGGGTCCTCGCCGTCAACCAGAAAGGCGGCGGTGGCAATGGCATTAAAGGCAATCATGCCGTCGGCCATCGAGATATCGATCTGCTGGCCTTTGCCCGTTTCATTTCTGCAAATGACCGCTGAGAGCATCCCGACAATGGCGTTGTAGGATCCGGAAGCAATATCGGCGATCTGTATACCTGTGAGAGCGGGCCCGGTTTCTCTGCGTCCCGAATAGGACATGACCCCGGAGCGGGCCAGATAATTGATGTCGTGGCCGGCACGGTTTCGAAAAGGACCCGTTTGTCCGTAGCCGGTAATGGAACAATAGATGACGGCGGGATTTACGGCTTTCAGGCTTTGATAATCCAGACCGAATTTTTCCATAACGCCGGGGCGAAACTGTTCTATCAGGATATCATAACCCGCAATCAAGCGGTGGACGATCCGCACTGCCCGGGAATCCTTGAGATTGAGGGTCATACATCGCTTGCCCCGCCCTAGATAGGCGTAAGCGGATGAAAGACCCGTTCCCGGAATAAAGGGAGGAAAATAGGCAAGAACGTCAGGACGTGTTCCTGAGACGATCCGGAGAACATCCGCACCCATGTCCGCAAGTATCATCGTGGCATAAGGCCCCGGAAGAAGAGTTGTAAAATCAAGAACCTTCAGCCCCTGCAAGGGTCCGGGCATCGCGTGCTTACCTCACATTCATCAGCATATCGTGCAGCCTGGGAACATCCCGTTGGGTGATGATAATATCACAAAATCAGGACGAAGGTCATTTTTTTACGACCCATGCGGGTGTTTCTTCCAGCGCACAACCAGGAAGGCTCCCGTATTTAGACCTTTCGCCTGGCCTTCATCCTCGAGAGTGCGCGCCCGCAGGGGATTATCGTCCTTCAGGAAATGAACGGCCGTTCTGAAAACACCTCTCACGGGTGCAAGGGCTGCCATCTCATCCGGAGACCTGAATTTGGCATGCCTGAAAATGGTATGTCCTGCACCGGCATCTGCCTTCCTGCGGACCGCCCAGGGGCTCAGGCTGTTGAGGCTGGCCACGACAATCCATCCGCCCGGTCTGGTCACACGGAAGAGTTCACCCATCGCACCCTTCGCATCCTCAACAAACTCGATGGCAGTCACCGAAACCACCTTATCAAAGGAATTTTCGTCAAAGGGAAGGCGTCTCAAATCGCCCTGGACCCTGCGGAAATGATAGCCTGCCGCTTTGCTCCCAGCCCTCCTGAGCATGGGGAATGACAGATCGAGTCCGGTAACTTCAGCTCCAGCGTCAAGAAGATCACGAGTAAAGACGCCGGTACCGCAGCCTGCGTCCAGTATCCGCTCACCTGCCCCGGGCTGGAGCATGTCGTTGATCAGCCTGCTCTCATAGTGCCTGACCAACCCGCCGATGGGCGTCTCAAACCATCTGTCGTACTTTTCCGGCCATTCATCAAAAATCTCTGTCATCTCCGCTCCAAAACCAAAAGCAGACTGTTCATTATCTTCGACAATTTCTTTATGTGAGAGATTTGAATAATTGTCACCATGCTGAATGTGTCATTCCGTACTTGATACGGAATCCGGTAAATTCAAAATGTTATGGATTCCGGCTTTCGCCGGAATGACGGAATATCGTGATAAAGGTCTCTATATATAAAGGACGATCAACTTTACATTGAATTTGAGGCACATAACGTGTGGTGGTTTTACGTAGGCACGCGCCGGTATTTCTCATCCAGCAGCTGATTGATATGATCCATCACCACCCTGGTGACTTCTTCAAACTGTTTCTTATATTTCTGTTGCGATTCTTTGGAAAACAGCGTGAAAGGTTCCTCAATCTTGCATTCTTTCAGCTGGTTATCCAGAGACAGGGGTTCTCCCACCCGGTAGGTAATCCAGCCGCTCTTTGCAAACGGGAGGCTTCCCGTATAGACGGCGTCGGAGTTATTGCAACCGACGGGAACAATCTTTTTTCCCGTATGGAGGGCAAGCTGTGCAAGTCCCGTTTTTCCCTCGCCCAGTTTCGTGCCCCGCGTTCCTTCTGGAAAAATAATAAGATTCAGATCCTTTTCATACAGAGCTATTCGGCTCAATTCCGCCACCCGCTCCATGACCATGTCGTAGTAGTCGCGCACGAAATCGACGAAATTCTCTCCCATTTCTCGAAGCGTATCACGAGCGGCTTGGGGATAGGATTCCACCCCGTTGTACACACCGTCAACAACATCCTTAACGTCCCTGTACACATCACGATCCAGCCGCCGCTTGAATTTTTTCTTGTAAAATTCCTCGATCAGGTAGCCCATGGAGGGGACGGGAATAAGATTGCACAGGTCAAGTCCTTTGGCCAGCAAGGCATTTCCGTAATACTTGCCCTTCACCCAGACCGTTGTGTAGGGGAAACATTTTATGTACCACATCTTGTATTGAAACGGCCAGTAGTTGAAACGGTCCGTATGATTCATGGCGAAGATGACGTTTTCATCCCGGGGAATGCGTTCGACGTTCTCAATCCGGATATCCACATCGGCAAAAATGCGGTAATTGGTGTGCAGCAGAAATGCTGCCACGATTTGCTGTCCCATGGGTTTGGAAACCAGCCTGATTCTTTTCATGTACTCAAGATCAACCATCGTTCATGTCCTGTTGAAAAAACACCGATACGCCTCAAGTCATTCCTGCGAAGGCAGGAATCCTGTTTTTACGAGTCACCTTTCTTTTTGAGGAGGCTTCTGACCCGATCAAGCTCCCGGGGGGTGTCAACCTCCACGGAGTCATATAATGTCTCAACAACCTTAATTCTATAGCCGTGTTCTATGGCCCTCAGTTGCTCGAGGGCTTCCAGTTTTTCAAGAATCCCCGCCGGCAGACGGGTGAAGGTATGAAGAAAGTCCTTTCTGTAGGCATAGATGCCGTGGTGTTTATAGTAGGATGCTTCCTGGCCTTTATCGCGAACGAACGGAATGGTCGCCCGCGAAAAATAGACGGCAAAATGGTTGTGGTCAAAGACGGTCTTTACCGCATTCGGATGTGTGATTTCCTCGTCTCTCACGATTTTATAAATCAGTGTAGACATGGGGACGGTCGGATCCTCCATGAGCGGCCTTACAACCTCCTCTATCTGGACAGGTTCGAAAAGCGGCTGATCTCCCTGAATATTAACGACAATATCCGAATCCTCAAGATCGAGTACGGAAACGGCCTCGGCGATCCGGTCCGTTCCTGACAGATGCTCTGTGGATGTCATGATGGCATGGCCGCCAAAATTTTCAACAGCATAAAAGATCCGCTCGTCATCCGTAGCCACCGCGGCGTATGAGACGATCTGCGCCTTCAATACCCGTTCATAGACATGCTGGATCATGGGCTTGCCGCACAGATCCGCCAAGGGCTTTCCGGGAAAGCGCGAGGATTCATAACGGGAGGGTATGACGCAGACAACTTTCATAAACAGGGGTCGGGATTCTGCAAGTGGTTCGCAACATAATCGCGGACCGCGTCTTCCAGAGGCCGAAAAACCGCCGGGCACCCCGTTGACCGGAGCTTGTCCATTTTCGCCTCCGTAAAATACTGGTACTGATCACGGATCTCCGGGGGCATATCGAAATACTCAATCCGGGGCTCGATGTTCATGGCAGAAAAGACGGCCCGGATCAGGTCGTTCCATGTCCGGGACCTGGCGGTGCCCAGATTGAAGATGCCGTTCACCTCCGGATGTTCCAGAAGCCACCACAGGATGTCCACACAATCCTTGATGTAAACAAAATCACGCCTCTGCTCCCCATCCCCGTATTCCGGTTTGTATGATTTGAAGAGGCGCACCGTGCCTGTTTCTCTTACCTGGTGGAACGCCTTGAAAACGACGCTCGTCATGTCGCCCTTGTGGTACTCGTTGGGACCGAAGACATTGAAAAATTTGATTCCGGCGCACCGTGTCTCCGCCTGTTGACGGAGCACCCAGAGATCGAAGAGCTGCTTCGAATAGCCGTACATATTGATCGGGCGGAGCGTCCCTGTTACAGCGTCTTCATCGGAAAAACCCCGCGTGCCGTCCCCGTAGGTGGCGGCGGAACTTGCATAAATGAATCGCACCTGTTGCGACAGGGTCCATTCCGCAAGGCGGCAGCTGTAGTGGTAGTTGTTGTCCATCAGATAATCGGCGTTCGGCTCCGTCGTGGAGGAGCAGGCTCCCATATGAATAATGGCCCGTGGCTTGAAAGGCGTCTGTTCGGTACAGATCATTCTGAGGAAGACATCCTTGTGGATGTACTCGACATAACGCCTGTTCACTAAATTCTTCCACTTGTCCGACTGTCCCAATTCATCAACAATGACGATATCGTCGATACCTTCGCTGTTGAGCTTCCAGACAAACGCGCTTCCAATAAACCCGGCCCCGCCGGTAACAATGATCATATCCTGATTCTCCCTAAAGACTCTTTGCCGCTTTTTCAATGCCCTGTTTGATTTTCATCAGTTTCTCTTCCGGCATCCAGACGGATATTCCCATGACGAGGGTTCGGCCCAGGATGTCTTCCGCCCTGGGTACGGTTGACCGGTCGTAATTCACTTTGCCCTGATAGGATGAATCCGTAAAGGGATACTTTTTTGAGTTCGCCGTCGATCGCGCCAGAAAATGCTCCCAGTTGGGAAGATAATGCCATAAATTCTTCTTGAAGCAGACCGTATCGACTCCTTCCGCGCTCAGGGCTTTCTGAAATTTTTCTGCTGTAGCCTCAGCGGGCAGGTTGAATCCAAGGAAGGTGGCTGTATCCCCGTCAGGATCGGGAATGTTTCTGAATCCCACATCGGGGACTCTTCGAAGAGAATCCTTGATGGCTTCCTTGTTTTCCCGTTGCCTGGCAATAATGGTGGGGAGCTTTCTCAACTGAGCAAGTCCCAGCGCGCCCTGAATCTCGTTCATCCTGAAATTGAAACCGAGGATGGTCCGTCCTTCCATGGCACGGCTGACATTGGGATTGTGGTCGTGTCCGTGATCGTGATACCAGTCGGCGCGGAGGTACAGGTTTTTGTCATCTGTCAAGATCATGCCCCCCTCGCCCGTAGTGACGGTCTTGTAATAATCAAAACTGAAGATGCCCATATTGCCGAAGGTGCCGAGCATTTTCCTCCGGTAGCTTCCCCCGCAGCCCTGGGCATTGTCCTCCAGTACCAGCAGGTTATGTTTCCCCGCAACCTCCATGATTTTATCGATGCGCGCCGGCGCCCCGCACATATGAACAGGAATGACGGCCTTCGTGTAGGGCGTGATCCTCTTTTCCATATCATCGGGGTCCATGTTCAGGCTGTCGTCAATATCCGCAACAACCGGGATGGCGCCGACTTCCAGCACCGCCTCGTATGTCGCCAGGAAGGTAAAGGCGGGGACTATGACCTCATCTCCCGGTCCCACGTCCATGGCCGTCAGGGCCACCTTGAGGGCAGACGACCCGGATGTCACCCCCAGGGCATATTTGGCCCCGCAGTATGTTGCAAAAGCTTCCTCGAATTCTCTGACTTTGAAGACACCCTTTCTTTCCTTGTCAAAACCGTATCGCATAAGGACGCCCGTTTCCAGAACGTCCATGACTTCCTTGATTTCCTCTTTTCCGATCAGTTCAGCTCCGGCCATCTGTTTTCCTCCACGCAAAATACGATATTTTAATCTTTAGTGTCTTGGCTCACAAAGAACTCGTCATTCCTGCGAAAGCAGGAATCCATATCTTTCCTTCCGGATGCCCGCCTCCGCGGGCATGACAAATAAGGTTAAATCAGTATGCTTCTCCATATATCTCGATAGCGTCCTCGATGGTCACCTTTCGCGGGTTATTTTCCAGCGGCCTCGTCACCGTCATGGCTGCTTTGGCGAGTTCGGGGAAATCCTCCTCGGGAATGTTCAAATCCTCCAGTGTGGTATAGATCCCGCAATCTTCTATCAGGGATTGCACAGCTTCCACCGCCAGATAAGCCGCTTCACGCAAGGGCAGATCATCGGTGATCTCGCCCATCACCTCGGCTATCACGGTAAATTTCTCAAGAGCCCCCGGCAGATTGAACGACATGACGTAAGGAAGCATGACCGTATTGGCCAATCCGTGAGAGACGCCGTATTTACCTCCGAGAGGATAAGAGAGGGAATGGACAGCGCCGACGCCTGCATTGGCAAGCCCCAAACCCGCGTAGAGGCTTCCCAGAAGCATGTTTTCTCTCGCTTCAAGATTGGCGCCGTCATGGACACAGGTTCTCAGGCTGGATGAAATCAATTGAATCGCCTCCAGGGAAAACATTTCGCTCATAGGCGAGGCATTGACGGACGTATAGGATTCAATGGCATGACAGAGAGCGTCGACACCGGTTGACGCCGTTGCCACAGGTGGAAGGGAGAGTGTCAGCGTGGGGTCCAGAAGCGCCAGATCGGGATAAAGGTACGGGCTGTTCATGCCCTCCTTTTTCTTGAGATTCTGCCGGACAAAGACGGATGTAAAGGTCACTTCGCTACCCGTACCCGCGGTTGTGGGAACCATGATCTTTGGCAAGCCGGGACAGGGAATCTTGTTCAAGCCAAGATAATCAGAGGCCTTCTTGTTGTTGGCCGCCAACACAGCCACGGCCTTTGCAACATCCATAGCGCTCCCGCCGCCGATACCAACGACGATATCGCACTTCCCTTTCAGTGCCGCCTTCGCCCCTTCATCGGCCACTTCCAGCCGGGGCTCTGCTTCAACCTGCTTATCGAAAAGGGTCATCTTGAAACCCTCCTTATTGAGGAGTTCTTTCACCCTGTCTCTGAATCCCGTGCCGGCAAGATTCTTGTCAAGGACGACAAGGGGACGGCTGGCCTTGAGTTCCCGGATGTGGTCCGGCAACGTATCAAACGTTCCATTTCCGAATACGATTTTCTTTGCCCCTGTAAAGGCAAATGGTCTGTTCATCATCATACCTCCTTTGAATTGCTGGAGTATTAAGCGTGTGGCCCGGTAAAGTCAAGTATTTTTGTTTTTTGCATACCACTCGATCTGCCGGCAGATGCCCCGGAGGATCTTCACCTCTCTGGACAAGAGTTTCGTCCTGGATAAAAGCCGGCGGATGTGCATCACCGAGTAATCGGGGTTCTGAGGGTTGAGAAAATCGATTTTTGTCAATAACTCTTTTGCCTGATCATACATGCCTTCCAGTTCTGCCGATGTCGCCAGACGGGGCGTAAACTTCTCCATGGGCTCAGCACGGGAGACGAATATCTCATAGCACAGAATCATCATGGCATGGGACAGATTGATGGACTTGAAACGTGACGAGGCGGGAATCGCCACGACAAGATGGCAGAAACGCAATTCATCGTTGGACAGGCCCGTATCCTCGGGTCCGAAGAGCAGGGCCACTTCATTTTCCTGGGATATGTCCGGCAGTCGTTCCGCCATCTCCCGGGGAGAAACGACGGGCCCTCTTGCATTTCCACGCCGGGAGGTTGTCCCCACGATGTAATGAAACCCCGCCAGGGTCTCATCGAGGTAATCAAAATAACGGATATTGTCTACGATATCGGCGGCGACATGGGTAGCCATCATTTTCATCTCCTCCTCATCGAGATTCCGATTCCCGACGACCATGATTTTCTCAATTCCCATGTTCTTTGCACACCGGGCCACGGAACCCACATTCCCCGGATACTTCGGCCTGTTCAAAACGATGGTGATGTTTTCTTTTTTTGTCGTTTTAGGCATTTGCTCCCCCGGTCCGCGGTTATATTCCCTTGTTTCCACCTATGTGGTTCGTTTCAGATACGCGAGCCGTATCGCCTCCGGAAACCGCTCAATCGCATATCTGAGCATGGTTCGCGGCATTCGAAGGTAATGCTTTCTCAGAAAAGTTTCTTCCGCCGTCATATCCCGCTTGCCGATCTCCCGAAGCATCCATCCCACGGCCTTGTGTATCAGGTCTTCCGGATCGTTGAGTAAACGCGCGGCAATCATGAGCGTCTCATCGAATCTGCCTTTTTTGATAAAATGAAATGTGGCCATGACGGCAATGCGCCGTTCCCACAGAATGTTTGAATCGGCAAGGCGCATCAGGGGTTCCTTGTCTTTATCTATGAGAAATCCGCCGACGATGTGTTCCGCCGACATATCCACCAGGTCCCAGTTGTTGATGTGTTTCGTGTTTGCAAGATACAGGGAATAGACTTCGCGCCTCACGGCCTCATCGCTTTTTACACAGCGCAGGACAAGAATCATGAGGGCCAGCGCCCTATCTTCATGAAAAGGTGAATGGAGGAGGCGTTCCGTATCTTTCCGAGGGATGTCCGTATATCTTTTCGCCAGTTTCCGGATCTCCGGGACACGGATGCCCCTGAAAACGTCCCCCTCGCCATATTCCCCTTTCCCGATTTTAAAAAACCTCCGGTGAATCGCGGCCTTTTCCGGATCGGCAAGGCGATCCAGCTCTCTCTGAATTTCTTCAACCATCATGGGGTTATCTCTGTTGAATTCATGAAAATGCTCCTTCCCTTTCCCGTTTCCGGCGGGCACGGAACGTCACTGGACAATCACGATCCCCGCCAGAGTCCCTTTCGGGATATCCTCCGCCTTTGCTCCGCTTCCGATGGGGTAAATGTCCCAGTCGAGCATGGCAACCATCCGGTAAACGTCGATTCCCACCGCTTCCATAGATGGTCGTGAAATCAACGAAAACCGGCATTTTTCTCCCTCCAGAGCAAGGCAATTCTTCTGTTGCCCGCAGTATGTATGCCTGCAGGAGCCCGACGCAAATCCGAACGCGAGATAATGGCCGTCATAGAACGCCATGGACTCAATTTCCGACACTATCTTGAAAATGTTCTGGTAGGCCTCCACCCGCTCCTTGATTGTCGCCCTGTCACGGATGATGATTTCCGGGGGTACGTCCTTCGTGAAAAATACCGCCTTTCGGTATTTCCGGAGAAGCTCGCGCAGTTCCAACGGTTTCAGGGTGTTGGGGGGACAGTGTACGCATGCGCCATATCCAAAACACCTGGGAATCCGGCACTTGAGCGTCACCCGCTCATCAACCGGAATCTCATCGGCACCCAATACGGCGGCGCTGTTTGCCCCCAATTCGAGAGTCTTTTGCCTGTACCTCTCCAAATCCTCTTCCAGACGGCCCTCGTTCATGTCTACTTTTATTCTTTCAATCCTTTTACCCATCCTCCATCCTCCCTATTCAGATTCCGGTTTCCACCCCCACCTGCATCTTTGAGAAAAACTGTCTTTTGTATCTTTCAACAAACATGTGCTTTTACATAACAGGTGGAGTATACTTAAAAGGCTCCCTGCGTGTCAAGGGAAGGCAACAGGATAGAATATGTCACAGTATAATGAAGACTTAACGGCGGCATTCTGTTTGGCAAGTGATATGTTGTACGGTACAAGGGGGTAGCTAAAGAGAAGGACATGCAGGTGATAAAACAAAAGAAAAAGAAGGCACTGCGACAGGAAGAAAGTCTTTACCAGACCCTTATCGAACAGTCACATGATGCCATCTACATTCTTTTCAACGGCAAGCCTGAATTTGTGAACAGAAAGTTTTTGGAACTCTCTCAGATAACACCGGAGTCGGTACAAAATACGGATTTCGATCTTATCAGCCTCGTCGCTCCCGAAAGCCGCCCGCTCATTAAAGAACGCATGAAGCTTTTTAAAAAAGGTGAATTCATGAAACAGACATTTGAATTCACCGCCCTTACCGTTGGCGGTCGCAGGATCGAGATGGAGGCCTCCGTTTCACATGTTTCTTACAAAGGCGGAACAGCCACCCTGGGAATTCTCCATGATATTACGGAACGGAAACGGTTTCATGAACGGTTGACCAGAATAAACGAGTGCTTTCTGAGTTTTGTTGCCGACCCGATCGAGAACATTCGCCGCCTCACCTGTCTTGCAGGCGAGATTATGGAAGCTACCTGTGCGCTGTACAACCGCATAGAAAGAGAAATGCTCTGTTCACTGGGACAATGGCATACACCCCCTGGTTACAAACCCGAAGACAACCCGGATGGACATATCTGTTATGATGTCATCAGACAATGTGGCGAGCAGCCCCTTATCATCAGGAATCTGGCAGACACTGACTACGCAAGAACAGATCCCAACGTGGCAATGTATGGCCTGCAAACGTATATCGGGAAGGCCGTCAGGTGCGGCGGTCTGTGCGTCGGCTCCCTCTGTGTCGTATATCAGAAAGATTTCGTGCCCTCTGAGGAAGATTTAAAAATCATGGGAATCATCGCTGCTGCGCTGGGAGTGGAAGAGGAACGCTGCAAGGCAGAAGAGGACTTGAAGAAGAGAGAGAAGGATCTGTCTCTAAAGTCCCACAATTTGTATGAAGTCAATACGGCGTTAAAAGTATTACTGAAACAGAGGGATGAA
>CAZIQY010000019.1:0-44580 GCA_964541605.1 uncultured Syntrophaceae bacterium | reverse complement strand
CATTGTCGCTTGGCCGTGGATTATTAATGCACTATTGAATTAGAAATGGAATAAGATTAAAAATAATGATCGGATATCGATCGTTCCGATATGGAGGTTTCGATGAAAAGATTTTTCCACGAAAGATGGTTGCTGCTGGTATTCATAGCCACATGCCTGGTTCTTTTTGGCCCTCAGCGAGACAGTCGGGTATCGGCGGCACTGGATAAGAACATCTATAAAAACTTAAAGACATTCAATGAAATACTTAGAATGGTGGAAAAAAACTATGTGGAAGAAATGGATTCCAAGACTCTCATAGATGGCGCCATCAACGGCATGATGAAATCTCTGGACCCGCACAGTTCTTATATGACCGCAGACATGTACAAGGAACTTGAGGTAGAGACGCGTGGAAGCTTTGGAGGGATCGGAATCGAAATCACAATCAGAAAAGATGTCCTGACCGTTGTATCGCCCATTGAGGATACACCGGCCTTTCAGGCGGGGGTAAAGGCAGGGGATCAGATCGTCAGAATAGACGGCAAATCAACCAAAGATATCACCATCATGGATGCCGTCAAAAAACTCCGGGGACTGAAGGACTCGAAGGTCACCATCACCATCATGCGGGAAAACATGCCAAAGCCCAAAGACATCGTCCTCACCCGCGGGATCATCAAAATCAGGAGTATAAAATCAAAAATATTTGACGATAACATCGGTTATATCAGGATAGCGTCCTTTCAGGAAAAGACAGTGGATGATCTGAAAAAAACGATCGAAGAGGTTAATGGCAAGGTCCACACGCCGAAAGGGCTCATTCTCGATTTGAGAAACAATCCCGGCGGCTTGCTGAATCAGGCTGTCGCTGTATCCGATGTTTTCATGAAATCAGGAGTCATTGTGACCACCAAGGGAAGGGTAAAAAGCATGGAAACCGTATCCATGGCGAGGGATGACGGATATGAACCGACATGTCCCATCGTTGTTCTGGTCAACGAAGGATCCGCCAGCGCTGCTGAAATTTTATCGGGCGCCCTTCAGGATAACGGCAAAGCCCTTATTGTCGGCACACAGACGTTCGGGAAGGGATCCGTGCAGACGGTTATTCCCCTCGAAGACGGCTCGGCTCTCAAATTAACCACTGCCAAATATTACACGCCGAAGGGACGCTCTATCCAGGCCGAAGGAATAACGCCCGATATCGTCGTAAAATACATGAAACCTTCCGAGGACAAGGAATCCACGGACGATTTCATCAGAGAAAAGGACCTTAAAGGCCATATTGAGTCGAAAAAAGATAATGGTTCGAACACCGAGAAATCATTAAGAAAAGCACATGATGATCCGACATCTGATAATCAGTTAAAAAGCGCCATCGACATCATCAAAAGCTGGGATATTCTGAAGAAGACATTGAAAAGTTGATTCAGGAACGTATCCTGTAAGTTTTGCATCCCGATACAATCCGGACGCTGCCGGGAAGCTGTGCCCGTGCCGGATCTGCATAAACCATTTGAGCCCTTTTGAAAAACGGGTTCTGCACTATCCATTTGCTTTGAGCCGTAGACAATAGGTGTCAATTTGAATCACATACGGGAAAATCTAACAAAAATGTGTTTCATCATGGTCCTGTCGTGGACCCTGGCCGGCTGCTGGTGGTTTCCCGGAAAAGGAATGGCGGTAGCGCAGGGGGGAGAATCATCCTTTGAAGCGACCTACCATTATTCCCTTGGCGTGATGCTGGCACTTGACGAAAATCTCGATGGCGCCATAGCAGAATTTGAAACGGCTATCCGTTTTGACCCCACATCCTCTTATCTTGCTACGGAGCTTGCAACCCTGTACATAGAAAAGGGCGATTATCAAAAGGCCGTTGAGCTCTGTAAAAAATCTCTCCTTTATAACCCCGAAGACATCTACACCCACCTCCTGCTTGGCGGCATTTATCTGAGTATCAAAGACTATGAACAAGCCGTTGATAACTACCAAAAGATCATTAGGCTTGATCCAAAACACGTGACCGCCCATCTATATCTTGGAACCATCTATGCGGAAACGAAGAGATTCGACATGGCGTCCGACATATTTAAAAAATTGGTCGTGATAGAGCCGGATCATCTGATGGGCAACTACTATTTCGCGAAAACACTGGCTGAAATGAAACGATACAATGAAGCTGAAAAAGGATTCAAAAAAACCCTCGCTATAAAACCTTCCTTTGAATCAGCATTGATCGACCTGGGAATTCTTTATGAAAAACAAAAAAAGAACGGCCTCGCCATTAATACTTATCAGAATTATATCAACATCTATCCCACCAGAACCAATGTAAGAATAAAACTGGGAGAGATGTTTATCAGAGAACAGAAATACAAAGAGGCGGAAAAGGTCCTTCAGGAATTTCTTGCCATCGATCGTGCAAACAGGGATGTCCGGTTTACCCTCGGCCTCGTTTACTTTGACAGCAGACAATACGACAGGGCCGTTGAAGAATTTTCTTTCCTGGTCACAAAAAATCAGGAAGACCACAGAGCAAGATATTTACTGGCCTCCGCATATGAAGAAAAAAAGTCTTATCATCAGGCCTTCGAAGAATTCAGCAAGATCCCTCCGAATACGGAATTTTATGTCAATGCCCAGATGCATCTGGGCATGATTCTAAAGAGAGAAGGGAAGATAGATGAAGCCATAGCGGTCATCAATAAGGCCATCACAAACAAGAAAGAGTCACCCGGCCTTTACATCTTTCTCTCATCCCTCTATGAGGAAAACAGGAAAGTCGAAGCCGCCGAGGAAATACTGAAACAGGGTCTTCGCATGTCTCCTAAAAATATTGATCTTCACTACAGCCTTGGAGTGCTTTACGAAAAGACGAATCGCTTTAATGAAAGTATTCGAGAAATGGAAGCGGTTCTGAAATTCGATCCCGAAAATGCAGAAGCACTCAATTTCATCGGTTACACGTATGCCGACAGGGGAATCCACCTCGAGAAGGCGGAGATATTGATAAAGAAAGCACTCGAGTTGAAGCCGGAAAATGGCTATATGATCGATAGTCTCGGGTGGGTTTATTTCAAGCAAAACAGAACGGATCTGGCCATTAAATACCTGAAAGAGGCATCAGACAAACTTCCGAACGATACAACCATTGCAGAACACCTCGGTGACGCCTATGAAAAGGCGGGCATGATCCGGGAAGCCATTGAAATATACAGACAGGCACTGAAACGAACTCCCGACAACCATCCGCTACAGAAAAAACTCGATGACCTGCTGAAAAAAGGGACCCCTTGATGGTCGCTCTTTTATCGTTCACACATCGAAAAAAATGCGGCCTCACCCTTCTCTGGCTGTTGTTAATGGCGGTTCTCTGCGCGTGTTCCTCCACAAAAGCCGCCCTTGATGACCGGAGCGCGGCAATGTACGACATGAGACCGGAAACTGTTCTGGAAAAAATAACCCGTTCGGATCGGAACATCCTCAAGGCCATGGCGAACATCGAAGTGCATCATGGATCCGGTCGATACTCGATAAAAGCCGCCATCATCATTAAAAGGCCTTCATTCATGCGCGTTGAGGCCATTCCCGTTATCGGACCGGTTAACTTTTTTCTTTCCGTTCATGAGGACGTCTTAAAAATATTTTCCCCTCAGAAAGGAATATTCTACATAGGAAAGGCGACGCCGGATAATCTTGTCAATACTGTAGATTTCTTCCCTTCAGGTCTCAGAATAGAAGACCTGCTGTCCGTCATGTTCGGGTCATATCCCCATGTGAGCGAAAAGAATGTATCTCTGGGGGGATCTATGGAGGGACATCTGTATCGTGTAGATATGATCGCTGAAGGCAGAAGACTCCAATCCGTCTGGGTGGATCCTTCGACTCACCATCTTGTTGAAGTCAGGGTCTATAATGACCGCGGCAGTGCCTCATATACTGCCAGATTCGAAGAGTTCGACACGTCAGGCTCACCTGCCGTACCTCTGAAGGTAACGCTCGCCTCAGGAATAGCGGATAATCACCCATCAAAGGTGATTATCCGCTATTCCGATATCCAGTTTGCCACGGATGCTGAAGCGTTCACATTCGACCTTCAGGTACCACCGGGCATAGAACCCGTTTATCTGGATCGAGTGAAACCCTAACCCTTCACTGCATTTCAATCAGTTTCGATCTGGCGATTCTTGCCTGGTTTGTGTTGGGATAATCCTTCATAACCTGCTGGAGAATCAGCCGCGCGCTCGATTTATCCCCAAGCATCTGAAAAGAAAGTCCCTGCTTCAGTAAGGCGTAAGGAACTTTGTTCCCCTTCGGATAGCCTTTAACAACCTTTTCGTACTCAAGAATCGCCTTCTCGTATTTTTTTTCAAAATAATAGCTTTCGCCAATCCAGAACTGGGCGCTATCCGAATACTCCGAGTTGGGATACTGCTTCAGAAAATTATGAAAATCTGTTCTCGACTTTTCGTATTTTCCTTCTTTGAACACTTCATAGGCTGCCGCATAAACAGCTTCCTTATCCACTCTTCCCTTCAGGGAATTCTTTCCTGAAGCCCGGCTCCCTCTTTCTGAGCCCTCCGCGTGGTTTTCCTTTTTGCCGATGCCCAGGAAATTCTCGATGAAATTGACCTTGAAGGAAGCAATATCCACTTTTTCCTTAAGATCCTTCAGAACGGCTGTTTCCTTGCGCAACCCTTCTGTACTCCCTTTCAGTTTTTGAATCTCATCCCTTATTTCGGTAATATCCGCACCCATTTCAGCCTGGCTCTTCCGCAGGCCGGCTACGGCTTCGTTGATCTTCTCGACATCCTTCCGCAGATTCGTATTCTCTTCTTTCAACACCTGAATTTTCCGATCAATGTCCCCCTTTACGCGCTCGAGGTCCTTGGTAGTTGCGCAACCCAGGACGGATACGAGAAACAAAACCAGAATTATGGGTATCTTTTTCTTCAATCCTTGCATCTCCCCCGTTATAACTCTACTTTTTGGGTGTTACAACAAAGTGGTCTCTTCTGTTTTTCGCCCAGGCCTCTTCCGTATGTCCGGGATCAAGGGGCATTTCCTTGCCATAGCTGATTGTCTTCATTCTCTTGGCGTCCACACCAAGTCCAACCAGATATTTCATTGCTTCAGCGGCGCGTCTTTCACCGAGAGCCAGGTTATATTCCGTCGTTCCTCTTTCGTCACAGTGTCCTTCAATGACCATCTTGTAATCTTTATTCTTGGCAAGCCATGCTACATGGCCCTTCAGGATATCCCGTGCCTCCGGTCTGAGGCTGTATTTGTCAAAATCAAAATTTATATCGCCAATGATTTTATCGCCTGTTGCCGCCCCGCTTGCAGCCTGTTCTCTCGCTGCCATGTCAGCCAGAGGTTTCTCCGCTTCGGATACGCCTTTTGCCGCCTCGTCTTTCAGAGCCCCTCCCTTTTTATCAGCTGCCGCCTTCGCCTCTGCTGCGGCCTTCTGTTCTGCTGTGGCCGCCTCTTCTTTTACGACCGTTTTTTTTGCGCACCCCGTCATAGAAACAACCGAAAAACATACAATTAAGCCAATAATTCCTGCCAACGCCAACCTTCTTTTCATTACTTCTTCTCCTTTCCCAATTGATCTCCGGTGCCGTTGTATCAGGCGATACAGGCAACTGCCATTACGGAACGGCACAAAAAGATAAAAACGGCACGTTTGCCATTTCCCCGCTTTTCCCCCTTCTGTCCGACAGGGGATGTGAAAATTTAACCCCTACTTTTTCAAATAATCATATTACGGTCATAAAGGTCAACAAAAAAAATTGATTTCCCCTCATTTCAGTCGGGGGGACCAGGAAGGACTGATGGAACTGTCGTATCCCCCATACAGCAATCTTACATTCGATCCATTGGCATTCATAACGTAAATGCCGCTTCGGACGCCCCCCTTCGAACAGTAAGAAACATATCTGCCGTCAGGCGACCAGGTGGGTGATTCATGGTCTGCGTTATCGGAAGTCAGTTGCATATTGTTGGCGCCATCCTCATCGATGGAAAATATCTGGAAACGGCCGTTGATCAACCCCTCATAAACAATCCTTTTCCCGCGGGGAGACCAGGCGGGGGATGTATTGTAATTCCCGTCATACGTCAGCCTTCTTACGTTGTTTCCATCAGCATCCATCACATATATCTGGGGAGAGCCGGAACGATTTGAAACAAAGGCTATTTTTTGGTTATCGGGTGACCATGCCGGAGAAACATCAATGGAGAAATGATGGGTCAGGCGTTCCAAATGACCGGTATGAATGTCCATCATATATATCTCTTCGTTCCCGTCTTTGCTTGTCGTAAGCAGAATCTTCCTGCCATCCCGGGACCATGTCCCGGAAAGATTAATTCCCTTATAACCGGCAATTTTTCTTGTCACGGTTCCATTCACGGATTTAACATAGAGATCCGGATTCCCGTCTCTGTAAGATGTGTAAGACATGTATTGGCCGTCCGGCGACCAGCGGGGTGACAGTGTCATGAATCTCTCATCGGTTATCCTGGCCAGTTTGGAACCGTCAAAGTTGATGACATAGATATCCGATGCTCTTCCCTTCTTTATAATGAACGCAATTTTCGTGTCAAATACACCCCCGTCACCCGTAAGGGCAAAAAGGATCTCACGGGCAAATTGACGAACCATATCGGCTTTATCTTCGTTCTTGCCGGTGTATCGCTTTCCGATAATTAGATCTCCCCTGATAACGTCATAAAGACGAAATTCTGCGATCAGACTTGCCCCTGCGTGCTGATATCCCCCTTTCACCAGATATTCAGCACCGATGGTCGCCCAGCTGTCAAAGTCGATCCGTTCACCCGGCCCGCTTGTCTGATTCTGAGTTTCAAGAAAGGCCTTTTTACTGATACTGTTGAAGAAACCGGACATTGTCAGGTAATTTTCCAGGCTTTCGGAAAACCAGCTTGAGAGATCCTGCCCGCGAATATGTCTGTCCGGCTTTTTGAAGTCTGGAATTGCAATGGGAAATTTCTGAAATGACGGAGAATCAATATCGATATACACTTTGGCAAAGGACTGGTCTCCCGCATAAAAAGAGATCAGCATTGCCAACAGGCAGGCAAAAACTTTTGACGAAATACCGAACAACGGCTCTTCAGCGCTTTTATGTCTCATACATTTTTATCGCAGGTCTGATGAATGGAAACGTACGCCGATTTCGATGCTGTTGTCTCTTATCCATTGAGGCAAAGGAGGCAGAGGACTTGCTTTCCGGACAGCCCTCATGGCGGACTCATCAAAATATCGGTTACCCGATCGTTTTTCAAAACTGAGCTCCGTCACCGCACCGCTTCTCAGAACTTTCGCATGTACCACCGCCCCGATATTTTCTCTCGGGAGTATGCTCTGGGGAAGGATCCATTGACTTTTTATTCTGGCCCATACCGTGGCATAGTACATCTTCATTTTCACGTTGATCTCGGGATCACCGGGCTGCTTCTGCGCAACCACCGCCGTCTGACCGGCTGAAGATACCTTTTGCCTGATTTTATCCATGGCTTTTTCAACACCGCTGAAATCCTGCCTCTGAATCTCTGTTTTCTTCACCGGCAAGGATGGATCCGTATCGGCCTTCTTTTTCAATATGAATGAGCGATCGGATAAAGCACGGTCACTGAATTCCCCGGAAACCGACGGTATGTCTTTGCGGCTAAAAAAAGTGTCCGATAAACTGACGAGCTGTACAGAATAGACAGGGCCAAACGTCAATTTTGGTGAAGGAAGGGAAGGTAAAAGGAAAATCATGGAAAGAATCACGGTGTGGAGGAAGGCGGACAGAAGAATCATGACATGAAGGCCGGGATCATTATTCAATCGCCCTCTGATCCATTTTTGCGACGTCATCTCGATTCCCCAGGAGGTTCCGTAATCATCCCGAGTTTGTCAACCCCCGCCTTTCTGATTTCAGACATCACTTCAACCACAAATCCATAAGGCACGGTCTTGTCGGCCCTCATAAAAACTTCCCTGTCAATTCTATTGGCAAAGATGCTCTCCAGCTTGGCACTAAGATCGGTCATGGAGGTTTTATATTTGTTTATATATATCTCTCTTGCACCATTAACGGTGAGAACGAGTTTCTCCTCCGTTACATCGATGCTTTTTGACTTTACGCGGGGAAGATTAACGTCGATTCCCATTTGAAGCATCGGGGCTGTTACCATAAAAATGATCAACAAAACGAGGACAACATCAACCAGCGGCGTTACGTTAATATCGGACAAAGGTCTGCTCTCGAAATAATTGCGCTTTTTTTGGTATCGCATAGATTGCTATCTCTTCACATAATATCGTTCGACAATGTTCAATAACTCGGAGGCAAAATTATCCATCTCCATGGCCATGGTCTTAATCCGGTTCAAATAATAATTATAAAAAATAACGGCGGGAATGGCGGCAGCCAAACCGGCGGCGGTGGCAATCAGAGCCTCGGAAATCCCGGGAGCCACTACTGCCAGTGTCGCCGAACCCCTCGCACCGATGCCCTTAAAGGTATCCATGATCCCCCATACGGTGCCAAAAAGGCCGATGAAAGGCGAAGCGCTTCCCGTTGTCGCGAGGAATCCCAAAGCGCTTTCCAGCTTTGTGACTTCAGAGCTGCAGGCCCTGTTCATGGCCCTTTCAACATTATCGATACCCTTCATCTCCATGGGAACTGCGCTTGAATCATCACCTTCCCTTGCTGCCGTTGATCCCCGCATAACCTTCGTTATCTTGATCAGTTCCGCATATCCTGCCTGAAAGATTTCAGCAATGTTCGAGTGTTTGAATTTTTTCGACTCCGGCAGTATATCGGAAAGTTTGTCGCTCTTCATATAGGCTTCCATGAAAAGCTCATTCTCCCGCTTCACCTTCTTGATGCTCCTGTACTTCATCAGGATGATGGCCCACGACACAACGGAAAAGATAAGAAGTAACAAAAGTACAAACTGCACCATCGCCCCTGCATCGAGGACCATGCTTAGAAGACTGCCGTGAAAATGCCCACCTACATTTGCGGCAGCAACAGATGATATCTCCTTCACGTTTTCTCTCCTGAAATATATTCTTTTTTGACGGACTTACCTGTAATGGAAAAACGTGTCATTGTCAACAGGATTGATAATCATAAAAGTTCCGGTGTAAAGGTCACGACGTTATCAATCGTCGTAGAATCGGTGAAAATCATGGCCATTCTGTCCACACCCAGAGCGATCCCTGCCGCCTCCGGCATCGTGTCAAGGGCGCTGAGGAACCTTTCCGATTCCGGATAGACGGATTTACCCATTGAAGAACGATAGTCCCGGACCTGTTCAAACCTCCGTTTATGCTCATCAGCGTCCACCAGCTCGGAAAATGCATTGGCAAGTTCCATTCCCGCCATATAAAATTCAAACCGTTCAGCCACGCCGGGATCTTCTTCCCTGCTTCTTGCCAGGGCGCCCGGGCAAACGGGGTAATCATAGAGAAACGTCGGGCGTTTCCTACCCAGATTGGGTTCAATATCACAGGCCATGACCTCGTCGAAGCAACCTCCTCTTATTGCTTCGTTCAGGGACATTAAGGCATAACGATTAAAAGCCTCTCTAACGGACAGATGTTCCCAGGCGCCGTTTAAACGGATTTTGCCGCCTTGGTAAACAATATCACTGCCGCAGCCGACAGCGGAGGAAATCGATATAACCAGTTCCCGACACTCCTTCATTAATGACATATAATTCATTCCCCTGTGATACCATTCCAGAATGGTAAATTCAGGGAGATGTTGTGACCCTCTCTCTCCTTCCCGGAAACATTTGCAGATTTGAAATATTTTTTCAAAGCCCACCGCGAGCAATCGCTTCATGCACTGCTCCGGAGACGGATGTAAAAACCAGTCGCCACTGGCTACGGCATCAATATGGCTTTCAGGAATCAATGTCGGAATCCTGCAGGGGGTTTCAACTTCAAGATAATCTCGCCCGATGAAAAACCGTCGTATGGCCTGAACCATGCGGGCGCGCACCCACAGGGATTCTCTCCGTTTCGATAGAATCCACTCCTCCTCTTCCATGGGTCGATCATCCCTTGACCCTTGTGAGATACTCTCCACTGCGCGTATCCACGCGAATCTTTTCACCTTCCTCCACAAAGGGGGGAACCTGAATCTGGTACCCCGTTTGCAAAGTCACCGGCTTCATTTTCCCTGAAACGGAGTCGCCCTTGGCCCACGGGTCGGCTTTGACAACAATCAGATCTATAAAATTCGGAAGTGTGATCCCCAGAGGTTTATCCTCGAAAAACAAAATCTGAACATCCAGGTTATCAATCAGATAATTTCTTGCCTCCCCAACCTGATCTTCCGTTAAAAAAACCTGCTCATACGTTTCACTGTCCATGAAACAGTATTTCCCTTCTTCTCTGTAAAGATACTGCATTTTTTTCTCTCGAAGATCCGCAGGCTCAAATACATCCACGGAACGAAATGTCCTCTCAAATTGAGCGCCTGTAATCATGTTCTTCAATTTGGAACGATATAGAGCCTGTCCCTTGCCCGGCTTTACAAAGTTGAATTCGGTAATCACATAGGGTTCATTTTCCAGTTTAATCCTCAACCCTTTTTTCAGATCGCTGGCATTATACATACTATTTCTCTCTCCTTTATTTTTTTATAAACCCCATTCCGTCAGCGTTTCACTCCATAAAAAAATGGACGTTGCTGTCATTCCGCGCCTGGAGAGTGTGTCGCAATTCCCTTTTTTGCCACTTCGACCGAAGGGAGAAATCTATATGACTAATAATATTGACATGTTAAGATTCCTCACATTCATACGGAATGACATTTTCAGCAATTATGACGCAGTCTCTCGACCCGGAATCCGGGTGTTTTAATGTGTCTGCTGAAACGATCCATATGCGCCAACAGCCATGCATGACATTGGAGAAGACGGGAAGAGGGGAACTTTTCCCCTTCTTCCCGGAGCATCAAGTACATATTGGGGCATGCAAAGGCCCGGCATATTTCCCCAGAGTTTTTCCATCATCTTGAGGCCCGTCGCAATATCGGTACGGAAATGGTCCGTCCCCTCCACGGGATCACATTGAAAAAGATAATAAGGTCTCACCGAAATCCTCTGAAGGCCATAAAGGAGTTCCCGCATTGTTTCATATTCATCGTTGATCCCCCGAAGCAGGACACTCTGATTTGAAACGGGAATCCCCGCATCAAGCAACATCTCGCACGCTCTTGCCGATTCCCGGGTAATTTCGTGCGGATGATTAAATTGTGTATTAAACCACAATGGACGGTACTTCCGCAACATGGAACAAAGATCACGGGTCACTCTCATCGGCAAGACGACGGGCGCCCGGCTTCCGACACGCAGTACTTCCACATGAGGAATGGAGCGAAGAGATTTGAGGAACCACTCAAGATGTCCTTCCTCCATAGTCAATGGATCGCCGCCTGACACGATGACCTCTCGAATGGTCTTCTTTTCCCCGATATAGTCAATCATGGTCTGGAGATAGCGCCGGTTTATCGGCGGTCTTTCACTCTTCCACATTCGCTTGCGGTTGCAGTGCCGGCAGTATGTCATGCAGGTGTATGTCACGATGGTCAAACAACGATCCGGATAACGATGGATCAGACCGGCCACGGGCATGTCCCGTTCCTCCTCAAGAGGATCCGGTACACCTCCCATGGAAAAATGTATTTCCCTCGCATCAGGGATACACTGCATACGCAGGGGATCATTTTCATTCGCCAGGTTTATCAGAGAAAGATAGTACGGTGTGACACAAAAGGGATAGTTCCTGATAACGTGGACATAGTCGCCAAGGTTCCCGGTTGCTTTCCCCAATATTTTTGACAGTTGAGGGATGGTATGTATGCGGTTTGCCGATTGCCACGTCCAGTCGGACCAGTCTCGGTGCGAAACGCCTTCCCATAATCCACCCGTCAGGATGCATTCTGCTGTTTTCATAATCTAAATATCTGTTAAATAAGGATTTTAGTTGAGGGTTTCTTGTACCATAATTCCTCGATATCTTCAAAGGGGAATCTTAACCTCTCCACATCCATCGTGAAATAAAGTGTTTGCTTTCTTGCCGCATAATATTTATATTCAATCTCAGATATTGATAAAGTAATCATGAGCGCCAATATCGCCGGGGGAGGGAAATTATACAATCTCTCAGCCATCTTTACGACAAGACCAACCTGAAGCACAACAAATCAAACATGACTGGATTTGAGGTTTTGAATACTATCTTTTGAACAGTGTCGCTGGAAGTGATTAATTTTCTTTTGTGAAGGCGTTAAAATATGGGTTATCCGGATATGATGCGGGACGTCCTGGATCAAGCAAGAAGGGAAGAAATTAAAAAAAAGAATAAATCTTTGGAAAATCTGATAATTATCGACAATCTTACCGGTCTCTACAACCAGAAATATTTCCATCTCAGACTGGAACAGGAAATGGCCAGATCAAAATTGTATGGGAATAAACTGTCATTAATTTTTCTGGGTATTTGCGATGAATCACAGGACGAGGGAAAATCGGGAAATAAAGCTTGTCATGACACCATGAAGGTCGTTGCGGAAATCGTCAGCATCTGTCTCAGTGATACCATCGATCTGGCTTTTTCATATAGCAATGAGAAAATTGCCGTCATTCTGCCGGAAATAAATAAAGTGGACGCTGCCGCTGTCGTGCAAGAAATCAAAAGACTGATTCAGAAAGAAAAACGGGTGGATATTAAACTGCATGCAGGTGTTGTACAATACGAGAGTCATGAATATATTGAAGACTTGATCGGATCAGCTGATGATGCCCTTACTGAAAACATGAAAAGCGAACAGGGTGGGTAGATTTCCAACTATCCCACAGTCCCCTCTGACTCAGGACGGACCAGAAAGACAAAGAAGGGAGATGAGCATGATGAAAACTTTTTCAAAGGATGAATTAAAATCATTGATGGCCAAACAAGAAGGTTTCTGCATCTCCATATTTATGCCGATCTATCGAGTTGGCGCTCCCGCCCAGCAAAATCAAATCAGATTGCGAAACATGCTTAGGATTGCCGAAGAAAAATTACTGGCAGGCGGATGCCGCCCACAGGAAGCAAAGATTCTGCTGGAACCTATCCAGGGGCTTATCGGCAACGTGATATTCTGGAAGCATCAAAGCGATGGTCTTGCCATATTCCTTTCTTCAAGCACATTTTCCTATTACTGTCTTCCGGTAAACTTCGACGAACTGATTGTCGTTGCCGATCGCTTCCACATCAAACCCCTGTTGCAGGTATTGAGCGGAGATAATCGCTTTTATGTTCTCACTCTCAGTCAAAATGAAATCCACCTTTTTGAAGGAACAAAACAGGATTTAAGAGAAATTGAAATCGATACCGTTCCCAGGAGCCTTGCAGAAGCGCTTCAATACGATGAACTTGAAAAACAGGTCCGCTTTCACAGGGGAGCACAGAGAGGTGGAGAACGTTCATCCATGATTTCCGGTCACGGAGCCGATCTCGATGATAACAAGGAAAATATTTTAAAATATTTCAGACAGATAGATAAAGGATTGCGTGATTTTATGAGAGACGAAAAGATACCTCTTGTTCTTGCAGGAGTCGATTATCTTTTCCCGATTTATAAAGAAGTCAATACATACACGCATCTTATGAATGAAGGGATAACAGGCAACCCCAAAGGGATGAGTATGGAACACTTGCACAAACAGGCCTGGTCGGTTATCGATCCCTACTTTCAAAAAGATGAAAACGATGCCATCGCTCAGTACAGACAATCATCGGGCACCGGTCTGACATCAAAAGACATCAGGGAGATCATCCCGGCAGCCTATCACGGAAGGGTCGGGCTGCTTTTCATCTTAAAGGGATACCAGCAATGGGGGATTTTTGCTCCCGGAAATGATGAAGTCCTTCTGCATGAGAAGCTGGAGGCGGGGAGTGAAGGACTGGCCGACCTGGCTGCGACCCAGACATTGCTGAACGGCGGAGCCGTTTTTATTCTCCCGCCCGAAAAAATGCCGGATGAGTCACCGCTCGCGGGTGTATTCCGTTATTGACCGAAAGACAATATAAAATAATTCCGCATGGATCCACAGCGCCGTAAAATAAAAGCAGCCTTGCTTTCGGTCATTTCGAACACGATTCTTATGGTGATGAAACTCATCGTGGGGTTTGTGATCGGTTCTGTTTCCATTATGTCTGAAGCGATTCATTCGGGAGTGGACCTTCTGGCCGCCATTATCGCTACCTTCTCGGTCAAGGCATCCGGCGTTCCTGCTGACAAGAAGCACCCCTTCGGTCACGGCAAAGTTGAAAACATTTCCGGAACCGTCGAGGCGATCTTGATTTTTATCGCGGCAGGCTGGATCATCTATGAAGCTGTCATAAAACTTCTTGACCCAAAGCCCATCGAATATGTCGGCTGGGGCATAGGGGTCATGCTCGTTTCGATCATTGTAAATATGATTGTTTCAAAAATGCTTTTCAGGGTAGCAAGAGAAACGGACTCTATTGCCCTTGAGGCTGATGCCTGGCACCTGAGAACCGATGTTTATACCTCTGCCGGTGTCATGATCAGCCTCACTCTCATTTTAATCAGTCACCGGATTTTACCCGACCCCAATATTCATTGGTTGGACCCTGTTGCAGCCATCGGTGTCGCTATGCTGATTATCAGGGCTGCCTATCAACTGACCCTTCAGTCGGGTCGCGATCTCATCGATACGAAACTACCCGCAGACGAGGAGGCATGGATTCGTCATATGATCATGTCACACCAGCCTGCCATCCACGGTTTCCATCATTTACGCACCCGCAAGGCGGGTAACTTCCGCTTCGTTGATTTCCACATCAAAGTAGACCCCGAAATGTCTGTCGAGACTTCCCACAACATTACAGATACTTTATCAAAAAACATTGAGAAAAAATTTCCCAATTCCAGCATTACCGTTCACACTGAACCTTGCAATGGCAAATGCATGGGTGATTGCCTGGTCGGATGTCTTCTGAGCGAGAAGGCCAGGGAGAGTGTAATGAAGAAAAAGGATTCGCACAAGTAAACGAACATTTTCATAAGGAGGAACTGATACGTGAATATTGAAGAATTAAGGTTAGAGAATTTAAACCCGGCGGCTTTCATCGACCAGAAAATCCGGGAGATTTCTGAAATGGTCGGCGACAACCTGGCCGTGAATGCCCTGTCGGGCGGCGTCGATTCGTCGGTGGTAACCATGTTGGGCCACACACAAGGCTCTGGGAGCCCGTCTCAAGACCTATTTTATTGATAACGGCATCATGAGACATGATGAACCCCAACAGATTGCTTCATGTTTTGAGGCGCTCCGTGTACCGATGGAAATCGTTGATGCCCAGAAACACTTTTTCCAGGCACTGAGAGGATTGACGGACCCGGAAGAAAAAAGAGAGGCGATTACCAGAACGTTTTACAAGGATGTGTTCAGTCATCTGGTTCAGGAATCCGGCGCCAGATTCCTCCTGCAGGGATCCATCTATACCGATGTGGAGGAAACGGTTGCGGGCATTAAAAGACAGCACAATATTCTTGTTCAGCTCGGTATCGATACTGAAAAAAGATTTGGCTACAAAGTCATTGAACCACTGATCGCTTTAAGAAAACCGGCTGTAAGGGCTATTGCAAAAGCCCTGGGACTGCAGGAATCCATATATAAAAGGCCGCCATTCCCCGGCCCCGCCCTCGCTGCCAGAATCATAGGAGAAGTCACAAAGGAAAAGGTCGATATCGTCAGGAAAGCGACGAAAATTGTTGAAGAGGAACTCGGTCATACCGGCGCCTTTCAGTCTCTGGCCATTCTCCATGAGGACAAGGTAACAGGGATACGTAACGGACAGAGAGACTACGGACTCCAGATTGAAGTGAGATCATGGGAAAGCAGCGATGCAACAACAGGGAAACCAATGAGACTTTCTTTTGACACCATGGAGACCCTTGCTGAAAGGATAACTCAAGAAGTGCCCGATGTTGTCAGCGTGACGTACAGCATCACCAAAAAACCACCGTCCACGATAGAAGCGGTTTAAGGGTGTTCAACCTTTATAAATAAAACGCTCGAACAGCCGGTGAAAGGGCGTCCATTTCGAATCGTCATCGGGGGATTCATCAATGTAACCCTGAAAGGCATTCACCTTGGCATCCAGATCGTCAATATAGTGAACAATGAGAGCCTCCAGTGTTTTTGGACGTTTTGGCGAGCCGAATTCCTGGGTTCCGTGATGACTGAGAAGCAAGTGCCTCAATTCCATGGCCGCATGCTCCGGGAAGTCATTGATCGTGGCGATTTTCTTATCGAGCATCTCGACGCCGATGACAATATGTCCGACAAGTCTCCCCTGATCACTGTAATCAATGATCCTGTCGTAGGAAAATTCATAAATTTTCCCGATATCATGGAGAAGACCTCCCGTTATGAGCATGTCTCTGTCAATACCGTTATAATGATCCGCTACCTGTTCAAGTAGCTGCACGACGGAAAGGGTGTGCTCAAGAAGTCCACCGATATAGACATGATGAAACGTCTTGGCTGCAGGCGCTTTTTTGAACAACATGGCAATGGCTTCGTCCTTGAAAAATGACTCCAGCAGGGATTTGAGGTACGGGGTTTCCATCTCCCCGACATAGGACATCAGCTCCGTGAACATCTCTTCAATGTCTCTTCCGGCAGTTGGAAAAAAATCTGCGGGGTTGATATCGGGTTCATCCAGTTTTTCAATATCATGGATAGAAAGCTGGAGTGTATTTTTAAAACTGACAGCTCTGGACTGAACCTGGATGACATCCCCTTTTTTGAATTGCTTGTCCCATTCATCCGCGTTCTCCCAGATTTTTCCCTCCACCTCTCCCGTCCTGTCCTTCAGGCGGAGATTAAGATAAGGAGAACCCTTCTGGGAAAAAGCCAGGTTCTTTTCCGCCACAAGGAAAGAATCCAGGATTTTATCTCCCGGCCGTATGTCTTTGATATAAATAGATTTTACTTTCAATTTTCGATCCGCCATTCATGAGAGTACACATTCATCCTGCCTCCCCTCACCGACCCGATCAGGGTTATTCCCGCTTCTTTGCACAGATGAACAGCCATCGATGTAGGAACAGAAAGAGATATCATGACCGGAACGCCCAGATTCCAGACCTTGTGAACAATCTCTGCAGAAATCCTGCCTGTCCTTACGATGACCTTATCGGAGCAATCGATTCCGTTTAATAGGCTATAGCCACCCAGCATGTCAATGGTGTTGTGTCTCCCGATATCCTCTCTCACGGCGAGAATACGGTCACCGTCAATCAGAGCGGCGGAATGGGTGCCGCCTGTTACCTGATGAAGGCGCGACACGTCCACAAATCTCTCCATCAGACCAAGCACGTTTTGTGGGGTTATGAAAATCTCCTGCGCCGCCAAATCTTTCCGATAGGGTGCCGCTCCCTCCCTTCGCCGGCCCCTGGCGCCGCTCGATTCAATAGACTCCGGAGCGAAAGGCTTCTGCCGGTTCTGTGAAATATCCGATTTGGTCATAACATGAACGCGTCTGTTGTCATCAGATATCTCTATTTTTTTAATGTCTGAAGCAGTTTCGATGAAGCCTTCCGAACGAAGGAAGCCGACTGCGAGTTCTCCCACATAATTTCCATTACACGCTATTGTCACCATTTCAGTTCCATTTAGACATATTTTGAGAGACACTTCCTGTACGACGGATACCGATTCTTCCGAAAACCCATTGCCTCTATACACGAGTATTTTCTGTTCCTCAACATAAGCAGCTTGCTCGCCCGGCATCACTTTCCTTCCCTCTCTCTCAGAATGCGATGATCTCCTGCCCTGACGGTTAGTTTTGTCATGTCGAAATATTCCATCAACGGGATAATGAATTTCCTCGTCAGTCCCGTCAACTCCTTGAAACCGGCAGGTGTGGCCTTGCCCTCCTTCATGAGAAGATTCCTATAGTTTTCCCGGAGTTTTTGAAGAGCATCTCTGTGAAAATATAATTCTTCGTTTATCCTTACCAGAACCCCTTCTTTCAACATAATTCCGAGAACATTTTCCACTTCGTCCTTTTGATCCTCATACTTTGTTATGATTTCCCTGACGGTAGGCGGTGTCAATCCTGAAGCCATGTAGAAAGCGGCGATTTCCGTCCGGATGTCCTCAAGCTTTCCCTTCAGATTCACGCTATGTCCCTGCAAGCGCACCACTTCTCTGTCAACGACCATCTTGCCGTTCTTTTCCAGCTCTCTTATTGCCATGTTGAAGAGCTTTGAACTGATAAATGACCCCATCGTATTCCTCAGCTCTTCCTTCATAATACCCTCCCGCAAGGGATACTTTTTATGATATGATCGGGTCTCACTCAGAATTTTTTCCTGAAGATTCTGATAGTCCTGAAAGGAAAAAATGTTGGGCCCGTCGCTATCAATGTGAACCGCTTTCCTTTGGGAATACATGACATCAAGAATTTTTTTCAGGAGATCCTGATGCATTCCCGTTCTCTCTATCAGTCGGGGAATATCTATTCCTTCCATGCCGGCCCTTGCAATCATGGTGGCAACTATCTCAGAATCCTGGCCATCGCGTAATAGATAGAATTCGCGATTGACCCGCTCCGAATACCGTCCATGTTTTCTGGGCAAAGGATCTACAATGATCCCTCCACCGATGGTTGTAATCGGTGAGTAGCTTCTCAAGACAAATCTGTCTCCCGCCATGGCAATCGCCGGTGATTCAAGGATGATCTGGGCATTTCCTTCCTCCCCCGGCGCCATCTCCTCGCTGTCAAGCAAAATGATCCGGGCAATCAATTCCGTGGTTCCCACATGAAAACGAACAAGGCTTCTGTTCTTTAGCTTTTTATCATGACCCGGCAGAAACATCACATGGAGATCAAGACGTTTTGAAGGGCGCAGTGTATAAGGACGGACAAGCACGTTCCCTCTTTCGATGGTTGCTTTTTCGACACCCTGCAGGTTAATGGCCGTCCTCTGGCCCGCCTCTGCTATCGATACGGTCTGACCATGAATCTGGATTCCGCGGATTTTTGCCAATATGCCCTGGGGTAAAATCTCCACTTCATCCCCCACGTTCACATTCCCCGATGTCAGTGTTCCGGTAACAACCGTACCGAATCCCCGCATCGTAAAAACCCGGTCAATAGGGAGTCTGAAAATCCCAGAATCCGATTTCCTGTCAATACCTTCCGTTATATCAATCAGAGCATCGAGCAACCTCTCAAGGCCTTCTCCCGATAAGGCAGAAACGGGAATGATGGGAGCACTCTCCATGGATGTTCCCTGCAAGAAATTACGGACATCATCCTCCACAAGGTCAAGCCAGTCTTTATCAACAAGATCAATTTTTGTAAGAGCGACGAGACCTTTCTTAATGCCCAGAAGTTCACAGATTTGGAGATGTTCCCGCGTCTGTGGCATGACGCCTTCATCCGCAGCGATGACAAGAACCACCATATCGATACCGGCGGCTCCGGAAACCATATTTTTTATAAATCGTTCATGACCTGGAACGTCTATAACACCAAGTGTCAGATGATTCCGAAGCGTAAGGGATGCAAAACCAAGCTCAATGGAAATGCCCCTTTCCTTTTCTTCTTTTAGCCTGTCGGTATCAACTCCGGTGATGGCCTTGATGAGCGCTGTTTTCCCATGGTCAACATGTCCGGCTGTACCAAGCACAATATGTTTCATGTATCATGAGATATCAAACTCCCTCTCTTTTCACAATAACAAAAAGGTGAACAATAATTTCTATTGCAATAAACAACAAAAATCTGATAGAAAAACAAGATTTTAAAAGGATAATCATGAGGACACTCAGTATTGATTATGGCAGCAAGAGGATCGGCGTCGCGATATGCGACGAGTTGGGAATAACCGCCTATGGTGTTTCAACAATCATCAGACGGAACAGAAAACAGGTTCTCGAAGCCCTGAAGGAATTGATTATACAATACGATGTAAAAAAAATCGTGATCGGTTATCCTATAAGATTGGATGGCACCAGGGGCATTCAGTGTGAAAAGATAGATAAATTTTCAGGGATTCTCGAGGCCGCATTCTCTCTCCCCGTAATCAAATGGGATGAAACCCTGACGACAAGGGAGGCAGAAGATATTCTCTTCGAGGCGAACGTTCGCCGGGAGAAAAGGAAAAAAGTGGTGGATCAGCTTGCCGCTACTTTGATTCTCAGGGGATATCTGGCCTCACTTGAACGGAAAGAAAATATCCCATAGCTGTAACTATCTGAATTCATGAAGATCATAAAAAAGTTCATCCATAGCAACAGGAAGCGAATGTTTTTTGCGATGATGGGACTTTTCATCTTCGTGCTCCTTTCTCTTTTGTTTTATGCCCTGACCCCTGTAAATGGCAGGAATGTCACATCCATCGTCAATATTCCAAAGGGTACCAGTTTTGTTGAGTCTGTCGATATTCTTGAAAATGCCGGCCTTATCAGGCAGAGGTACATGTTTTATCTGCTGGTCCTGTTAAAAAATGTCCACCGCCATATCAGAGCGGGAGAATATGAGCTTTCAACTTCCATGTCACCAATGGATATTCTGAACAAACTGGTCGGAGGTGAAATCAAGTCTTATCGCATCACCATTCCCGAAGATTTTACGGTGCGAGAAATCGCCGACCGTCTGGCCTTCTATAAGCTCGTCGATAAAAAAGTGTTTATGGATTTCACCTCAAATTCAAAATTTCTACGTTCTCTAAAGATACAAGGCACCTCCGCCGAAGGATACCTCTACCCGGAGACCTATCAGTTCGACCGTTCTATGGACACAAGGGAAATCATTAAAATCATGGTCGATCAATTCTGGAAGAGAATAACTCCGGAGATGTATAAAAGGGCCGGGGAAATTGGAATGAGTTTTCCTGAAGTCGTCACGCTGGCTTCCATCATCGGGAAAGAATCAGGTCGTAATGACGAAAAGGCTTTAATATCGGCTGTTTTTCATAACCGCCTGAAAAAAGGGATGAAGCTGCAGAGTGATCCCACAGCTGTTTATAATCTTGAATTCTTCGATGGAAATATAAAAAGGATTCACTTACGGACGGAAACGCCTTACAACACGTATCAGATCAATGGCTTGCCACCCGGCCCGATTGCAAATCCTGCTATTGATTCGATACATGCCGCCTTGTATCCCGCCCCTGTCAGTTATCTTTATTTCGTTTCAAACAATAACGGATCCCACAATTTTTCATCCAACCTTAAAAATCACAATCAAGCTGTCTTAAGATATCAAATCGAAAGAAAAAAAGACTAATTTTTTTCTTGACAAACAAATTATCCCTCCTTTATAGTGAGCCAAAGTGGAGTAAAGTGGTTTTTTGTGGAGGGATTTTTTCAAATGTCTGTCTTCAGGGGCCAGTATCACCATATTATTGATGAAAAGGGCCGCATTATTTTCCCGGCCAAGCTAAGAGAAGTTATCGCCGAGAAATACGACAACAGGCTCGTCATTACCAACTGGGACAACTATTTGATGGTATTCCCTTATGATGAATGGCGCATCATCGAGGAGAAGGTCAGCCACCAGTCCATATTACGAAAGGAAGTCAGGGCTTTTCAACGTTTTTTCATGTCGGGCGCTGTTGACTGTTCTTTTGACGGACAGGGGAGGGTTTTGATTCCGCCCAATCTGAGAGAATACGCAGCCCTTGAAAAAGATGTCATGCTGGCAGGCATGATTAAAGTCATAGAGATCTGGAGCAAGGAACGCTTTGATGAAGAAATGAAAAAAGCGGCGGGTGACATCGAAAGCTTCAGCACATATATGTCGGATCTGGGAATCTGAGAAAAGGCCTGTGAAATGCCTGTATATCACACGCCGGTCATGCAGAAAGAAGTGGTTCAGTTTCTTCGGTGTCGTCCGGGGGGTATTTACGTGGATGGGACAGTTGGAGGAGGCGGACACGCTTACGAGATTCTTCGAAACTCAGCCCCGGACGGTCTGTTGATCGGTATCGATATGGATGACGATGCCCTTGATGAATCAAAACGGCGATTGGAGTTATTCAAAGACAGGACGATTCTTGAAAAGGGAAATTTTGCTGAAACTGATACGATACTGAAGGGTCTGAACGTTCATGGAGTTGACGGAATCATTCTCGATCTGGGGGTGTCGTCCCATCAGATTGAAACGGCGGTCAGGGGTTTTAGTTTTACTTTGGACGCAAAGCTTGACATGCGGATGGATCGCAGCAGTGACCTGAGTGCCTATGATGTCATCAACTCGCTTGCGGAAAAGGAATTGGAAAACATTATCAGAGATTACGGCGAGGAAGTCATGGCTGGAAGGATCGCAAGGGCAATTTCGGCGAGAAGGAGCATCTCTCCCATCAAAACAACAGCCGAGCTTGCCGATATCACTGTTCACGCATTGCCGCCTCCGATGAGGAGAGGAAGGATTCATCCCGCAACCAGAACCTTCCAGGCAGTCAGAATATACGTCAACAAAGAGCTTTTAAATGTCTACCAGGCCATCAATCGTGGAATTGACATGCTTAACGAATCCGGCAGATTTTTGGTTATTTCCTTCCATTCCCTCGAAGACAGAATTGTAAAAAACCAATTTAGATCGTGGGAAAAAGGATGTATCTGCCCTTCCGATTTCCCCATATGTTCCTGTCATAGAAAACCTCGTTTGAAGGTGTTGACGAAGAAACCCTTGATGCCCGGAAATGATGAAATTACATCCAATCCAAGGGCAAGAAGCGCAAGACTCAGGATCGCGGAGAAGGTATAGTTCATGCAGTCTGAAGAGGCCATAAAACAAAACGTTTATGATCATGAAAAAGCGTCGGCAGGTGTAAAATATTCAACTTTTATTCTTGTTGCCTTTGCACTGATGGCGGTTGCGCTCATTTACGTGTGGTCCCATATTCATATGACTGAGCTGGAATACCGGGTCGCAAGAGAAATCAGCATTAAGGAAAAACTCCTGGATGATCAGAGAAAGCTGAAGGTTGAACAGGCAACATTGAAATCACCCCAGCGTATAGAGGCCATAGCTACGGAAAAACTGGGGATGTCCTATCCTGAAAGGGACCAGGTCATCATTTTGAAATAACTTAAGGGATGCATTATGACCAGCGAATCTAAAAAATGGCTGAAATTCAGGATTTTTACACTGTTGGTCTTGTTTCTTGTGCTTTTTGTCGCCCTGATATCGCGGGCATTTCAGATACAGGTGCTATCCGGAGAAAGCCTGAAGTCACTTGCAGAAAGGCAGCACATCAAGACCCTCCATGTCGAGCCTGAACGGGGTATCATATTTGATCGCAATGGAGAGAAGCTCGCTGCAAGCATCCTCGTGGATTCCGTCTGTGCCGATCCGTCAAAAATCAGCAATCCTCCTGAGGCTGCCGGCGCTCTGGCATCTATCCTCAAAGTTGACAAGGAAAAACTCCTAAAAAAATTGTCAACATCAAAAAACTTCTGCTGGCTTGCGAGAAAAATCCCTCCCGACCAGGCACACAGCGTGGAGGCTCTAAATATCGACGGCGTCTTTCTTACCAAGGAGCCAAAACGCTTTTATCCGAATGGCGAGCTTGCAGGTCGGCTGATCGGATTTGTCGGTCTGGATTCCACGGGTCTTGAAGGAATGGAGTTAAAATACGAAAACTATCTGAAGGGTTCGCCTGAAAAGTTGGTCTGGGCGCGTGACGCCAAGGGAAAAAGACTTTATCCGCGGGTTGAAAGTGCGTCCACAAAAAAAGATGAAAGTCATAATCTCATTCTGACAATCGACAGCAGAATCCAGCACCTTGTAGAAACAAAGCTGAGTGAAGCGATTGCGTCAAAAAGTGCAAAGGGCGGCTTTGCGGTCGTTATGGATCCCAAAACAGGTGAAATACTTGCCCTTGCTGATCAACCCGGGTTCGATCCGAACAAGTTCGGAAGTTATAACGTCGGAAAAGGAAAAAACAAGGTCATCACGGATTGTTTTGATCCCGGATCAACCTTCAAACCTTTTCTTGCCGCTGCCGCCCTTGAGGAAGGCATTGCCAAAGAAACAGACCGGTTTAACTGTGAAAACGGCGCCTATGCAGTTGCCGACAGGGTCATCCACGAAGCAAACAGAAAAAGATATGGATCTCTCGCCTTTCGCGATGTCATCAAATACTCAAGTAATATCGGCTGCGTGAAGATTTCCGAGAAGTTAGGAAAAGAAAAATTCTATGAATACATTACAAAATTCGGATTCGGCTCCAAGACAGGAATCGATCTTCCCGGTGAATCCGGCGGTCTCCTCAGACCAGTGCATAACTGGACGAGGGTCGATACATCAACCATTGCGTTCGGCCAGGGTGTTTCCGTAACGGCCATCCAGCTCATTACGGCACTTTCCGCCATTGCAAATCAGGGAGTCCTCATGAAGCCTTACATAGTCCGTGCCGTCATCGACAAAAAGGGCCAGGTCGTCAAAAAAGTTACCCCGACTCCCGTTAGAACGGTCATATCACCCGCAACGGCGAAAAGAATAACGGCTATCCTGACAGGGGTCGTCGGTGATGACGACGGAACGGGCAAAAAGGCACAGATCATGAACGTATCGGTAGCGGGAAAAACAGGAACTTCGCAGAAATTCGATTTTGGCAGGCGGGTTTATTCATCCGAGAGGGTTCGAACATCATTTATGGGCTTCTTCCCTGCGGAGGATCCACAGGTGGCAATACTGGTAACTCTTGATGAACCGCAAAGAGACAGGTGGGGAGGAGTGGCGGCGGCGCCCGTTTTCAAAAACATCGGCGAACAGATTCTGACCTGTTTTAAAACCAACATCAGGGAACCCCCCCCTCCCGCTCCCGAAGAAGAAAAAATAAACAACGGTGTAAAAATAAGACTGGTTTCTTTACCAAGCTCCGTAAACAGACAAATCGCTTCGGAGGACGATTCCATTATGCCCGATTTCAGGGGTATGAGCATGAGAGACACCCTGAAAAGGGCAAAGGAAAAGGGGATTGAGATTCAGGTGATTGGAAGCGGCTGGGCAATCAACCAGGACCCGAAGCCCGGGGCTGTAATTCCGTCCCAGCGTACCTGTGCCGTTCATTTCAGCGCCGGCAACTGAGAGGTTTATGTGCACATACGCGATCTTTTAAACAATGTTGAACCGCTTCATATCGCAGGGAATTACTCCGGCAATGTTTCAGCTATCTGTTACGATTCCAGACTCTGCGAAAAAAACAGCCTGTTTGTGGCCATCCCCGGGTTAAAAGTTGACGGCCACAATTATATCCCGGAAGCAGTTGCCCGGGGAGCGCGATTTATTGTCCATGAAAGAGATTATTCTCCTCCCTCCGGTATCACGGCCATCAGGGTTACAGACTGCCGCAGAGTGTTGGGAAATCTGGGCAGAAATTTCTACAAGGATCCGTCTGCCCGTTTGTGTCTTATCGGCGTCACAGGTACAAACGGGAAGACAACAATAACGTATCTTTTGGAGTCTATTCTTAAGGCAGCCGGATTCAAGGTCGGGGTTTTGGGAACGGTCAACTATCGTTTTAATGAAAAAGTATTGCCTGCTCCGAATACCACGCCGGAATCTCACGAGATGCAAAGAATCCTCAGAATCATGGCAGATGCCGGAATCACCCATGTCATTGCAGAAGTTGCCTCTCACGCCGTTGATTTGAGGAGGGTTGATGACTGCTCCTTCGACATGGGTATCTTCACCAATTTATCCCGGGACCATCTGGATTATCACGGGACGATGGAAAACTACTTTTTTACCAAAAAGCGATTCTTCGACGACATACTTCCTTCCGGGGGAAAACACCGAAAATTCATGATTCTAAACGGGGATGACCCCTGGGGCCAGAAGCTCTTGAGGGAAGTCAGGACAGGCGTTCCCTCACAGACATTCGGCATTGAAAACAGATGTGACATGACGGCTGATCCGTTTGCGCTGTCTCTGGAAGGAATAAAGGCGTGTCTTCGTACAGAGGGAAGCACCTTCCGGGTAAATTCCCCCCTCATTGGAAAATTCAACCTCTACAACATCCTGGCGGCCGCCATGGCAGCTGTGTCACTGAATATCCCGGAAAAATTTATCCGGACAGGTATTGCAAAATTAAAAAAAGTGCCGGGGCGTCTTGAAAAGATCAGCAAGTCGGATGAACCCGCCGTTTTCATAGATTATGCCCATACCGATGACGCTCTCAGGAAAGTAATTCAAAACCTGTCGGCGTTTAGAAGGAGAAAGATTGTCACTGTGTTTGGGTGCGGCGGGGACAGAGATCGCGGTAAGAGGCCTTTAATGGGAAAGGCGGCTGTCTCTTTCAGCGATATGGCCATTGTGACGTCTGATAATCCGAGAACAGAAAATCCACTTGCCATCATCGGGGAAATCGAAAAGGGAATTCGTGAAATAGCCGTTAAAAAGGTTTCGCCTGAAACCCTCAACAAAGAGTCAAACGAAAAAGTTTATACTGTTATACCGGATCGGAAGAGGGCCATCGAACATGCTGTTTTCCTTGCTGACCCCTCGGATATTGTCATCATTGCCGGAAAGGGACACGAAAATTACCAGATCATAGGAGACAGGCGGATACCCTTTGACGATAGGAAAATAGCGAAAAAAGCCCTAAAGGACGTAAGATCGGGGGAAGTGAAATGACGGCAGAACAATCCCTGCCTGTCTTCCAGGGCCATGATATCCTGAAAGCCACAGGAGGAACCCTGATTCAGGGGAATCCCGCAGGGTTTCTTCCCGGCATTTCAACGGACTCAAGGCGGATCACAAAGGGAAACCTCTTCATTCCCTTGAAGGGGGACAGATATGACGGTCATGACTATCTTAACGCAGCCGTAAAAGAAGGTGCGTCGGGCCTCCTCATACAGAAGGATTCAGAAAATAAATATTTTTCTTGCAATGAAGGCATAACCATTGTCCTTGTTGAAGATACCCTCAAGGCCCTGGGAGATATCGCCCATTACTGGCGAAAGAAATTCGCGGCATCCGTCGTCGCCATTACAGGGAGCTCCGGAAAAACAACCACGAAGGAGATGATAGCCGGCATCTCCGGACTTGAAAAAAATGTAATGAAGGCACAGGGCAATTTTAACAATCTCGTGGGCGTCCCCCTGACCCTGCTTAACCTTCGCGAACAACACGATGCGGCGATTCTGGAGCTGGGAACAAACAGCAGAGGCGAAATCGAGAGGCTGACCCGGATTGCCGAACCTGATATCGGGCTCATCACCAACATCGGTCCGGCTCACCTGGAGGGATTGAAGTCCCTTGATGTGGTAAGGGAAGAGAAATGTGACCTCTTTCGGAACATGGCAGCTTCTAAAGTGGCTATTATCAACATGGATGACGAGGCACTACGGACGTCTGAAAATATCTGGCATGGAAAGAGGATTACTTTCGGTCTCAATCACGATGCCGATGTCTCAGCCGAAAATATCATAAAAAAAGGGAAACAGGGGGTCAGCTTTACCCTCAGAATTGCAGGAAAAAGTCAGGACATTCACCTGTCGGTGACGGGAGAACATAATGTTTACAATGCCCTTGCTGCCGCTGCATCTTCATGGGTTCTGGGAATTGAACATGATACCATTCGTCAGGGATTGACGGCATTTACGCCCATAACAGGACGGATGGAGATCTGTCAATTGAAGAACGGCGCATTCATCATAAATGATACATACAATGCCAATCCTGCCTCGGTTCGGGAGGCCCTGAAAACTCTGAAGGGCTTACGGGGAAGTCACAGCGGCACAGTGATCCTTGGCGATATGCTGGAGCTTGGAGAACGTGCGGAGGAGATGCATGAAGGTATCGGGAGTCTAATGGCAGACACTGGGGTCGGCACCATATTCCTCAGGGGAAGGCTCTCCAAGGCAACGGCAGCAGGGGCTCTTAAAGGAAATGTACCGGATAGCCGGATATTTTTTTTCGAAACCCCGGAAGAAGTCATCCCCCATCTCAAATCGACCCTGAATAAGGGAGACTGGATTCTGGTAAAGGGATCAAGGATGATGAAGATGGAAGAAGTCGTCCGGACGATTGTAGAAACGTTCGGCATTGAAACAGTTTAAGGGCGGGAGGAGAACCATAAAGTGCTTTATCATCTGCTATATCCTCTTCATACGACATTTTCCTCTTTTAACGTCTTTCGCTACATCACATTCAGAACCATTTATGCGACAGTCACGGCTCTGATTATCTGCTTCGTCATCGGCCCCTGGCTGATAAAAAAACTTCAGTCCCTCCAGATCGGCCAACCCATCCGGGATGACGGACCGCAAACGCACCTGTCTAAAAAAGGCACCCCGACCATGGGAGGAATACTGATTATATTTGCCGTGGTTGTCTCCACTCTCCTGTGGGCGAATCTGACAGTTGACTATGTCTGGCTTGTTATCATGGTCATCGTCGGATACGGCCTTATCGGATTCCTGGATGATTACAAAAAGCTTTCACAGCAGAACAGCCGGGGAATCTCCGGAAAAGTGAGATTGGGCGCGGAAATCCTGATTGCACTTTTTTTCAGTATTATCCTTTATCTTAAACCGGGATTCACTTCCAATGTAACGATCCCATTTTTCAAAACCGTCCTCCCCGACCTGGGGTGGGGATATATCATCCTCTCGACCTTCATTATCGTTGGCAGCGCCAATGCCGTCAATCTGACCGACGGGCTGGATGGACTTGCCATCGGCCCGACAATCACATGTTTCATGACGTATCTCCTTTTTGCTTACTTTGCCGGCAACGTCAAGATTGCCGGTTATCTGCAAATCCCTTACGTCGCCGGAACAGGAGAACTTGCCATTCTTTGCGGCGCTGCTTTCGGAGCCGGGCTCGGATTTTTATGGTACAATACCTATCCCGCCCAAGTATTTATGGGCGATGTCGGCTCCCTCTCCCTGGGCGGCGCCCTTGGCGCCCTTGCCATCCTGACGAAACAGGAAATTCTTCTTGCCATTGTCGGCGGGATATTCGTGATCGAGACGTTTTCCGTCATCTTTCAGGTGGGTTGGTTCAAAATGTCCAATGGAAAGCGTATCTTCAGAATGGCTCCTATTCACCACCATTTTGAGCTGAAGGGATGGGCAGAACCCAAAGTCATCGTTCGTTTCTGGATCATATCGATCCTTCTGGCCCTTCTTGCCATAAGCACCTTGAAACTGCGTTAAAGGAAGAACATGATGAATGTGCAGAACCTGAAAATCCTGGTGATTGGTCTCGGGAAGACGGGAATCGCCACGGCCCGTTTTCTTCTTGGACAAGGCGCCGGAGTTGTGGCAACTGACGAAAAGCCACTGTCAGAGATGAAGGGGATAATGGATGATCTCAAATCATTGTGCCAGGATGTGGAGTTCGCCAGGTATGATCTGGATGTCCTTTCCGGTCTGGATATAATCGTTCCGTCCCCCGGCGTGCCGCCCTCCAATTTTCTGCTGTCCGAAGCAGCAAGAAGGAAAATTCCAATCATAAGCGAAATTGAACTTGCCTGCCGGTTTCTGAAAACTCCCATCATAGCCATCACAGGGACTAACGGGAAGACAACGACCACAACGCTCATCGGGAAAATCCTTTCACGCGGAAGGAAAAATGTCTTTGTTGGAGGCAACATCGGCAATCCCCTGATTGGTTATATTGACGGTAAACAGGACGCCGACTATGCGGTGGTGGAAGTCAGCAGTTTCCAGTTACAGTGGATTCAGCAATTCCGTCCCCATATATCCATTCTCCTTAATACGACCTGCGACCATGTCGATTATCATGGAACCTTTGATGCCTACAGAATGACCAAAGAAAGAATTTTTAAGAACCAGACAAGCGGCGATTTTGCCATTCTGAATGGTGATGAACCCCATACAATGACCCTGAAGGAAAAACTGGCGGCAAGAGTCTTTCTGTTCAGCACCACGAAACAAGTGACAGATGGGATGTTTTTAGACCACAACCGGCTGGTCTATCAGACGTCCGATGGTGTTCACGAAGAATATCCCTTTGATATGATCAAGATCCCGGGGCTTCATAATGTTGAGAATGTCATGGCCGCGGTGATGGCGTCACGTGCATGCGGATGTTCTTGCGAACATATCGTCAGCGCAATAGAAGATTTCAAGGGAATTGCACATAGAATCGAATTTGCCGGAGAAAAGCGCGGTGTCGCATTTTACGATGATTCCAAGGGAACGAACGTGGGAGCAGTCGTCCGTGCACTGGAAACTTTTTCCCGACCGATTATTCTGCTCTTAGGAGGCAGGGACAAGGAAGGTGATTTCGAAACCCTCATTCCTTTTGTCAAAGAAAAAGTCAGGGAGTTGGTCCTCTTCGGCGAGGCCAGGCAAAGAATAAACGATCTGATCGGAGGAACCGTTAGAACCACATCCGCCGCCACTCTTAAAGAAGCAATCGAGATTGCGGATCTGCATTCGGTTTCCGGGGATGTGGTGTTGCTGTCCCCGGGGTGTGCAAGTTTCGATGAGTTTTCAAATTACAAGGAACGGGGGAATTTTTTTAAGGAAGTGGTGAGGAATCTCTAAATGCAAAGCCCTTCTTCAGCAGCAAAGAAACCGGACATTGTTCTGCTCCTCGTGACACTCATCCTGGTGACCATCGGGACGGTCATGATCTACAGTTCAAGCTCCATTCTCGCCATGGAGCGGTTCAAAGACGGGCAATATTTCCTAAAAAAACAGGTCTTCTTCGTCGTCCTCGGATTGGGGCTGATGGTCCTCATGACAAAGATTTCGTACGATCAGCTAAGAAGGCTCGCATACCCGGGCGTTTTGGTGTCCGTGATTCTTCTTTCGTTGCTTCTGATTCCCCATGTGGGAATTAAGGCGGGCGGTGCTACAAGATGGCTCAGAATAGGGATTTTTTCATTTCAGGTTACCGAAATGGTCAAAATTGCCATGGTCCTTTTCCTGGCGCATTTATTGACCAGAAAAATCAAGCACGTCACCGAATTCAAACGAGGTATCCTGATCCCTCTTTCCGTCACCCTGCTGATCGTTTTCCTGATTATTCTGGAACCCGATTTCGGAACGGCCGTTATCATTACCGCCATCCTGATGCTGATGCTTTATCTGTCCGGATGCAGAATTTTGCACCTTGCAGGTCTTGCCGCCCTTTTCGCACCTGTCGGTTTGTGGCTCATCTTTCACAAGAGCTACCGGCTGGAGCGGCTGATGAGCTTTCTGGATCCATGGAAAGATCCGCAGCATTCCGGATTTCAGATCATACAATCTCTGCTCTCTTTCGGCTCAGGCGGCACTTTTGGCGTGGGAATCGGTGACAGCATGCAGAAACTGTTTTATCTGCCTGAACCACATACGGATTTCATCCTGTCCATCATTGCCGAAGAAGGGGGTTTTATCGCTGTCGCCTTCGTCATTGTTTTCTTTGTCCTGTTCATTATCCGGGGATTTCTAATTTCCTTCAAGGCCCCGGATCTCTTCAGCACGCTGCTGGCTGCAGGTTTGACGATGGTGATCGCCCTTGAAGCATTCATCAATATTGCCGGCGTGATGGGGCTGATTCCTCTTAAGGGTCTGGCGCTCCCCTTTATCAGTTACGGCGGGACATCGTTAATCATGTCCCTGACGGCAGTGGGCATTCTCCTGAATATCTCTTCCCATACAACATGAAGGGAGACGCTTGATAATAGGGAACGGTTGTGAAGATTATCATTGCAGGTGGAGGCACAGGGGGACATCTCTTCCCCGGCATAGCGGTTGCAGAGGAATTCTTGCGAAGAAACCGTGAGAACGGCATTCTGTTTATTGGAACCGAGAGAGGACTGGAAAAAAAAGTCCTCGAAAAATTGGGGCTTCAACTTTCCATCCTCGATGTGGAAGGTATCAAGGGAAGAGGATGGATAAAAATATTCGGCGCTCTGTCCAAAATTCCCCGAAGCCTCCTGCAGTCATACAGAATCATTGGGCGTTTCCGTCCGGACATTGTCGTGGGTGTGGGAGGTTATGCTTCCGGACCGGCAGTGATAACAGCCCATTTCATGGGTATCCGGACGGCCATCATGGAACAGAACGCTCTTCCCGGCATGACCAACCGGATTTTGGGTAAATTTGCAGACAGGATGTTTTTGACCTTTTCCGAGACAAAAAAGTGGTTTCCTGAAACGAAAACCATCGTTTGCGGAAATCCCGTAAGATCGGCTTTCCTGACGGAAATCCCGGACACAAAAAAAATGGGGGGGGAATTTACCATCCTCGTCTTTGGCGGGAGTCAGGGCGCCCATGCGATCAACGAGGCTGTCACCAATGCCCTTCCATATTTAAAAGAAATTGGAAAAAGAATCAGAATCATCCACCAGACGGGCGAGAAAGATTTCGATAGCATGCTGACGAATTACAAAGAATACGACATGGATGCGGAGGTTGTGCCTTTTATTATGGATATGGCGGCAGCTTACAGATCTTCGGATCTTCTTCTCTGCAGGGCAGGAGCCACCTCCATCGCCGAAATTACGGCAAGCGGCAAGGCAGCCATTCTGGTTCCTTTCCCATTTGCCGTCAATGATCACCAGACGAAAAACGCCGATGTACTCGTCAGGGCAAAGGCGGCCGTCATGATTCACGAAAAGGATCTCAACGGGCAAAAGCTGGCGGAAACTATCGGACACCTATGCCAGCATCCTCATATCATTAAGGAAATGGAAAAAAACTCATCCCGTATGGGCAACATAAGGGCAGCATCCGACATTGTCGACGCCTGTGAAAAAATGTGTATATAAAATTTTAAAATTTTATTGGAATAGATACAAGATATAGTGTATAAAGATTTTTAATACACAAGATACGGTAACTTGAGCGCATAACGTAAAAAACGGGCGATGCGGACGGAGTGGATGCAGTGGATAAAGTGAAAAATGGCCACCAAAGAGATCTAATGCGTAGAAAAGTGAAGAATATCCACTTTGTCGGAATAGGCGGCATCGGTATGAGCGGTATCGCGGAAGTGCTTCTGAACCTGGGATATACCATCAGCGGTTCGGATCTCAGTCAGTCCGACATTACTCAAAGACTGGCGGTTCTGGGGGCAAAAATTTTTGCCGGTCACGATGCCTCCCACTTGGGCGACGCAGACGTGGCCGTCACATCGACAGCCGTTAAATCAAACAATCCTGAAGTTTTGGAAGCCCACAGGAGAGGGATTCCTGTTATCCCCCGCGCCGAAATGCTGGCTGAACTGCTGAAAATGAAATTTTCCATAGCCGTATCGGGAAGCCACGGGAAGACAACGACCACATCCATGGTTTCCACCGTTCTTGCTTATGGAGGCCTTGATCCCACCATGGTCATCGGAGGGAAGCTTGCCAGCATCGGAAGCAATGCAAAAATGGGAGATGGGGAGGTCATCGTGGCCGAGGCCGATGAGAGCGACGGTTCCTTTCTTAAATTATCCCCATCGCTTGCCGTTATCACCAACATAGACCTTGAACACCTGGACTATTACAGGGACATAGAGGAAATCAAAGAGGCTTTTCTACAATTCGCCAATATCGTCCCTTTTTATGGATCCACCATCCTTTGCTTCGATGATGAAAATGTAAAAACGATTTTTCCTCAAATTAAAAGAAAAACGATCACCTATGGTCTTACATCTTCTGCGGACTATCGGGCGATTGATATCCGTTTCGCCGGTTCGTCTTCCACGTTTTCTCTCGTTTGCAAGGGAACCCCCTGTGGGGACGTGACTCTCAATGTTCCCGGACGGTTCAATGTTTATAATGCGCTGGCAACGATTGCCGTGGCCCGGGAATTCGATATGGAATATCCAGCCATTTGTGAAGGGCTGAAGCGATTTGTCGGCGTCCATCGCAGGCTTGAAGTCAAGGGCAAGTCCCGCGGGATCACCGTTGTTGATGATTACGGTCATCATCCCACAGAGATCAGGGAAACCCTTGCCGCGGCTAAACACGTCTGGAAGGACAGGATTATCGTTGTATTTCAGCCCCACCGCTACACCCGGACCAAAGCTCTTTTTAAAGAATTTTTAACGGCCTTCCCGGATGCAGACACATTAATCGTAACGGATATCTACGCAGCCAGCGAAGATCCTATAGAAGGGGTGAATGCCGTAAGCCTCTGCGATGGTATCCGTCGTTGCGGCAACCGTGATGTAACGTTCCTGTCCGATTTCGATGACATCGTAAAACATTTGCTGTCGATTGCAAAGCCGACAGATGTCATTATCACCCAGGGGGCGGGAAACGTGTGGAAAATAGGGGAAGAATTCTTGAAAAGGTCAGGGAATGAACCTGCGCAATGAACGATTTCGACAGTCCTTAAGGGATATGGTTGCCGGTAAGGTTCTCTTTGATGAACCGACAAAGAAACATACGTCAATCGGAGTCGGCGGCGTAGCGGATGCCCTCGTTTTTCCCCAAAGCCGGGACGAACTTCGGAAGATCATATCCTGTCTCGGAGACGGCGACATACCGTTTATCCCTGTCGGCAACTGGACAAATATGATCGTAAAAGACGGCGGGTACAGGGGGGTCATCATATCTCTTCAACATCTCAATCGTGTGATCCGGTCCGAGCGTAACGCCGGCCATGTTTTAATTGATGCGGAAGCGGGGGTTTCCCTTGCAGAGATTGTCCGATCGTCCGCCGATGAATCCCTGACGGGCATTGAGTTTTGCGCCGGCATCCCCGGCAGCGTCGGAGGAGCTGTCAGAATGAATGCCGGCGCTTACGGAAATGAAATAAAGGATATCATCGAAACCGTTGATGTCATGATTGTAAACGGGAGCATTTCAGAATTCAAACGGACTGCTCTCCATTTCGAATACAGAAACCTCGATCTGCCGGAGAGAGCAATCATCGTCAGCGCCTGCTTCCTTTTGACAAAAGGTGTAAAGGAAAAAATACAAGAAAGAATTCGCGAGATTCTCGATATCAGGAAGGAAAAGCATCCGCTGGAATATCGTAATGCCGGTTCCGTATTCAAGAACCCGAAGGGTCTTCCCGCCGGTCAGACGATTGATGCTGTCGGGCTCAAGGGAACCCGGATCGGCGGTGCACAAATATCGGAAAAACATGGAAATTTCATCGTCAATACCGGAAATGCAACAGCAAAGGATATTCTTGCCCTGATTGATACGATCCAAAAGAAGGTCTGGGAAGAGAGGGGAATTCGTCTGGAACCCGAAGTAAGGATCATTGGAGAAGACGAATGAAGAACCGATTTAAAACAAGGCTGGAAACACGAAAAAACCGGTTCAAGAGACACGGGAAAAACATCCTCACGGAAATCTCTAAAGCCGTTATTCTGGTTGTCGTTGTTTTTGCGATCACAGCCGCCATGATTCAAGGCTACCATTATATCGTAAGTTGCTCCTACTTCCATATCAAAGAGACGATTGTGAGGGGCTGCAAGGAACTCACAGAAAAAGATGTTTTAGCCCTCGCTGCAATCAAACCTTTTCAAAGTCTTCTGGCCATCAATCCGGATGCAGTAATCAAAAGAATTTCCTCAAGTCCATGGATTAAAGACGTTTACGTTGGAAGAGAGCTGCCCAACCGACTGGTCATCGAAATCCGTGAAAGAACGGCAGTTGCTTTGGTCAAAAAGGATAGTGGATTCTATATGCTTGACCCTGAGGGCATTCCCTTTAAAAAACTTCAAAACAGCGATGAAACGGATCTGCCGGTGTTAAGCGGATATTACACTGAGGCAAGGACGGACACAGAACTTTTAGCCAAATCTCTTAAACTGTTGAAATTCCTTTCAACTGTAAAAGATTTCCCGGCGATAAACCGGGTTTCCGAGATTCACGGCCATGAGGTGTTCGGCCTTTCCCTTTATACGGACAGCGGTCTCTGTCTTCAATTGGGCTTTGATAATTATGAAAACAAGTTAAAGCGACTGGCGCCCGTCATGGATGACCTGGACAGGCGGAATCTCAAGCCCGGATTTTTGCTCATTGACCTCAGCGATCCAGCGAAAATTACGGTTCAGAGAAAGAACGTGTTGGGGCCGGCGGCGCCGGCAGGATCAAAAAAGGAGTTCAGAACATGATGCCGATCTACGACCGAAGCAAGGCTGATCCGATCATCAGGTTTCATTGTGACCGCGCAACGAGGTCTTAAAAGGAGGAAACACAGACAAGCTATGGCTAAAAAAGGGCATGTGATTGTCGGATTGGATATAGGCACCACAAAAACCTGTGCTATTGTCGCCGAATTGACGGACACAGGCATTGACATTATCGGCATAGGTTCCCATCCCTCGGAGGGACTGAGAAAAGGGGTCGTGGTCAACATTGAGAATACGGTGGAAACGATCAAAAGGGCCGTGGAAGAGGCGGAGCACATGTCCGGCTGCGAAATCAACTCTGTTTATGCCGGTATCGCGGGGGGACATATCAAAAGTCAAAACAGCCTTGGCATTGTCGCTGTCAAGGGTCGTGAGGTCGATGACGAGGACGTACAGAGGGCCGTTGAAGCATCAAAGGCCATCGCCATTCCTCTGGATAGAGAAATTTTACATACCCTCCCCCAGAGCTTCGTGGTTGATGATCAGGACGGTATCAGAGACCCCGTGGGAATGTCTGGTGTCCGTCTTGAAGCCAAAGTGCATATCGTGACCGGCTCTGTAACATCCGTACAGAACATCGTCAAATCCGTTAACCGTGTCGGACTGGAAATAAACGACATCATTCTGGAACAGCTGGCATCCAGCGAGGCCGTTCTCAGTCCCGACGAGATGGATCTTGGGGTGGCCCTGCTGGATATCGGAGGAGGAACAACGGATATTGCCGTTTTTTCAGAAGGAAGCATCAAACACACGGCCGTCCTGCCGGTCGGGGGAAATTATCTCACCAGTGACATTGCAACGGGACTTCGGACGCCGCTTGCCGAAGCGGAAAAAATAAAAATTAAATACGGTTGCGCCTTCAGCGTATTGATTCCGAAAGATGAAACCATAGAGGTTCCAAGTGTAGGAGGAAGAGAACCGAGAGGTGTTTCACGACAAATCCTCGGCAGGATTATTGAACCCCGCATGGAGGAAATTCTCAATCTGGCATACAAGGAAATCGTTAAATCAGGTTACGAAGACATTCTGGCCGCAGGTATCGTTCTGACAGGAGGCACATCCATCCTGGACGGAGTTACGGAACTGGCTGAACATGTATTCAACATGCCTGTGAGGAGAGGCTACCCGACAGGCGTGGGCGGGCTGAAGGACGTGGTCAACAGCCCGATGTACGCCACGGGTGTCGGACTGGTTATTTATGGCAGCAAGGACCCGCCAAGAGACTCAAAGGGCGAAGGAAACATTATTACCAATACGACAAGAAAAATAAAAAAGTGGTTTTTAGAATTCTTTTAACTTAGGGAGGGAGGGCTATGTTTGAATTTGTTGAGTCAGATCCGGTAAACACGGCAAAGATCAAGGTAATTGGTATCGGTGGGGGAGGCGGCAACGCTGTCAACACCATGATATCGTACAATCTGAAAGGCGTGGAATTCATTGCGGCGAACACGGATGCCCAGGCTTTGAAAGCATCCGCGTCACCCATCAAGATTCAACTGGGTGCAGAGGTGACAAAAGGGCTGGGAGCAGGCTCTGACCCTGAAGTAGGCAGAAGTGCGGCCATGGAAACACAGGATCCTCTGAAGCAATATCTTGCAGGATCCGACATGGTTTTCATCACTGCCGGTCTCGGCGGCGGAACAGGAACGGGCGGCGGCCCCGTCATAGCGGAAATCTCCAAAGAGCTGGGTGTTCTGACCGTCGCTGTTGTCACAAAACCGTTCCTTTTCGAAGGGAAGAGAAGAAACCAGCAGGCGGAAGAAGGGATAGCCGAATTGAGACAGATTGTGGATACCCTCATTGTCGTTCCCAATCAGAGACTTCTCAGCCTGGGCGGGAAGAATCTCTCACTTTTGGAGGCATTCAAGCGGGCAGATGATATCCTGTACCATGCCGTGAAGGGAATATCTGATCTGATTATGGTGCCGGGGCTGATCAACCTGGATTTTGCCGATGTCAAGAACATCATGACAGGCATGGGAATGGCACTAATGGGAACAGGCATTTCCAGCGGAGACAACAGGGCCATTGAAGCCGCTCAGAAAGCCATATCCTCACCCCTCCTGGAAGACAACACCATCCAGGGGGCTCACGGCATCCTCCTCAATATCACGGGCGGCCCGGATATGACCCTGTATGAAATTAATGAAGCTTCTTCCCTGATCCAGGCCGAAGCCCATGAAGATGCGAATATCATCTTCGGCACGGTGGTTGACGAAGCCATGGACGATGAAATCCGCATCACCGTCATTGCAACCGGTTTTGAAGAAGCGGGCAAAAAGAAACAAACCATACCCAGCATCTCGCGTTTCGGCGGGCACAGGAAAGAAGACCTTTCCATGCCAACCTTCATCAGGCAGGAAAAGCCCCTCGAAAGCGCCAACGTGGTTAAAATGGGCATGGTGGATGACATTGATCATATGGATCTTGAAATACCTACTTTCCTGCGACGGCAGGCGGACTAACTGAAATCAAATATGTCATGGATGCATAAAAGAAAATACCGTGATCTTTTAGCCCATGAAGAAGGGTATCAAAAGAAAGTCTGGGGAGAATGTCTTACCGTTTGTCTTGTATATCCGAACACCTATCGCACGGGGATGCCAAATCTCGGATTCCAGACGATTTACGCACTAATCAATCATCACAGTTCCTTTCTCTGTGAAAGAGCCTTCCTTCCCGATCCCGGAGATGAAGACAGCTTCATCCCGGGGTCGATCCCCCTCATCAGCCTGGAATCACAAAAGCCCCTTTCAGATTTCGATATGGTTGCTTTTTCGATCCCCTATGAGAACGATTATCCCAACATTTTAAAAATCCTCGATATGTCAAGGATTACCGTCAACGCCCCGCAAAGGGAAGAAAGAGAACCCCTGATTTTAGGGGGAGGAATTGCCGTCACACTCAATCCGGAACCACTGGCGGATTTTATCGATCTTTTCCTCATCGGTGAAGGGGAAGAAGTTCTGGAGGAATTTCTCCGGACCTTTGAAACCTCCTGTCGAGCCGGTCTATCGAGAAGCGAAATTCTTTACCGCGTCCAGAAAGAAATCGCAGGGGCGTATGCACCAAGGTTCTACAATGTCCGTTACAACACCGAACGGTTGATTGAAACGATCGAACCGGCAAGCCCCTCCCTGCCAATGAAGATCACAAAAAGATGGATCAATGATATTAACGCTTTTACAACCGATCAGTGTATCATAACCCCGAACGCAGAATTTAAGGACATGTTTCTTACAGAAGTCAGCAGAGGATGCCGCCGCGGCTGTCGCTTTTGTGCGGCAGGTTTCGCATGCGGGCCTGCCAGATTCAGGAGCCTGAAGACCCTTGAGCCCTCGTTTCTCCGCGGAATAAAAAAACTTAAGACTATCGGGTTGCTCGGGACTGCCGTATCCGACCATCCGGGTCTGCTTTCCCTGAGTGACCATATCATGAAGCAAAGCGGAAAAGTGGCCCTGGGGTCTCTCCGCCTGGACCGCCTCGACTCTAAAGTGGCCGCCATGCTCAAAGAAACGGGCATAGAAACGGTGGCGCTCGCACCGGAAGCGGGCAGTCAACGCTTGAGGGATGTCATCAACAAAGGCATTATGGAAGAACACATCTTCAGCGCCGTCGAGTCGCTCATTTCCCAGGGCATTGTCAATATCAGGCTCTATTTTATGGTGGGCTTGCCGACGGAAGGGGAAGATGACATTGAAGCCATCATCCACCTCGTTAAGAGAATTAAGCACCATGCGGTGAAACGCTCAGTGGGGAAAATGCCGTTCAGGCGTATCACCCTCAGCATCAATCAGTTTATTCCCAAACCGGTTACGCCTTTTCAGTGGCATCCATTGGAAGACACCAACATCGTCAGGAGAAGGATCAGAAGGATTAAGTCCGCCCTCCTCAGGGAGTCATCCATAAAAATTATTCACGACCTCCCCAAATGGAACTATATCCAGGCGCTGTTGTCTCTCGGTGACAGGCAGGTCGGGAAAATTCTCCTTTCTGTCCACAGGAACGGGGGCAACTGGAAATCCACCTTCAAAGAAATCAATGTGAACCCCGATTTTTATGTTTACCGGCGGAAAAACACGGATGAAATACTCCCCTGGGATTTCATTGACCACGGCGTGAGCAAACAATCTCTCATCAGAGAACGTAACAAAGCGCTGTCGCAGAATCATGAGGCAAAAACCCTTGATGATCCGCTTTGAACATGATATTTTACATCATCTGCAGAAAATGATGGGACTATGGGAAACTTTAAAATAGCCACTTACAATGTCAATTCCATCCGTTCCCGCCTTCATATCATTATCCCCTGGTTGCGCGAAAACCGTGCTGATGTACTTTGTATGCAGGAGACCAAAGTAGACAACGATAAATTCCCTGTCAGTGAGTTCAAAGACGCCGGATATCATGTGGTCTTTTACGGCGGGAAGCAATACAACGGTGTTGCTATTGCTTCGTTGGAGGCGCCGGAGGACGTCTTTTTCGGTCTTGAGGATGACGGTCCCCCCGATAAAGATCGCCTGATCATGGGTGTGTTTTCGGGAATTACCATACTGAACACCTATGTGCCACAGGGGCGTGATCTTGAGAGTCCACAGTTTGCATATAAGCTCCAGTGGTTCAGACGTCTGAAAAAATCCCTGGAAAAGTCATGCTCGTCCGACATGCCTCTCATCTGGTGCGGCGATCTCAACGTGGCGCCGGAAGCCATTGATGTCCATGATCCCAAAAGGCTTCTGGGACACGTCTGCTTCACTCCGGAGGTCTGGGAAGGGTTTGGTCAGGTCAGATCCTGGGGACTGCTGGATCTGTTCAGAAAATTTCACCCCGATGAACCAGGTCATTATACCTTCTTTGATTACCGTGTACCCAGGTCTGTCGAACGGCGTCTCGGCTGGCGGATTGATCACATCCTCGCCACCCTGCCCCTGGCAGAAAAATCAATTCATTGTACAATCGACATGAATCCGAGGATGATGGAGAAACCATCCGATCACACCGTCCTGTTTGCCGAATTTGCAAGATAGCAGAGGAAAATCCATGAAAAATATGTACGATATCAAGAAAAAGAATGAAGAAATCGCTCAAAAATTCATCAAGATCGAAACAGCCATTACCTCGTTTTCCGATGCAAAGGAACTTTTCGAAAAAGTTCTCATCCAGATCGAAGAGGAATTCGACATTCCTTTTGTCTGGATTTCAATGATCAACAGGCCCTATCTGCCCGATGCCATTCATGCCCTGACAACATCAAAAATCCTGAAAGATCGTCTGAATATTATAGATGAAGGGACATTTCTCGGCCTTATTGCAAATGATACAAAACCGGTGCTGGCCAATGATAACCTAAATCCATTTTACAAGCTTTTTCCAAAAAAGAAGAAATACTTCATCAAATCCCTGGCGGTAGCGCCTATTACCCTTCATGAGGAAATCATCGGCAGTTTAAACCACGGGGACTTTTCCCCTTTCCGTTACCAACCCGATATGGATACAAGTCTGCTTCAGAGGCTTGCGTCAAATATATCTTCCCGCCTGTCCGAAATCATTCCTTGTGAAAAGACGGCCGAGACAGCTAACGACGAAATGGAAAAAGCCGATTGACCGAAGGCAAAGGATGATTCTTTTTTCATCGATTTACAATAGCGTCGATGAGTCCGCCAGAAACCACTTCGTCCAGAAAATCTCCGATTTCGTCTGCATCATCCATTGCCAGAACCTGTTTTAAGGTCTCCCTGGCATCGTTCTGTTTCACGTTTCTGATTAAATGCTTGATGGTTGGTACAGTGGAGGGATTCATGCTCATTTGATCGACGCCCATTCCCAGATAGAGATAGGCGCATTTTGGGTTGGCTGCCGCTTCGCCGCAGATGACAACAGGCTTGTCATGTTTTTTACAGGTTGAAATAATCTTCTCAATAATCGAGACCACGGCAGGGTGAAGGGGATTGTAGATGAAGGCGACCTTTTGGTTGTTTCTGTCCACCGCCAGGACGTACTGAACCAGATCGTTCGTTCCTACACTGATGAAATCAACATACTTGAGGATCTTCTCCAAAATAATGACAGCCGCCGGCACCTCAACAAGAATGCCTATTTTAATCGTATCGTCAAACGGAATATTGCTCTGTTTTAATTTTGTTTTCTCTTCATTAAGAATCAAGATGGTCTCTTTTATTTCCTTGACGGAAGTGATCATGGGCAAGAGAATTCTCGCTCTTCCGAAAGCAGACGCCCTCAAAATGGCCCTGAGCTGTTCCCTGAAGGTATCTCTCATTTCAAGAGACACCCGGATCGATCTTCAGCCTAAATATGGATTATCCTCTCTGGGATAGTCCAGATATGATAGGAATTTGTCACCGCCCACGTCAAGGGTGCGGATTGTCACCTCCCGGCCTTTGGCCCCGTCCAGTACGCGACGATACAGATCCACCTGTTCCCTTTCAGAGGGAAAGCGTTCTCTTACCAGAAAATGAAACTCGGTTCTGTACAGCCCGATATGATCCGCCCCGTATTTTTCAACAAATTCGAGGTCAGACAAAAGTCCGATATTCGCCCCGAGCCTGACTTCAAATCCATCCAGGGTTTTCGCCTTTAAATCCTTAAGGGTTTCAAGGTGTTCATCCTTCCTCGCCTTTTCATACTCAAGCCTCTTATATTCTCCGACGATAACCTCTGACGGATTGTGAAAGATAATCCCGGACGTTCCATCGATAATCAGATAGTCGTCTTCCTGAACATCCTGCAACATATTTCTCGCAATAATCACCATGGGAATTCCAAAGGATCTCGCGATGATGGCAACATGGGACGCCTCTCCCCCCTTGGACAGAATGATCCCCTTTAAATTTTCCTGCCTGAGTGAAAAAAGATCGGCGGGAGACAGGCCCGATGCGATAATGATCGTTTTTTTCGGGAAATTCCGTGGCTCCTCATCGTCAAGGCCAAGAAGAGTCCTCAACAGTCGCTTTCCCACGTTTTCAATGTCGGAACCCCTTTCCTGCAGATAGGAATCCTCCATGCGGGAAAACATTCGCAGATAATTCAGGATGACTTCCTTCAGGGCATACTCGGCGGCATACTTCTGCCTGATAAGAGCGGTGACATTGTCATTCAGGCCTCCGTCCCGCAGATACATCAGATATGTCTGGAAAATGGCTTCGTCTTCCGGCGACAATTGTGATTGTAAGTCTTTTAGTATCCTCAAGATATGGGATTCGGACCGTTTGAGAGCATTCTCAAACCGACTGAGTTCGTGTTCCACGTCATCCGCTTCATGAAAATAGATATCGGAAAATCCCACGATATCCCGGAGATAATGAACATATCCTTCTCCAAAACCGGCAGATACAGCTATTCCCTTCAACAAATCTTTTTTCATTCTCAGGATGATTTTGACCTTCCGTGACGTTGTTCCTCAAGCCAAGTGCGACAATGAGAACAGATACCTCCCTCTCTTGTCTGACTCATACCTATCGTGTCCCGGCGTCCGGATCAACAAGGAAATGAATATTCGCGGATTGAACCATTATGTCTCGTTGCTCCTGCTATTGTTCAATAACAGGCAGTCCTCCTGCCACAAACACAAGAGCTCGCCGCAATATTCCACCCGGGGGGTATAAAAGCAGTCCATGTTATTTTCCGTTCTTTGAATGGCTCGCACAATGTCCGCCTTTTTCATACGAAACGTATTAATTCCCATATTCTTGGCTATTTTTTGAATTTCCTGAATTTTCATTCTGATCCTCCTCCTTTTTTGATTCTGCAACCCTCTCATATTTCGCCATCTTCATCTCTGGTGAATTTGTCCTTGATTTTTTTATCAAAGGAGATCACTTCAACCTCAGAAAGAATTCAAAACTCAAGTTATACATCCGGTCTTCTTTCTCGTAGCCCGGCGTCTGCTCTGCCTGGATTTTACCATCCTTCATCTCCTCCAGTCTTGCCATCCGTAAACGCAACTCCACCAATTCTCCATTAATCCCATGTTCCGTAATGATACGATCTTCCATTATGTGAACCTCCAGAACCGCGAATGATCGAAAAGCTAATGCCCTTGTTCTCCCAATATGCACATATTCTTACAGGGAAACCCTTTCCCATGAAAAGGGGTTCCGCCATCAGGCGCTGCCCATAAAATACCTGATAACGGCATTATAGAGAACCGACTCCTCGTCATCCGGACGATAATGCATTCCTGAATTACCCCTGAAAAATTTCATGTGCGCAGCAAGAATCGATGTTTCGAGACTTCCCGGAAATGCCGATTTTCTGGGGGGATGGTTATCGTCTTTGCGATCTTCAATCATGGCAGCATTCTCCTCAATATAAGAAATGGGTGCCGGCCCAGTGAAATTAATTCCCTACGCGGGCATGATGTCACAATCACATAGACAATTGAATCACGAAATGCAATAAGAAGATATTATATCACTACTGTCCGGAATAATCCGTGAATAAGTTCAACTGGTTACTGTTTT
>CAZIQY010000018.1:0-44989 GCA_964541605.1 uncultured Syntrophaceae bacterium | reverse complement strand
GGACATAAATCTTAACCAATTGAACTTATTCACGGATTATTCCGGACAGTAATGATATCAAATGTAATGCCGGACTTGATCCGGCATCCAGGCCGATTCTGGATTTCCGCTTTCGCGGGGATGACGGCTTTGACATATATTGTTGCCGGAGCAATAACTAACTTGTATAAAATATCATGAATTTTATTAATTTCAACTTGACTTTCTTTTCGCTTGCGCCTAAAAACTAAAAACACTGTACACAAAAGGACCTTTCGGACAAAAAGTTATTCATTCTTACGGGATGCAGTCCCGGACATAACAGAGCAAAAAACAGGAGAAAATGAGACATTGAAGGGAACTATTAAAATAGACAGGGAACTTTGTAAGGAATGTCATCTTTGCATTTATGCATGCAAGAACGGCTGCATTATCCCCTCAAAGGAATACAACTCCCGGGGGTATCGACCTGTCAGTCTCAAAGAAGGTGCGGGCTGCACGGGCTGTACGCTATGCGCCATAACATGTCCTGAAATTGCAATCGAGGTTTACCGTGAATAAAGTACTCATGCAGGGCAACAAGGTGATCGGCGAGGCCGCGATCAGGGCGGGATGCCTCTTTTATGCCGGCTATCCCATTACACCCCAGAACGAACTGACGGAATACATGGCTGAGAACATGCGCAAAGCAGAAGGCGGCATATTCATCCAGTCGGAAAGCGAAATCGCCGCCATCAACATGGTAGCGGCTGCCAGCGCGGCAGGCGTGAGGGCCATGACATCATCTTCAAGCCCTGGAATTTCGCTGAAGCAGGATGGAATCTCCTCCATGGCCGCATGTGAACTCCCCGGTCTGATTGTGAATATGATGAGAGGAGGACCCGGTCTCGGGAACATTGCCCCGTCGCAGGGAGATTATTTCCAGGCAACCCGAGGAGGAGGGCACGGAGACTATCGCACCATCGTTCTCGCCCCGGCCACGGGTCAGGAGCTGGCTGATCTGACCATGGACGCCTTTGATCTTTCCGATGAATACCGGAACCCCGTCATGATCCTCGCCGACGGAATGATGGGCCAGATGATGGAACCAACGGTATTCAAAGAAGCAAAGCCCCGGAAATACAGTGAAAGCTATATGCTTAGAGGCGCCGGCACAGGCAAGAGCAAGATCGTCAAAGGCCTGATCCTGCCGCCTCTGGAAATGGAAGAACACAACTGGAAGCTGGCGAGAAAATATCAGGTCATTTCGGACAGGGAAACGAGACACGAAGCTTTTAATATCGAAGGTGCGGATCTGATCATCGTGGCTTACGGCACTGCGGCAAGAATCGCCAAGGGCGCCATCAAGAGATTACGGGAAGCCGGATTTAAGGCCGGCATCTTTCGACCCATCACCCTGTGGCCTTTTCCCACCAGTGAACTTCGGGAAGTCGCGGAAAAGGTGAAAAATTTCCTCGTATTTGAAATGAGTACGGGGCAGATGCTTGAAGACGTCCGGCTTGCACTTCAGGGCTTTGCCAATATAGACTTTCACGGCAGGCCGGGAGGCGTCGTACCGACACCCGTGGAACTGGCCAATGCGATTGCGCGCCTGTCTCGTAAATAGGTGTTTTGAGACAACATCGTTTTTATGCATGTTTTGAATAAACCAGGGACAAGAGAATCATGAAAAAGGTATTTGGAAGACCGGAAAGCCTCAAGAAAAATTTTGTCTATCACTATTGCCCGGGTTGCGGTCACAGTATTGCACACCGCCTGATCGCCGAAGTGATCGACGAATTTGACATCAGGGGAATCACCATCGGCGTGCCGCCGGCAGGATGTGCCGTACTGGCCTATTATTATATCGATGTTGACATGATAGAAGCCCCTCACGGGCGAGGGCCTGCCATGGCAACAGCCCTCAAGAGGGTCCTGCCCGACCGGGTCATTTTTTCCTATCAGGGCGACGGCGACCTTGCCGCCATCGGAACAGCGGAAAGTTTCCATGCGGCAAACCGCGGCGAAAACATCACCATATTCTTCATCAATAATGCCGTGTACGGCATGACGGGAGGGCAGATGGCCCCCACCACCATACTGGGACAGAAGACAACGACCTCGCCGCCGGGAAGAGACGCAATCCTGGATGGTTACCCCATAAAGATCAGTGAAATTTTGTGCCACCTTCCCGGCGTCAAATACGTGGAAAGATGCGCCGTCAATAACCCTGCCAATATCCTCAAGGCGAAGAAAGCCATTAAAAAGGCCGTCAAATACCAGATCGACGGCGTCGGTTTTTCCATGATCGAAATCCTATCGCAATGTCCGACAAACTGGAAAATGAGTTCCATCGATTCCTGCAAATGGATAGATGACGTTATGACCAAAGAATATCCTTTAGGGGTGCTGAAAGACATTGCATCTCCGACCAAAAAAGGAGGTAAGCCACGCCATGATGGTTAAAACGATATTCTCGGGATTTGGTGGGCAGGGAGTTCTGATGATGGGCTATAGTTTTGCCCATGGAGCCATGAGCGCGGGATATCACGTGACCTATCTGCCGTCCTATGGCGCGGAAGTGCGGGGAGGAACGGCCAACTGCACCGTGGCTGTATCGGATGAGGAAATTGCATCACCCGTCGCGTCCGAGCCTGAATATATCGTCGCTCTGAACAATCCCTCCGTACAGACCTTTCAGAACAAAATTGCCGCAGGGGGTAGCATGTTTCTGAATTCATCCATCATTGAGGTGTATCCGAACAGGAAAGACATTACCATTTATGAAATTCCCGCCGGAGAAATATCCGAGAAACTGGGAAATCCCCGGACCGCAAACGTCGTCATGATGGGGGCGCTGCTGAAGCAAATCGGCCTCGTGCCACCGGAAATATATCTGAAAAGTCTGGAGACCATCCTGGGGAAAAAGAAGAAATCAATCATGGAAAGCAACGAGAAGGCGTTCCACATGGGCTATGATTTCTTAACCCTATCGAAAAAGAAAAAGAAGAGGTCATAATATGGCTGTCATGCAAATTTCTGTGCAACTGGATAACGTCCCCGGATCTCTGACAAAACTGATCGACATTCTGGTTAAGGAAGATATCTCCATCAAGGCAATATCCGCCGCCAGTTCGTCGGAGCACAGCATGATACGCCTTGTGGTGAACAATCCCCAGCGGGCTGCCGCCATCTTTGATAATTTTCATTTAAATTATGAATTAACCCCTGTCCTTGCCGTAGAGGTTCCCTCTCATTTCGCAGGACTGAACGCGATCATAAAACCCCTCAGCAAAACGGACATCAATATTCTCTACCTTTACACGACCATCGAGCGGATCGGCAAAGAAACGATCGTCATCCTGGGTGTGGACAAAATCGACGAAGCAACAGAAATCCTCAAACAGCACTGGATCAAATTTGTCGGCGATCAGGTCTATTCCCTCTGATCAGACAAGCACCGCCGCTTTGCCGATAACACTCTACCCTTTTGTTTTATTCCTCAAGTCGCTATTTTTTATTCGCTTTTTTATACTGCATCGTAGCTATTACCTTCGCTTCAGAAATCGGAGGGTTTACATGCTGCCCTTGGATTGAAGCATGCGGTTGAGCCGACATTCCTCTCCTATCGTGGTGGCTGCACCGTGCCCGGGATAAACAATCGTTTCATCAGGCAATGTCAGCAATTTTTCGCGAATGCTATCCTTCAGTTGTTTGTTGTCCGAACCGGGGAAAAGTCCAGTGAGGACGCTGCCAATGCTGCGCCTGAACAATGTATCACCGCTGAAGACAACACCGTTCCCCCAAAAGCTAACACCGTCTGAACTGTGTCCCGGTGTATAAAGCACCGAGAAGTGCAAATCGTCAATATCTATGGTATCGCCATCATTCAGCAATATGTCCGGCTTGATGGGCAGTTCAAAGGGAACGAATACCAATCCTTTTGCTACCTTACTTACTTTAGGGAATGCTTTTATATTGCTGGTATCAAAGACGGCCAATTGAGCCTTCGTGTTATTCTTGACTATATCAAGAGCGCTAAAGTGATCAATATGCACGTGAGTGAGTACAATTAAAGAGACCGATATGTTCAGTTCCTCCACCGCCTCTGAAATATACTTCGCTTTAACGCCAGGATCAATAATCATACCGCGTTTAGTAGTTTCAGAAGCTACGATGTAGCAGTTTGCCGCAATTGAATCGCCAGCAAGCACCTTGACAATCATCTTCCCGTATTCCTGAATTGGTTTTGAATGATTCATACAATAAATAAATTACTTTTTCCTCAAAAAAATCTCCTGAACGAAACATTATCATCCTTGCTCCGGCACAATGCTCATGAAGATAGAACCTTTTCCCCTCCCGATGGCCTTAATCGGTTCCAGAAATCCTTTGCTCATTTCTTTCAGATTCAGAGTATAGCTTCCGAGAGCAATCATCAGGATTCCGATGCCACCCCAAAAAGATACACACTCACCAAACATCACGTAAAGGATAATGATCAGGAAGACAGGTGTTAATGACAGGAACGGGACTGTAAGGCTAAGAGGGGATATTTTGATTGCTTTCATGTAAAAAGACATTCTTTACACTTTCTTAATTCAATTCCTCATCATTTTAACACCAACTTTATGTCGCTTTTGATAGTCTTTCCCCCATGAAAGGAACAACAGATCATTTTTCAAACGCGACCGTTTCAATAACGGGGTTGTTTATGGGAGAGGGTGACCATATCATGTCTGTTATTATATTCTGGATCAGCGGCGTTGTTGGAGCCGCTTTGCTCGTTTATCTGTTCATAGCACTGCTCAGGCCGGAGAAGTTCCAATGACCGTGAATGGATTTCTGCAGATTATTCTCTATTTCGCAGTGCTTTTGATCCTTGTGAAACCACTGGGGCATTACATGGCATCCGTTTATGAAAATAAATCCTGCGGCCTTGATCGTCTCCTGGGTCCCATCGAAAGAGGCCTGTATAAACTGTGCGGTATCCAGCCTGAGCGCGAAATGACCTGGCGGGAATATGCCGCCGCCTTGCTTATCTTCAATGTCGCCGGATTCATCTTCCTTTACGCCCTGCTTCTCTGCCAAGGCGGCCTGTCCTTGAATCCCCGGAGACTGCCGTCTTTAGACCCCGGTCTGGCCTTCAACGTCGCCGTGAGTTTTGTGACCAACACGAACTGGCAGTCATACAGCGGGGAGACGACCATGAGCCATCTTTCACAGATGGTGGGGCTTACGGTGCAGAATTTCCTTTCCGCCGCGACCGGGATGGCGGTGCTTGTGGCGTTGATACGCGGCCTGAAACGGCATCTTGCCGACAGAATCGGCAATTTCTGGGTCGATGCGGTTCGCTCCATTCTGTACATTCTGCTGCCCCTGTCGATTATCCTCGCTCCCCTTCTCGTTTCCCAAGGGGTTGTGCAGTCATTTAGTCCCTCCGTAAAGGTCGATCTCATGGAGGAGACAAAAGATACGGAAGGAAAGGTCATTACGGAACAGGTGATCCCGCTGGGTCCTGCCGCTTCGCAGATCGCCATCAAGCAACTCGGCACCAATGGCGGCGGCTTTTTCAATGCCAATTCCGGCCATCCCCTGGAAAACCCGACCTCTGTTTCAAATTTCCTCGAACTGCTGGCCATTTTGCTGATCCCCACCGCCCTTTGCTACACCTACGGGAAGATGACAGGAGACACACGCCAGGGATGGATTTTGCTGGCAACGATGTTCATGATCCTTATTCCTCTGATGACCGCCTGCCTTTGGAGCGAACAGACGGGCAATCCCTATCTGTCGCGATTCGGCATCGATCAGTCGGCAAGCGATCTGCAACCCGGAGGCAACATGGAAGGGAAAGAAATTCGTTTCGGCATCGTCAACTCCGTTCTCTGGGCGACAGCGACCACCGCCGCATCGAACGGTTCCGTCAACGCCATGCACGATTCGTTTACGGCCATCGGCGGACTGATTCCCCTGTGGTTCATGCAGTTGGGGGAAATCATTTTCGGCGGCGCGGGTTCTGGTCTTTATGGCATGCTTGTGTTTGCCCTCATCGCCGTCTTTATCTCCGGGCTCATGGTCGGACGCACGCCTGAGTACCTGGGGAAAAAGATCGAGGCCTTTGAAATGCAGATGGCATCGTTGGTCATCCTCATCCCTGCCGCCATTGTGCTCTTTGGCACGGCGGTCGCCGTCGTGACGGGAGCGGGACTGGCGGGCATACAGAATACGGGCCCCCACGGATTTACAGAGGTTCTCTATGCCTTTTCATCGGCCGGAAACAATAACGGCAGCGCCTTTGCGGGGCTCAATGCCAATAGTACCTTTTATAACGTCATGCTTGGATTGGCCATGATCATTGGTCGTTTCGGCGTGATCATCCCCGTACTCGCCGTCGCGGGTTCACTGGCGCGGAAGAAAACGATTCCTTCGGGGCCGGGAACGCTTCCGACCCATACGCTTCTTTTCGCAGTTCTTCTGGCAGGCGTCATCCTGATCGTGGGCGCCCTGACTTTTCTCCCTGCCCTGTCGCTCGGCCCGATTGTTGAATTTATGGCAATTCCGAAATAATCTTTACACAAGGTGCGATTACCATGAGTCATACCGCCAACAAACCTTCTATTTACGATGTCTCGATCATCAGGCAGGCCCTCCTGGATGCATGCATCAAGCTGAACCCCTTTCATATGATCCGGCGCCCCGTCATGTTTGTCGTCGAAGTGGGAAGTTTGCTCACCACATTGCTGTTCATCTTCTCCCTCTTCGGGGCCGGAGAAGAACGCCCCGGTTTCGTTCTATCCGTGACCCTCTGGTTGTGGTTCACGGTTTTTTTCTCCAATTTCGCCGAGGCCATGGCCGAAGGAAGAGGAAAGGCGCAGGCAAGGGCGCTGCGAGGTTCAAGGCGGGATGTAACGGCGAAACGCCTCGCCAGACCTCAAGCGGATGCGGAAAAGACAGAGATGCCAAGCTCACAACTGAAAAAAGACGACGTCGTTTTTGTTGAAGCGGGCGAAACCATCCCGGGAGACGGCGATGTTGTGGAGGGCATCGCCTCTGTCGACGAGAGTGCCATCACGGGGGAAAGCGCTCCCGTCATTCGGGAAAGCGGCGGCGACCGGAGCGCCGTCACCGGCGGAACAAGGGTTCTCTCCGACTGGCTGATCATCCGGATATCCTCCAATCCCGGTGAATCTTTTTTAGACCGGATGATCGCCATGGTGGAAGGAGCAAGCAGGAGAAAAACCCCTAACGAGATTGCCCTGGATATCCTGCTGGCGGGTCTGACGATCATATTCCTCATGGTTACGGCCACGCTGCTTCCCTTCTCTATTTACAGCGTTCACGCCGCAGGACGGGGGGCGCCGGCATCCATCACGGTCCTTGCGGCTCTTCTTGTCTGCCTGATTCCGACAACGATCGGCGGGCTTCTCTCGGCTATCGGCGTTGCGGGCATGGATCGTATGATTCAGGCGAACGTCATTGCCATGTCGGGTCGCGCCATCGAGGCCGCTGGTGACGTGGATGTGCTGCTGCTCGACAAAACAGGCACCATCACCCTCGGCAACAGGGTGGCGACCGCCTTTATACCCGCCGGTGACGGGGATGTACACAAACTCGCCGCCGCCGCTCAGTTGGCCTCCCTGGCCGATGAAACGCCGGAGGGCCGGAGCATCGTCGTCCTGGCCAAGAAGGATTATGGCATCAGAGAACGGGATCTCAAGAACATCGGCGCTCGGTTCATCCCTTTTACCGCTAGAACCCGCATGAGCGGTGTTAATTTAGACGGCAAAGAGATCCGCAAAGGTGCGGCAGATGCCCTTGCAGCCTATGTCACAAATCAGGGGGGAGAATTTTCTCCGGAAATTCGATCCACCGTCGAAGATGTTGCCCGCCGGGGCGGAACGCCTCTCGTCGTGGCTCAAAACGACACCGTCCTCGGGGTCATTCAGCTTAGCGATGTGGTGAAGGGTGGCATAAAGGAGCGTTTTTCCGACATGAGAAAAATGGGCATTCGGACGGTCATGATCACGGGGGACAATCCTCTTACCGCCGCCGCTGTCGCCGCTGAGGCAGGCGTCGATGACTTTCACGCCGAGGCAACCCCGGAGACCAAGCTCAACGTTATCAGAGAATACCAGTCTCGGGGTCATCTGGTGGCCATGACGGGAGACGGAACGAATGACGCGCCCGCCCTGGCGCAGGCGGATGTGGCCGTGGCTATGAACACAGGCACCCAGGCCGCCAAGGAGGCAGGAAATCTTGTGGATCTGGACTCGAATCCCACGAAGCTCATTGAGATCGTCCGTGTCGGGAAACAGCTCCTCATGACACGGGGGACATTGACGACCTTCAGTATTTCCAACGATGTGGCAAAGTACTTCGCCATCCTGCCGGCTGCCTTTGCCGGCATTTACCCGGAGCTGTCCACCCTCAACGTCATGGGATTGTCAACGCCTCAGAGCGCTGTTCTGTCTGCCGTTATCTTTAACGCCCTGATCATTGTCGCTCTCATTCCCCTGGCTCTCAGGGGAGTTCAATATCGCCCTGCCGGCGCGGCGGTCGTCCTGAAACGCAATCTGCTTGTCTTCGGCCTGGGAGGGCTGCTTGTTCCCTTTCTCGGTATCAAGCTGATTGACATGATCCTTGTTGCCCTCGGGCTGTTTTGAAAGGTTGATATCCATGAAACATCATCTGCGCCAGGCTTTTTTATTGTTGTTCTCCCTGATCCTGTTGACGGGATTTTTTTACCCCTTGGTCATCACGTGCATTTCCCAGGTAATCTTCCCCCGCCAGGCCAACGGAAGTCTCATCATGGTAAATGGCCGCCTCATGGGATCGGAGCTTATCGGGCAGCCGTTCGAGGACTCTCGCTATTTCCGGGCACGGCCTTCCGCGACGGCTCCTTTTCCTTATAACAGCTCAGCATCAACGGGTTCCAACTGGGGACCGTCGAATGCAGAATTTATTAAAATTGTTCAGGAGAGGATAGATCTTTTACACAAAGCCGATCCGCAGAACCGAATTCCCATTCCCGTTGATCTGGTCACGTCATCCGGAAGCGGTCTTGATCCCCACATCAGCCCTGCTGCCGCCCTTTACCAGGTCCCGCGCGTGTCCAGAGCCCGTGGCTTTGATGAACAGTCGGTGAGGCGTCTCGTCCTTTCCCACATCCGGGGACGGGCTTTCGGCGTCCTCGGAGAACCGGTCGTCCATGTCTTAACATTAAATATGGCTCTGGATAACTTGCGATAATCATGTTACATTTATAAAAGCGTATGATAAAATTCTGCACCACGGATATAACGAACAGCCATGGATACACAAAGACCTGATCCTGATACCCTTCTCAAAAGGGTGGAAAAAGAAGAACAGGACAATCGACAGGGAAGACTCAAGATTTTCTTTGGTGCAGCTCCCGGTGTGGGCAAAACATACGCCATGCTGGAAGCGGCAAGGAGGAAGCAGGAAGAGGGGGAAGACATTGTCGTCGGCATCGTGGAAACCCATGGCCGACAGGAGACGGAAAAACTGTTAGATGGTCTGGAGATCCTGCCCCGCACCTATTATTCCTACCGGGGCAAAAACCTGCCCGAATTCGATCTTGATTCAGCCTTATCCCGAAACCCGGCAGTTATTCTGGTAGATGAACTCGCCCATTCAAACACGCCCGGCGCCCGCCATAAAAAACGATGGCAGGATGTGAAAGAACTCCTCTGTGCAGGCATTTCCGTTTATACGACCGTCAATGTCCAGCACCTGGAAAGCCTCAACGACATTGTCCACCAGATCACCCGCGTGAATGTCAGCGAAACGATCCCGGATTCATTTCTGGACAGGGCCGATGAAATCGAACTGATCGATTTGCCGCCGGACGACTTATTGCAGCGTCTCAAGGAGGGAAAAGTCTATATTCCCGAACAGGCCGAAAAGGCCATGGCCCATTTCTTTCAGAAAGGCAACCTCATCGCCCTTCGAGAACTGGCTTTGCGACGCACAGCCCAACGCGTGGATGAACAGATGGAAAGCTATCGGCGTGACATGGGCGTACATACCATCTGGCAGGCGACGGAACGCATCCTGGTTTGTGTAGGTCCCAACCCGCGATCGGTGCGTCTCATCAGAGCGGCCCGTCGTATGGCCGCAGGACTTCGTGCGGACTGGATAGCCGTCAATGTGGAAGCACCCACACATGTTCGCCCCTCGGAGGACGACAAGCGGCTGCTTGCAGAGCACCTGCGGCTGGCCGAAAGCCTGGGAGCGGAAACGGTAACGTTGACAGGCCACCGGGTCAGTGAGGAGATACTCAACTTTGCAAGGTTGAAAAATGTCGGAAAAATCATTGTCGGAAAACCGACGCACCCCCGCTGGAAGGACAAGCTCTTCGGATCACCACTGGATGAAATCATCCGTGGCAGTGGAGACATTGATATCTACGTCATCACAGGCGAGTTGGAAGAACCCAAACGACATAAAGCGGGGCGGATAAAAAAGACAAAAACAAACCCCCTCGAGTGGATGTGGAGCATCGGCGTCGTTGTCGTCGCTACCGGAATTGCAGCCCTCATGTTTCCTTTTTTCGATCTTATTAATCTTGTGATGGTCTATCTGCTCGGGGTTGTGGTCACGGCTGTCAGAACCAGTCGCATGCCGTCCCTCTTAGTGACACTGCTGAGCGTGGCGGCATTCGATTTTTTCTTTGTTCCACCCTATTTCACCTTTGCCGTCGCCGATATAAGATATATTGTGACTTTCATTGTCCTGTTCGTGGTATCTGTCGTCATCAGCGGGCTTGCCCTACGGGTCCGCGAACAGGCCGAGGAGGCAAGGTGCCGCGAGGGAAACACAGCGGCCCTTTATGGATTGAGCCGTGATCTGGCAAGGGAACGAAAGAAAGAAAAACTCAGTGATATTGCTGTAAAACACATCGGTGAGGTCTTCCACGGCCAGGCGGTGGTCCTGATTCCCGATCACGAGGGTCGCCTGAAAGTGCTTTCAACCGCCCAAGGTACATTCGCAATTGACCAGAAAGAATGGAGCATCGCTCAGTGGGTTTTCGAAAACAGGCAAGCCGCCGGTCTTGGAACGGATACCCTGATGGCCGCAAAGGCCCTTTATCTGCCAATGATCGCTTCGTCCGGTCCTGTCGGTGTCATCGGTGTCCTTCCACATAGTCCCGATGTACCGTTTGATCCCGGAGAAATTCATTTCCTGGAGACATTTACGAACCAGACCGCTATGGCCCTTGAACGGGTGAAGCTGGCGCAGGAAGCCTACAGGGAACGTCTGAATGCCGAATCACAGAGCATGAGAAATACATTCCTGAGTTCCGTTTCCCATGATTTAAGGACTCCTCTGGCAACGATCACAGGAGCGGCAAGCACACTCATCCATGGTGGGAAGAACATTCCGGAGGATAAACGGGAAGAAATGATCAAAGCCATCCATGAAGAAGCAGAGCGCCTCAATCATATCATCCGGAATGTTCTGAACATTACGCGCCTCGAATCAGGAACCGTCCGGGTTAACAAGGAATGGCATTCCCTGGAGGAGATCATCGGCGTGGTTCTCGACAGGCAGTCGAACATGCTGCACGCCCGTCCCGTCAATGTATCCATTCCAGCGGATCTGCCGCTGATACCCTTTGATCCGATTCTCATGGAACAGGTTCTTGCAAATCTTGTGGAAAACGTCATTCAACACACCCCTTCCGGGACTCCCGTTGACATCTGTGTTCGCACCCAAAAGGCATCCGTTCAAATTGAGATTGCCGACAGAGGTCCGGGCATACAAGAGATTGGTAAAGAACACATCTTTGATAAATTTGCCCATGAAAAGGTATCCGGCAAAGGGGTTGGACTCGGGCTTTCCATATGCAAGGCGATCGTGGATGCACACGGCGGTCGCATATGGGCGGAAAATCGTTCCGGCGGCGGCGGCGTTTTCAGATTTACCCTTCCCATAGACAGAGAACCGCCGGTGCTCGATGGGGAGACCTATTCCTGAAGATGTGCCGTATCAATAAATACTGGAGGAAGAAACCATGTCAAAAACCGGAGAGCTTATCCTCCTTGTCGAAGATGAAGTACAAATGCGACGATTTCTTCGGGTTGCGATTGAAAGTGAACACTATCGCCTGGTGGAAGCGGAGACGGGCAAGGATGGTCTCGTGAGGGCTGCAGAATGGAATCCTGATGTAGTGCTTCTCGACCTCGGCCTGCCCGATATGGATGGGATAGAAGTCATTAAAAGACTCAGAGAATGGTCTAAGGTTCCCATTATCATCATTTCGGCGCGGGAACAAGAAAAAGACAAGATCAAAGCTCTTGATTGCGGAGCGGACGACTATTTGACGAAACCCTTCGGTGTGGGAGAACTTCTGGCAAGAATTCGTGTCGCCGGCAGACACAAGAGGCTTCAACAAGAAGGACAAAACGAGGTTGAATTTGTTGCTGACGAGCTCCGCGTTGATTATTCCAGAAGACAGGTTTTTCTGGACAATAACGAAATCCACCTGACCCCGATTGAATACCGTCTTATTGCCCTTTTTACACAGCATGCGGGTAAAGTGATAACACATCGGCAGTTGCTTAAGGAGGTCTGGGGGCCTTCCCACATCGAACAGACGCAATATCTCCGGGTTTACATGACCCAGCTGCGGCACAAGATCGAAAAAGACCCGGCCCGCCCGAGATTTCTGATCAACGAGCCCGGCGTCGGTTACAGGTTTAAATACGACCCGGGAAAAGGCTAACATGACTGTTTCATGAAATGATTATAAAATGTTAATCCTCACCGCATTTCTGAACCAAAAATTGTCGAGTTGCAGGTCTATCAAAGTCAAGATTTATCTCATTTTGATCAAGATCAGCCTCATGAATTTCAATGTGTAGATGCAAGCTGATTGTTGAAAATTTAGGGTGTACAGAGTCGAACATGCGAAAAGAAGTGGCTGATCCGATCAGGCATCCGGCGGCGGAGTTCTCTGTCCGGATGGTTCGCGTAGACGAGGGAGTTTCGCTCCGGGTGATGCAGTTTCTGCCGCTGAAGGAGGTATCCGCAGATCCGTTGGTTTTTGTGCCGGGGTTCGTCTCGGCGATCAGTGGCTGGGTCGATTTTCTGAGGGAAATCGTGCCGCTGCGGCCGGTGTATTACCTTGAATCGCGGGAAAAAACATCAGCGGTGATTGAGCGGAAAAGGTTGACGACCGATGATTTCAGCATCGCCCGGTTGGCCCGAGACCTGGTCGAGGCATGCTCGAAGCTCGGGATAGATCAGTCACGTATGATCGTCGCCGGGAGTTCCCTCGGGGCAACCACCCTGATCGAAGCCCTCAAACACGGCAGGCTCCAGGCCCGTGCCGGCTTCATGATCGGCCCTAACAGCGATTTCACGGCTCCCTGGTTCATCAAAGGGCTTTTATTCCTGCCCGCCGATGTCTATCACCTGGTCAAATACTTCGTGCTGTGGTATTTGAAAACATTCCGGGTCGACGCGGTCAGGGAGCCGGAACAAATGCAACGCTACCGGGATACTCTGCTGGCCGCCAATCCCCACCGCCTGAAGAAAACCGCCAAATCCGCTATCGGCTACACCATCTGGCAGGATCTGGAAACGGTCGCCGTTCATGTTGCGGTCACACTGGCATCGACCGACAAGCTTCACGTCGAGAGGAACATACAGCGGTTGAAGGAGAGACTGCCCCTAGCAACGATCATACGGTGCGAATCGAATAAGTACATGCACTCCGCCGCCATGGCCTGGGATTTCGAGCGATACGTCGCCGGCCTCGGCTGAACTTTTCCAGCAAGGCTTTTCTCTGTAGATTTGAATCGCTAATCGTGCTATCCCGGACTTGATCCGGCATCCAGGCCAATTCTGGATTCCCGCTTTCGCGGGAATGACGGCTTTGACGTATATTGTTGCCGAAGTAATAACCTGGATAACCTCGAAGGGATGGTTTGTCTTGACTTTTCCTGCCTCTATGTGAAAAATACCGAATAAATACCATGTGAAGCTCGCCTCCCTGAGGGAGGGGCTTTACAGTGAGGAATATTTCAATCATGCCGGCCAATCTGCCGCCCCAGTATTTCGAAGCAGAACAGCGGTTTCGCGAGGCAAAAACACCGGAAGACAAGGTGGAGGCCCTGGAGGAAATGCTTGCCATAATGCCCAAGCACAAGGGCACGGACAAGCTTAAGGCCATGCTCCGGGAGCGCATTTCAAAATTCAAGGATCAGGCGCAGAAGAAAAAGGGGGCGGCAAAACAAAAAACGCCTTACGATATTGAAAAGGAAGGAGCGGCCCAGGTGGTTGTGATCGGCCCGCCCAATACGGGGAAATCTTCCCTTGTGAAGCTGATTACGAACACCTCTCCGGAAGTCGCCGATTTTCCCCACTCAACCCACAGGCCAACACCGGGGATGGCGCAGTATGAAAACATCCAGTTTCAGCTTATCGATACGCCTCCCGTGACAAGAGATTACACAGACCCGTCACTCACCGATCTGATCCGCCGTTCCGATATTGTTGTCATCCTTCTGGATATCACCGCCGATCCCATTGGGCAGTTGGATGACTGCCTTGCAATCCTTCACTCATTCCGCATTTTCTCGGAGGTCTGCCCCGTTCCGGGAGATTTAAAGAAGCCTCCAAGGATTAAAACCATGTTTGTCGCGGTCAATAAGATGGATAGACCTGAAGATAAAGAGAATTTCGATGTATTTCTGGAACTCACGGGAATCACATTGCCCTGCATCGGTATGTCAACGCGAACCGGCAGGAACGTCATGGCCTTTCTGGACACACTCTACGCTCTGTCGGGAATCATCCGCGTCTATACGAAGCGTCCCGGAAAGGAACCGGACCGTACGGCGCCGTTCGTGATTCCTGTCGGCAGCACCCTGACGGATCTGGCCGGCGATATTCACAACGATTTTGTAAACAAACTGAAATATGCCAGAATCTGGGGAAAGACGGTTCGTGACGGTCAGATGGTCCAGCGGGACTATGTCATGCAGGATGGCGACGTGGTTGAGATATGCATCTGAAAGCGATGCCGTATGAATCTGTTTAACGTTTCACCGGAAAAGGAAAAGGCTCTCGAAGCACGCATGGGGCGGCTGGGGGTTTCGGAGGGCGACCTACGGGAGACCTTTATCCGGTCATCCGGTCCCGGCGGGCAAAAGGTGAACAAAACTTCTTCCTGTGTGTATCTTGTCCATCTGCCCACGGGACTTTCCGTGAAATGCCAGCGGGAACGATCCCAAGCGATGAACCGCTTCCTGGCGCGCCGGCTGCTTCTGGACCGGATCGAGCGGCTTCAGCGGGGGGTTATCAATGCGGAGAAACAGCGGATCGAGAAAATCAAGAGACAGAAGCGGCGGCGTTCAAGACGCGCAAAAGAAAAGATTCTCGAACTCAAGCACATGCAATCTAAAAAGAAGACCATGCGCGCAAAAGTGAAGCTCCCCGTCTAAAGGCGGGGTTTACGGGACGCGCTTCCGATCACCCCGGACAGGCTCAGTGATTAAAACGAAAGAAAGGTTAAAGGTCTTTTCATGATTTCAGAAAAGAAAAAGAAAATCGCACAAATCATCCAAGGGGATCTGCCCCTTGAAAAAAGGCCTTTCAGAGAACTGGGAAACCTTACGGGATTGACGGAAGAAGAAGTTATCAAGTCTGTAGGTGATCTGATGGCCAAAGGCATTATCCGTAAGTTCGGCGCTATTATCCGCCATCAGAAGGCCGGATATACTGAAAACGCCATGGTTGTCTGGGCAGTCCCGGAAAATCAGTGCGAGGGCGTGGGAAACATTCTGGCTTCTTTCCCGGAAGTCACTCACTGTTACGAAAGAACACCCCTTTTTGAAGGGAAATACGCGATTTTTACGATGGTTCACTTCCGTGCGGGAGAAAGCGAAGCCGTTATTCAAAAACTCTCCGATGCCGCGGGCACCAAAGAGTTCAAAGTCCTCTCCAGTGAGGAGGAATATAAAAAAAGTTCCATGGAGTATTTTAAAATGAAGTCATCCGGAGCACTGTTTGAACAGGCAGAAAAAATCATACCGGGAGGCGTCAACAGCCCCGTCCGGGCATTCAGGGCCGTCGATTCGACCCCCCTGTTTATCGCCAGTGCCGGCGGTTCCAAGATATACGACGTTGAAGGCAGGGAATACATCGACTATGTGGCATCGTGGGGACCGATGATCCTGGGGCATAGCCACCCCGAGGTTGTCGCCGCTATTCAAAAGGCGACTGAGAGAGGAACCAGTTACGGTGCACCGACGGAACTGGAAGTGGAAATGGCACAGTGCATCGTTGACGCCTTTCCCTCCGTTAACATGGTGAGAATGGTCAGTTCAGGGACGGAAGCGGCCATGAGCGCCATCCGCCTTGCTCGCGGCTACACTGGAAAAAGCCGGATCATCAAATTTGAAGGCTGTTACCACGGTCACGCCGATTCCCTTCTGGTGAAAGCGGGTTCCGGCGTGGCAACATTCGGCATCCCGGGAAGTCCCGGCATCCCGCCGGCGCTGGCGGAATTAACCATCACCCTCCCCTTCAACGACGTCGATGCAGTCAAATCCGCCGTGGAAATGTACGGCGATGAACTGGCCTGCATCATCGTGGAGCCTGTCGCCGGAAACATGGGTGTCGTCCTGCCGAAACCCGGTTTCCTGAAAGCGCTGAGAGAGATCACCCGCAAGCGGGTCATCCTCCTTATTTTTGACGAAGTGATCACCGGCTTCCGGCTTGCCTATGGCGGCTTCCAGAACCTTGCGGGCATCGATCCCGACCTGACGTGCCTGGGAAAGATCATTGGGGGAGGACTTCCCGTAGGCGCTTTTGGAGGCAGGAAGGACATCATGGAGTATCTGGCCCCGGTGGGGCCGGTCTACCAGGCGGGCACACTATCCGGTAATCCCGTGGCCATGTCCGCAGGGCTTACAACCCTGAAGATTCTTAATAAAAACAGGGAAGGATATGACGGGCTTGAGCGAAAGACGGCATCTCTTTGCGGGGAGATGAAAAAATGTTTTGATCAGGCGAATATCCCCGTCCGCATCAACCGGATTGGATCCATGTTCACCATTTTTTTCACCACGGAAAAGGTTAACGACTACACCTCGGCCATGAAAAGCGATACGAAACGCTTTGCCCGCTACTTCAAGGGCATGCTTGCCCGGGGAATCAACCTGGCGCCTTCCCAGTTCGAAGCCGCTTTTCTGTCATTCGCCCACACGGATGAAGACATGGGAAAAACCCTCGACGCCTGTACAGATACACTGAAAACGCTTTAACATAAGGAATCATACAATCTCATGAAAAAGATATTGGTCACCGGCGCCGCCGGTTTCATCGGTTTTCATTCAGTCAGGCGATATCTGAAGGCCGGACATACCGTTGTCGGTCTGGACAACATGAACGATTACTACGATGTAAACCTGAAAAAGGGAAGACTTTCACTCATCGAGTTTCATCCAAACTTTCGTTTCATCAAAAAGGACATTGCTCAGAGGGAGCCCATGGCATCGCTCTTTGCGGACGTGAAACCGGATATCGTCGTTCATCTGGCCGCTCAGGCGGGAGTCCGATACTCCCTGATAAACCCCCATGTGTATATCGAAAGTAACATCACGGGCTTTCTGAACATCCTCGAAGGATGCAGACACAACAGGGTTGAACACCTGATTTTTGCCTCGTCGAGTTCCGTCTACGGGGCCAATACCCTGATGCCTTTCTCCGTCCACCACAATGTGGACCATCCCGTCAGCCTTTATGCCGCTACGAAAAAAGCCAATGAGCTGATGGCCCATACCTATGCCGGTCTCTACGGAATCCCCTGCACGGGGCTCCGGTTTTTTACCGTCTACGGACCCTGGGGAAGACCAGATATGGCACTGTTCCTCTTCACAAAGGCCATCATGGAGAACAGGCCTATCGACGTGTATAACGAAGGCAAGATGCAGAGGGATTTTACCTATATCGACGATATCGTAGAAGGGGTATTCCGGTTGACGGAAAAAATTCCCGAACCCAATCCGGATTGGCGGGGAGACCTTCCGGACCCGGCATCCAGCTTCGCCCCGTATAAAATTTACAACATCGGGAACAACAATCCCGTCGATCTCATGGAATTTATTAATATTCTCGAAACAGCGCTCGGCAAGACGGCAAAAAAACGCATGCTCCCCTTGCAACCGGGGGATGTTCCTGCTACATACGCGGATGTTGACGATCTCATGGCTGATGCAGGCTTCAGGCCGGACACGCCGATCAAAGACGGCATCAGGCATTTCGTGAAATGGTACAGGGAGTACTATAATACACAGAGGAAGATAACATGAAAAAGGCATTCATTACCGGCATCACCGGGCAGGACGGATCATACCTGGCGGAGTTCCTGCTCGGAAAGGGATATGAGATCCACGGCCTCATCCGCAGGGCAAGCACGTTCAACACGGACCGTATCGACCACCTCTACAGGGACTTCCACGACCCTGAGGCCAGGATTTACCTTTACTACGGCGATCTCTCCGTATCGGGGCAATTGACGGATCTTCTTCACGCCATTCATCCCGATGAAATCTACCACCTGGGCGCTCAGAGTCACGTACGGGTCAGCTTCGATATGCCCGAATACACGGGAGATGTCACCGGTCTGGGAACGCTGCGCATCCTTGAAGCCATCCGTAAAACGGGTATCAACGCAAAATTTTACCAGGCATCGTCGAGTGAAATGTTCGGTGCGGCACCGCCTCCCCAGAGCGAGGTGACGCCCTTTCAACCCCGAAGTCCCTATGCCGCCGCCAAAGTCTATGCTTATTACGTGGTGAAAAATTACCGGGAGGCTTACAACCTTTATGCCTGTAACGGCATCCTGTTCAACCACGAATCCCCCCGTCGCGGTGAGACCTTCGTCACCCGGAAAATCACGCGGGCGGCCACCCAGATCAAACTTGGGCTTAGAGATAAATTATACCTTGGAAATCTGGAACCAAAGAGAGACTGGGGCTTTGCCGGCGATTACGTCGAAGCCATGTGGCTGATGCTCCAGCAGGACAAGGCTGACGATTACGTCATTGCCACAGGCGAGACACACTCCGTAAGGGAATTCGTCGAAAAAGTCTTCCGTAAGCTTGATCTTGATTATCATCAATACGTCACGATCGACCCGAAATATTTCCGCCCGACGGAAGTTGATATTCTCCTCGGAGATGCCTCCAAGGCAAATACGCAACTGGGATGGCAGCCGAGAGTAAGCTTCGATCAACTGATTGGCATGATGATCGACGCTGACATGGAACTTGCGAAAAAAGAAAAAACCTTACAGGACGCTGGATATAATCCCTGTGAAATGCGAAATTCGGGACGCACATGAATGTATTAAAAGATAAAAGAATCTCGATCACAGGCGGCAAGGGATTTCTTGGCGGGCACCTCATTCATAAACTGCAGGTAAAAGGATACAGGAACCTTTCCATAGTCGACTTGCCGGATTACAACCTCGTTCACATCGAAGATGTGATAAGGATGTACGAAGATACCCGTCCCGATATTGTCATCCACCTCGCAGCGAAGGTCGGCGGTATCGGTTTTAACCAGGAAAATCCCGGATCTCTCTTTTACGACAATATCATGATGGGCGTCCAGCTCCTTCATGAGGGATACCTGCGGAACATTGCAAAATTCGTCGCTTTGGGAACGATCTGTGCCTACCCGAAATTTACACCGGTTCCGTTTAAGGAAGATGACCTCTGGAGCGGTTATCCCGAAGAAACAAACGCCCCCTACGGCCTGGCAAAGAAAATGATGCTGGTTCAATCCCAGTCCTATCGCCGGCAATACGGCTTTAACGCCATTTTCCTTCTTCCCGTGAATCTCTATGGGCCGGGTGACAATTTTGACCCCCGTTCCTCCCATGTGATCCCGGCGCTTATCAAAAAATGCGTCGATGCCATCCGGAACGGTGAAGACGAAATTGTGGTCTGGGGAACGGGCAAGGTAACCCGCGAATTTATCTATGTGGAAGACGCCGCGGAGGGGATCATCCTTGCCACGGAGGGATATGACCGGAGCGATCCCGTCAATATCGGCGCCGGATTTGAGATATCCATCAAAGACCTCGTTCATCTCATCGTTGAATTGACCGGTTTTAAAGGCCGGATCGTCTGGGACAAAACGAAACCGGACGGTCAGCCGCGCCGAATGCTCGACACCACAAGGGCTTTTAAAGAATTTGGATTCCGTGCAAAGACAACCTTTGAAGAGGGACTGAAGAAGACCATAGACTGGTACCGACAGTCGTCCCCATCATCCTGACGACTTTTTTTGTTTGACTTCCATGAATGTTCATGCTAAGGAGCGCCACGCAAATGGATAAGACAACGAAGAGGATGTACCTTCAGTTGGCTTATGCCAGCAGTGTCGGCATCGCCATGGTTCTGGCCATTTTCGGATGCCTCTTGCTTGGCGTTTATCTGGACAGAGCATTTGGAACAGGGCATAAATTAACCATCATTTTCTTGTTGATAGGAATTATCGCCGGTTTCAGAAATTTATTTTGGATTGCAAAAAAATATTTCCCGGATGAGAAGCCGGTCATTACGTGTCTGAAAAGTGAACCACATAGAAAAAGACCCCCTCCAAAAGAAAATTGAAATATCAAACTGGATTGCCCTGGGAATATTTTTCGCTCTGAGTCTGATGTTCATGCCTCTCAGGTTTTGTTTTGGAATCCTGCTGGGGGGAATGATCAGCATCGTCAACTTCCACTGGCTTGAACGGGATTTGAGAAGTGTTTTTCAACAGCTTACGGAAGGATCGAGATCATCCACACTCTTCAAATACTTCATCAGATTTATCGTTACAGCCGTTGTCCTTTATTTCATCATCTCTTCGGATATTGTCGATGTCATCGGCCTGCTTATCGGTCTTTCTCTGGTTTTAATTAACATTGTTTTCACCGTCGTCATGGCGTATACAAAAAAAAATTGTGCTGAGGAGGTTCTTTAAACAATGCATTCTCTGTCATTTCTCGAAAACCACTTTATCCCATCCCATGTGATGTATGCCTGGTTTGTCATGGCCTTTCTGATCCTGTGCGGCTTCCTCGCGACGCGCCGGATGGATATATACCCGAGCAAGTTTCAGAACGTTATGGAAGTTGTCATGGACGGTTTCGATTCCTTATTGAACGACACCATGGGGCACGAAGGGAGGAAATTCTTCCCCCTGATTGCCACCATAGGTCTCTTTATCCTTGTGTCAAACCTGTTAGGACTCGTTCCCGGTTTTGCATCCCCTACAGCCAACCTCAACACAAATGCATCCATGGCTCTTGTTGTTTTTTTCATGACCCATTATATTGGCGTTAAAGTCCACGGTGCCAAATACATCAAGCAGTTTATGGGGCCTGTATGGTGGCTGGTACCCCTGATGTTTCTCATCGAAATCGTCAGTCACCTGGTTCGTCCCCTGTCGCTTACCGTCCGACTATTCGGAAACATCGAGGGCGGTCACATCGTGGTGGCCGTGTTGTTCCTGCTGGCTCCATTTCTCGTGCCGCTGCCCATTCTGGCGCTGAAAGTGTTCATTTCCGTTATTCAGACTCTTGTCTTCATGCTCCTGTCCATGATGTATATTGCCGGAGCGATGGAGGAAGCGCACTAATCACAACCTCTCAACACGTATAATGAAAAGGGGGCAAAAACCCAAAAGGTTTTGCCCCCTTTCTTTATTACAAAGATTCCCCGGATTCCCTCTGGAGCCTGCCCTCGAATGCCCCTGTCGGGGGCAGGGAAGGTCTCCTGTATTGATTTGCGATAACATCAGGGAGTTTGCTTGAGCACCTCCTGCATTTTCGATCTGATGGCACTCCCTCCCAATACATCTTCGATGGCAGAAGACAACGCCCCATTGACCTGCTGCTCCAGAATTTCTTCAGAGAATCGTACATGCTCAAGGGATGTGGCGCCGGTTGCTGAGATCCTGTAAAATATCTTTCCCGTTTGAACATTGGCAAAAAATAAGGAAAGTTTTACTTCCGCACGGTATTTCTTCACCGGTATATTGTCGTCGCAAACGATTTCGAGCTTATCGATGTTTCCGCCTATCAGTACCTTCCCCCATTCTTTTTTTATCGTATTTTCCTGAAGGTTCCAATTTGGCATCTCGGAGGTTACTGTATACCCGGACCTTTTCAGATGGTCTCTGATGATTTCGGCAACCGCTTTGGACGGCTTCATATTTTTTGGTATGACCGGGACCCGTTTCCCTTGAGATGTCACTACCCGGCCCACCAAAAGATCGTCACCACCCGGCCTCACATCATTGAAAGCTGCGACTGTGAGGGGAACGCGCTTCCCTGCATCGCCCGCCTCAGGAACCGCTTTCGAGGGTTCATACCGAATGTTTATGCTGTAAATGGAGGGAGCACAAGCGGTGATCATGAACGCAAGGATTATCAGAACGGATGTTATGATCATCCCTGTGCAGGACCGAAGCAGTGCGTTTCCCGTCTTGATCTCTATCGGGCTTTTCATCATGATATTCAATCCTCCCACATATAAAATGGCGAAATGCGATGTCACTGATTACCACGTGACTCCGATTCTTGCAATGATCGGGTTAAAAAAAAGGGCCAGGATGTTGATCCTGGTCCTTTTTTTGTCATTTAAATACAATCAGATCTACTTGGATCTGACATAGGCATCGATCGCATTGGCTGCCTGTCTTCCGGCGCCCATGGCAAGAATAACCGTGGCCGACCCGGTTACAATATCTCCTCCGGCGTAAACCCCTTCCCTGCTGGTTTCTCCCGCCTCGCCTTTGGTCACGATGTAACCCCATTTATTCACGTCCAGCCCTGGCGTCGTTTTCGGTATCACGGGGTTAGCCTCCGTTCCGATGGCTACGACAACCGTATCTACATCAATGGTGAACTCGGATCCTTTGACAGGTACAGGACGTCGCCTTCCCGATGCATCGGGTTCTCCCAGTTCCATTCGGATACACTTGATCTGCTTCACCCAGCCGTTCTCATCACCGATGTACTCTACCGGGTTATGGAGCATTTTAAACTGGACGCCCTCTTCGTGGGCATGATGAACCTCTTCCTTCCTTGCCGGAAGCTCCACTTCGCTGCGGCGATAGATAATGTAGGCATTATCCGCGCCCAGGCGAAGGGCCGTTCTCACCGAATCCATGGCCACGTTGCCGCCGCCGATAACAGCTACATTTTTCCCGCGTACAATCGGTGTATCATACTCCGGGAACAGATAGGCCTTCATGAGATTGGATCTCGTCAGATATTCATTGGCCGAGTAGATGCCGCTCAGGTTTTCGCCCGGGATGTTCATGAACACAGGAGCGCCGGCGCCGACCCCAAGAAATACGGCATGAAATCCCTCGGCAAAGAGCTCATCCACCGTCTTCAACCGGCCGATGGCGGCATCCGTTACAATCTTTGCCCCGAGTTTCTCCAGATAATTCACTTCCGCATCCACGATCGCCTTGGGAAGACGGAACTCGGGAATGCCATAGATCAAAACGCCTCCGGATTTATGGAGGGCTTCGAAAATCGTCACGTCATGGCCAAGCTTCACCAGGTCTCCGGCGATCGTGAGTCCCGCCGGTCCTGCTCCCACAACGGCTATTTTTTTGCCTGTAGGCGGCGCTACCTCGGGAATGACAATATTGCCGGACTCCCGTTCAAAATCCGCTGCAAAGCGTTCAAGTTTCCCGACGGCTACGGGATCACCTTTCTTTCCCAGAATACAGAGCTTTTCACACTGATCTTCCTGGGGGCAGACTCTTCCGCAGACGGCAGGAAGGGCGTTCGTCTCTTTGAGTTTCCAGGCGGCTTCGATAAAGTGCCCCTCTGCAATCAGCTTGATAAATTCGGGGATCTTAACATCCACAGGACATCCTTCCACACAAGAGGGTTTCTTGCACTGGATGCACCGGCTCGCCTCTGCCAAGGCAATTTCTTTTGTATAACCGAAAGGAACCTCATTGAAATTGTGAACCCTTTCTTTGGGATTCTGCTCAGGCATTGCCTGTCGGGGAACTTTTTCCTTTTTTTCTTTCTTTTCAGTTTTTTCTTTATTTTCCATGACATCCACACCTGTAGTTATCCATCGCCTGTTTTTCCTGATTACAATACATCCTGAGGCGGGTCATTAATAAATTGAAATCGACTTCATGACCGTCGAACTCCGGCCCATCCACACAGCCGAACTTGGTCTTTCCTCCCACGGCAACACGGCAGGCGCCGCACATCCCGGTGGCATCCACCATGATCGGGTTCAGACTGACAATGGTCTTGATGCCGTAAGGCTTGGTCAGATTGGCCAGTACACGCATCATCGGCACGGGACCGATGGCATATATGATGGCGATCTTTTCTTCCTTTGAATCGATGAGGTTCTGCAAAACGGTGCTGACAAAGCCGTGGAATCCGTAACTGCCGTCATCGGTAGCAACCAGCAACTGGTCGCTGACTTTCCTCATGTCATCCTCGAGAATCAGAATATCCTTTGTCCTTGCTCCAATGATGGATATGACCTTGTTCCCCGCTTTTTTGAGAGCCGCCGCGATGGGATATGCCACACCGATCCCCACGCCTCCACCCACAACCACGACTGTACCGAAGTTCTCTATTTCAGTTGGATGCCCGAGGGGGCCCAGGACATGCATGATGAAGTCGCCCTTGTTCAGTTTAGCCAGCTGGGCCGTTGTTTTTCCGACGATCTGATAAATAATCGTGATCGTTCCTTTTTGACTGTCAGAATCAACGATGGTCAGAGGAATTCTCTCCCCCTTGTCGTCGATCATCAGAACGACAAACTGCCCTGCCTTTCTCTTGCGGGCAATCTCAGGAGCCTCAATCACCATTCTGACAACAATTTCCTGCAAATAAGTCTTCTCCAATACCTTGTACAATGCTCCATCTCCTATCGTTTAATATTCTTATTACTGAAGCCGGTTTCGCTTCTTGAAACCTGCGGAACTACCTTCAAAAAAACCTGTTTTCTCTCTAATCCAAGCGGCCACTCTGATACCACATTTCGCTCTAATGTCAAGACATATTCAAACTTTCGGCCTGCAATATTGCGACACCGGTGAAATTTTCCATGGATAAATATCGGTTATTTAAAATCATTCTCCAAACAATAAAAGATGTCTCTCAATTTTCAACCCGGGTATTTCATCGGCGCCGGCATTTTTTGCTTGACTAAAGAGTGCTCTTAATATATTAAAGCGCGCGAAAATAGCGGGCATCTCATGAGTTTTTCAATTCATCTGCGGCACGCATACACCAGGGTCCTATCCGTCCGGCATCAGGTCTCTTCATCAAACCCATTCTGCGAAGCCGGTACGATAGGCAGCAACATTCTTAAAGAGCATCAAGACCGAATTTATACGAGAGGGCCGTTATGTTGCTTGATTATTTGCCGATCGCCATTTATCTCCTTGTGGCTGTAGGCTTTGGTGCTGTCATCGTTCTTTTCTCCACCATTTTAGGACCGCGAACCCCCGACAGGGTGAAACTCGAAACGTATGAATGCGGCATGGAGCCCATCGGGCCCAACCGCATCCGCTTTGCCGTCAAATTCTATATCATCGCCATGCTTTTCATCGTGTTCGACATTGAAGCCGTGTTCCTTTTCCCCTGGGCGGTGGTATTCAGGGATCTGGGGCTTTTCGGTTTCATTGAAATGGCGATCTTCATCCTGATTTTATTCGCCGGCCTGGCCTATGTATGGCGTAAAGGAGCTCTGGAATGGGATTAGAAACGTGTCTTGGCGATAAATACGGCGACGGGCTCATCGTTACTTCTCTGGAAAAAGCCATCAACTGGTCGCGCAAGAGCTCCCTGTGGCCGTGTACCTTCGGGCTCGCCTGCTGCGCCCTGGAGATGATCGACGTAGCATTGTCTCCATACGACCTGTCCCGGTTCGGCATGGAGGTCTTCCGGCCTTCCCCGCGACATGCAGATTTGATGATCGTGGCGGGAACCGTGACCAAGAAAATGCTGCCTGTGGTATTGCGGATTTACGAGCAGATGGCCAACCCCAAATGGGTAATCGCCATGGGAGCCTGTGCTTCTTCGGGTGGAATCTTTCGTTCCTATGCGGTGGTTCAGGGTATTGATAAATACCTCCCCGTGGACATGTACATTCCCGGCTGTCCCCCCCGTCCGGAAGCGCTGATAGATGGAATTCTCAAGTTGCACGAAAAAATTATGCAGGAGAAACCGCTGCATTCAAAGAAGTAGCCCACCAAGGGAGACGTGAAGTCATGACGGATGTCACCAAGCTTAAAAATACATTTCCCGATGCAATATTGAATGTCGAAGAATACCGGGGAGACGTCACCGTTACACTGAAGCGGGACGGGCTGCTTCAGGTATGCATCTTTCTGAGGGACGATCCCGAATACTCGTTCCGTTTTTTGGCAGATGTCACCGCGGTGGATTACAAAGACAAAACCCCCCGTTTCGTAATGGTGTATCACCTGCTTTCCCACAAACACAACCGGAGGCTACGGCTCAAGGTTCCCCTGGAAGGCGAAAATCCGGAAATCGAAACGGTGACCGGTATCTGGGCAACCGCCGACTGGCATGAGCGCGAAACATACGACCTGTTGGGGGTCAAATTTTTGAACCACCCCGATCTGCGGCGCATCCTCCTGCCCTATCATTGGGATTGCTTTCCGCTCCGGAAGGATTATCCGGTGGAAGGCAAAGGCGAGTTGTGAGGTTCTCTCCGACAGTTTGAAGGTACTAAAACCGGCAAGTGATTATACAATGTAGATAAGGGTCAAGCATGGCAGAACCGGAAGTCAAATCAAATCAAGCGAAGCGAACACATGGTGAAACCGAAACCATGGAAATCAATATGGGGCCGCAGCACCCCTCCACCCATGGCGTCTTCCGGGCGGTTGTGGAACTGGACGGCGAAACAGTCGTCAAGGTGGTTCCCCATCTCGGATATCTTCACCGCGGCATCGAGAAAATTGCAGAAAACAGAACGTATCATCAGGTTATCCCCCTGACAGACCGGCTGGATTATATGGCCGGGGCGTCGAACAACCTGGGCTATTGCCTGACTGTAGAAAAACTCCTGGGAATCGAGGTGCCGCCGAGGGGGCAGTACATCCGGGTGATCCTCACCGAACTCAGCCGCATCTCCAGCCATCTTTTCTGGGCGGGCGCCAACGCTCACGATCTGGGCGCCATGACCCCGTTCTTTTTTATGGTACGGGAACGGGAACAGATTCTCTTTTTTCTGGAGATGATCACCGGCTCACGCCTCACCCCCTCGTTTTTCCGCATCGGCGGCATGTCAAAGGATCTCCCCCCGGAATTCCGGGATGAATGCATGAAATTTGTGAAAGCATTTCCACCGCGCGTGGATGAATATGAAACGCTTTTGACGGAAAACAAGATCTGGAAGAGCCGCACCCAGGGTGTGGGCTATCTTTCAGCGGAAGACTGTATCAAACTGGGCATTTCCGGCCCCATGGCGAGAGCCGCAGGCATCGATTGGGATTTGCGGAAGAATCAGCCGTATTCGGGCTACGACAAGTTTGATTTCAAGCCCGCCGTTTATCACGGCTGCGACGCCTATGACCGCTACCGCGTTCGCATGATGGAAATGCGCCAGAGCAACGAAATCATCCGCCAGGCTCTGGAAAGTCTGCCCGAAGGCGATCACAGTGTAACCATGAAAGGCGCTCTCAAGCCGCCGGAGGGAGAAGTGTATATGGCGATTGAGGCGCCCCGGGGCGAGCTCGGTTTCTATATCGTCAGTGACGGCACCGCGCAGCCCTTCCGCATGAAAGTACGCGCCCCCACGTTTGTCAATCTCCAGTCTCTGCCCAAGATGTGTGAAGGGAAGCTCTTCTCCGACATGGTGGCGGCGCTCTCCAGCGTGGATCTGGTATTGGCGGAAGTGGACCGCTAAGGGGGATATAAATAAGAGGATCGTCAAGAAGAAGGTCCAAAACATAAATAAGAGAAACGCAGCACAAACTCAAATTGGGAAGACGTTACGACCATGCCTGAATCGAATATGGATCTGGTGGCTTCAGTTATTTTAATCCTGGTAAAAATAGGGGTATTCTTTGCCCTTTTCATGCTGATTCTGGCATATCTCACCCTTGTGGAAAGGCGATTTCTGGGTTTCTTCCAGGAACGCTACGGTCCCAACCGGGTGGGCTGGCAGGGCCTTTTGCAGCCGATCGCAGACGGCATCAAAATGTTCATGAAGGAAGAGGTAACCGTAACGGGAGCCAATAAAGGCGTATATATCCTCGCCCCTATCGTGTTCGTCGCCGCGGCCTTAATGACCTTTTCTGTGATTCCTTTCGGAAATGTTATCTGGCCGGCGACGATGGAAATTGGCGGCCGGGTATACAACTTTACCCTCGCAAACGCGAATCGCGGTGTCATTGCCGATGTTAACGTGGCCATGCTGATTGTTTTCGGAATTTCATCCATCGGGATTTATGGACTCATCATGGCCGGATGGGGCTCAAACAACAAATACGCCCTTCTGGGTGGTGTGCGCGCATCGGCCGTCATGATCAGCTATGAACTGGCCGCAGGCCTCGCGCTCATCGGCGTCGTCATGACGACCGGTTCCATGAGTCTGATGGACATCGTGGAATTTCAGGGGGGTTACTGGTTCGGTTTCATCCCCAAGTGGTTCTGTTTCACCCAGCCCCTTGCCTTCGTTATTTTTTTAATCGCAATCTTCGCTGAAACAGGCCGTACCCCCTTCGATTTTACCGAATGCGAAAACGAACTCGTTGCAGGTTACCAGATGGAATACAGCTCCATGAAATTCGCCCTGTTCTATCTGGCTGAATACGGACACATGCTGGCGGCCAGCGCCCTGATGGTGACCTTCTTCCTCGGTGGATGGCAGGGACCGTTCGTGAATGCCCCGGTTTTAAAGTATTTCCTGCCTGTGATTTATTTCTGCACAAAAACATTTGTTCTGGTGTTCTTCTTCGTCTGGGTGCGGGCTACTTATCCCCGTTTCCGTTACGATCTCCTCATGAAGCTGGGATGGAAAGTTCTGCTGCCCGCAACGCTGGTGAACATTCTCATTTCTCCCATCACGATGAAGCTGTTTGGACACCTGTAATACTTATAGGCGAATACGGATATAGGAAAGATCATGATTAAACCACTGGCAAAAGGATTGGCTCTCACGTTCAAAACGCTCTTCCGTCCGCGGATCACCCTCCAATATCCGGATGAGAAGAAAGTCATGTATGAAAGATGGCGGGGGCGTCCTTGTCTCGTTAAAGGTGAAGACGGGCAGGAAACTTGTATCGGCTGCGGCATTTGCGCCCGGGGATGCCCGGCTCAGGCGATCAAGGTTACAGCGGGGAAGCGGGAAGACAATTCCCGTTATCCGGCGGTTTTCGAGCTGGATATCAGCCGCTGCATTTTCTGCAGTTTCTGTGAACAGGCTTGCCCGAAGGACGCTATTAAGTTGAGTCATGCGTATGAATTGGCCACGGACGACAAAAAGAAGCTTCTTCTCAACAAAGAAGAACTCTTGAAGTGTCCGGAATAAGGAGAAGGCTTGATGGAGTTGTTTTTATTTATCGTCATCGGTGGAATTACCCTCATATCCAGTCTTTTCGTCGTTTTTCAGAGAAGCCCCCTCTATTCGGCTTTTTTCCTGATCCTTACCTTTCTGGCCATGGCCGGTCTCTATCTTATGCTGGGGGCTGAATTTATCGCCATCATCCAGGTTATCGTATACGCCGGCGCGGTCATGGTGCTTTTCCTTTTCGTGATCATGCTTCTGAATCTGGACAAGGAGAAACATGACCAACTGACGGGGCACTGGATGCAGAAATTTTTCGGCTTCGTCATTGTTGTGGCGCTGGTTCCTTTAATCGGTCTGGGAATATCGACAACGCTCCTGTACAGCGGCTCCCAACTGGGCGCAAAGGGAACCTACGGCCTGCAAATGGCAGAGAGGGTGAGCAATACCAAAGCGGTGGCGGCTTTGCTGTTTACAGACTACATACTGCCGTTTGAAATCACATCCATACTGCTTCTGGTGGCAATGATCGGAGTGGTGTATCTGGCAAAGCGCACTAAAAACATAAATACCTGAAACGAAACTTAGGAGCGTTAGAAGCAAGGAACCTTATACGTCAGGATAGTGAGAAAAAAGTTATGATCCCAATGAGTTATTATCTGGTACTGAGTGCACTGCTTTTCGGGGTGGGGATCCTGGGGGTCCTCATACGGCGTAACGCCCTGGTGATCTTCATGTCCATCGAACTCATGTTGAACGCAGTGAATTTGACCTTTATCACCCTGTCCCGATACATGGAAACCCTTCACGGCCAGATTTACGTGTTTTTCGTCATGACGGTGGCTGCCGCTGAAGTGGCTGTGGGCCTGGCCATTATCATGCTGCTCTTCAGGAACTGGGGAACGGCCAACATAGACGACATCAACTTGATGAAGTGGTAAGAAGGAGCTTACGATGCATCAATATGTGTGGCTGATCCCGTTATTCCCCGTTCTGGGAGTTTTGATCAACGGACTTTTAGGATCCAGGCTGCCCAAGAAAGTGATCGGTCCGATCGCCTGTATTGCCGTGGGAATGTCGGCTATCCTGTCAACCCTGATCTTCCTTGAAGTGAGGGCGCTGCCTCCTGAATCGCGCATACTTAATGACGTCGTATCGTACACCTGGATGCTGGCCGGGAATTTTTCCGTGGATATCGGTTTCCTGATTGATCCGCTCTCCCTCGTCATGCTCCTGGTGGTCTGCTGGGTCAGTTTCCTGATCCATGTCTATTCCATCGGCTATATGCACGGCGACCCCGGCTATGCGCGTTATTTCACCGAACTGAACCTGTTTGTCTTCTTCATGCTGATCCTGGTTTCCGCCAACAACTTCCTCATGATGTTCGTCGGATGGGAGGGCGTGGGGCTGTGTTCCTATCTCCTCATCGGATTCTGGCTCGAGAAGAAATCCGCCACCGACGCCGGGAATAAGGCCTTTTTCGTGAACCGGATCGGCGATTTCGGTTTTCTCCTGGGAATATTCGGCATTTTCTTCTACATGGGCACCCTTAATTTTCAGGAGGTCTTCGCCAAGGCGCCTACGACCTTTGCGTATGGCGGTATGGAGATCACCCTGATCACCCTGGCTCTTTTCGTGGGGGCTACGGGGAAATCGGCCCAGCTTCCGCTCTACACCTGGTTGCCGGACGCCATGGAAGGTCCCACCCCGGTCTCCGCCCTCATTCATGCCGCCACCATGGTGACCGCGGGCGTGTACATGGTTGCACGGACAAACGTTCTTTTCATGATGGCCCCTGTGTCGCTTCTTACGGTGGCAATCATCGGCGCTCTGACCGCCATTTTCGCAGCCACCATCGGCATGACCCAGTTTGACATCAAAAGGGTGCTGGCCTATTCCACAGTCAGCCAGCTCGGATATATGTTTCTGGCCTGCGGGGTGGGCGCGTTCTCCATCGGGATTTTCCATCTAATGACGCACGCCTTTTTCAAGGCCCTCCTCTTCATGGGCGCCGGAAGCGTCATGCACGCCCTTGCCGGTGAACTGGATATGCGGAAAATGGGGGATCTGCGACACCACATGCCCCACACGTACCGCACCTTCCTGATCGCAACACTGGCCATTGCCGGCATCCCGCCTTTGGCCGGTTTCTTCAGCAAAGACGAAATTCTCTATAAGGCCTTCAGCAGCCAGAGCACGATCTGGGAATCGAGCGGCTATGTGCTGTGGATGATCGCCCTTGTCGCGGCCGTTATTACCGCCTTCTACATGTTCCGGGCTGTCTTCATGACCTTCTACGGTAAAAGCAGGGTGGATCATCATGTCGCCGCACACCTGCATGAATCCCCCGCAGTGATGACCGTTCCCCTGTGGATTCTGGCCATTCTGTCCATCATAGGCGGCTGGGTCGGAATACCATGGATCGAGAGCTTCAACCTTTTCCCGCAATGGCTGGAGCCCGTCATGAAGGGCAAAGAAATCGTCAGTCAAATGGCTGTTGGAATCCCGGCACATGCAGCCCACCACTCCATAAGTTTTGAGCTGATGATGGCGCTTGTCTCCGTTGTTGTTGCCGTCTTCGGTATTTTCGTCGCCCATAAATTCTATGTAAAGGAACCGGAACTCCCCGACCGCCTGACCTCCGGCCGCTTTTTCCCGATGTACCGGCTGGTGCTGGATAAATACCGGATTGACGAATTGTACGACTTCCTGTTTGTGAGGCCCACCCTCTGGATGTGTGAAAAGCTGATGTGGAACGTCGTGGATACCAAGCTCATTGACGGCACCGTCAACGGTGTCGCCGACATCGCAAAGGGTTGGGGAAACTGGACACAGCGTTTGCAGACGGGTTACGTGCAGAACTACGCCTTGATGATTCTGATCGGTTTGATGCTGATCTTCTCATATATCGTTTTTTTATATTAATCGGAGAACACGCCACACTGAGCCTATAAGGAGCCGGATTGATGAGTTATCTCTTGACCGCCATAACTTTTTTACCCATGATCGGGGTGCTGATTCTCCTGTTTATGAACAAGGAACAGGAGAAGTCGATGAAAATGATGACATTTGTTGTCACCATGATAACTTTCCTGATCTCTCTCCTGCTGCTCAAGGATTTTAATCTTGCCACGTCCAACGTCCAATTCGTGGAAAAATACCCATGGATCCCCGATTACGGCATCAATTACTTCATGGGGATCGACGGCCTGACGCTTCTGCTCGTGCTGCTTACCACGTTTTTCACGCCCATCTGCGTGCTGGCCTGCTGGGAAGACATTCAGAAACTGGTAAAAGAATTCATGATCTGCCTGCTGTTTCTGGAAACAGGCATGATCGGCGTTTTTGTCTCCCTCGACGTGTTCCTCTTTTATGTCTTCTGGGAGGTTATGCTGATTCCCATGTATCTTCTCATCGGCGTCTGGGGAAACCCCGCCCGCCGGATATACGCGGCGGTCAAATTCTTCATATTCACGATGTTCGGTAGCGTCCTCATGCTGGTCGCCATCCTCTACCTCTATTTTTATCACTATGAGACCACCGGTATATATTCTTTCAACATCTTCGATCTCTACAACACGGTCATGCCGCGCTCCACGCAACTGTGGCTGTTCCTCGGGTTCTCACTGGCGTTTGCCATCAAGGTGCCCATGTTCCCGTTCCACACATGGTTGCCGGACGCCCATACGGAGGCGCCTACGGTGGGCAGCGTTCTGCTGGCGGCTGTCCTCCTGAAAATGGGCACGTACGGTTTCCTGCGTTTCAGCCTGCCGCTGTTCCCCAATGCCGCCATAGATTACGGCGTGTGGCTGTTCATGACCCTGGCCCTGATCGGAATCATTTACGGCGCGTGGGTGTGCATCGTGCAGAAAGACCTGAAACGCCTGGTCGCCTTCTCCAGCGTGAGCCACCTCGGTTTTGTCATGCTGGGTATTTTTGCCTTCAACGCCACCGCCATGGAAGGCGCCATTCTGCAAATGATCAACCACGGACTTTCAACCGGCGCCCTCTTCCTTATCGTAGGCATGATCTATGAGAGACGGCATACCCGCATGATCGAAGAATTCGGCGGGCTGGCCAAGGTCATGCCGGCGTTTGCGACCATCTTTTTAATCGTCACCCTGTCGTCCATCGGGCTGCCGGGATTGAACGGGTTTGTGGGCGAATTCCTGATCCTGGTCGGCACGTTCATGAATTACAAAATCTTCGCCATCCTGGGGGCCTCCGGTGTGATCTTCGCCGCCGTCTACATGCTCTGGATGTTTCAGCGGGTCATGTACGGCGAGGTGACCAACCCGAAGAACCAGGGTCTGAAGGATCTCTCGATACGCGAATGGGTGGTGCTGCTGCCCGTGGTGCTCTTTATTTTCTGGATCGGCGTGTATCCCACACCGTTTCTGCGCACTACGGAAGCTTCGGTAAACAATCTTCTGCAGCAGATCGACAAGAAGTACGAACTGGTCGTAACGATGGAAAAGCAGGGCCCGTTTCACCTGGCAGGAACGAACATACCGCCTGTGACGGAAAAACATTAGTTTTCAATCGGCCAAACATGGATTCAGATTACCGCATTCCTGGAGGAAATAAATAAATGGGTATCATCATTCCTGACATTAACTGGGTCAGCATCGCCCCGGAACTCGTCATCTTTTCCACGGCCATGATCGTGCTTCTGCTCGGGGCGTTTTTTCCCAGGATGTCAAGCGGGTTCATCGCGGGAATAAGCCTTTTGGGAGTGTTACTCGGTTTTGAGGTAACTGTCCTTTTGTGGGGAAGTTCGGAGCTGGCTTTCACCAACATGCTGGCGCTCGACAATTACGGGCTTTTCTTCAACTTTATTTTCCTCATCTGCACCGCCTTGACCATCCTGGCCTCCATCGACTATTTTGGCAAGCTGTCTGAACCCGTGGAGCATCCGGAGTATTACTGTCTGCTGTTATTTGCCTGCGTGGGCATGATGTTCATGGCGGCAGGAACGGATCTGATCACCATATTCCTGGGACTGGAGACCATGTCGATCTCCATCTATATTCTGGCCGGATTCGTCAAGAAAGACATCAAAGGCAACGAGGCTGCCATCAAATACCTGCTGTTAGGCGCCTTTTCCACCGGTTTCCTCCTTTACGGAATCGCCCTGATCTTCGGCGCCACCGGCTCGACCAATCTCGTGGCGATCTACAACCATCTGAGCGTATCCGCCAACGTATCATTCCCCATGCTGCTGTTCGGCATGGCGCTTCTCATCGTGGGCTTCGGGTTTAAAATCGCCTCCGTGCCCTTCCACATGTGGACGCCGGATGTGTACGAAGGGGCGCCCACCGTCGTTACCGCTTTCATGGCCGCCGGCGTTAAAGCGGCCGCCTTTGCAGCCTTTCTGAGGGTTTTTGTCTTCGCCCTGCCGTCGCTTCAACCGAACTGGACCGCCATCCTCTGGATGCTGGCGATCCTGACGATGACCATAGGCAATCTGGCGGCGCTTTTACAGGAAAACATCAAGCGCATGCTCGCCTATTCCAGCATTGCCCATGCCGGCTACATTCTGATCGGCATGGTGGCTGCAAAGCATGCCGCCAACGATATCGGCACCTACGGCATCCTGTACTATCTGCTGGCCTACACGTTCATGAACATGGGCGCCTTCATCGTTGTGATTCTCTACGGACGGCATGCGGAAGACAATCTGAACATCAGCGACTATGCCGGAATGGGCTACAAATATCCGGTGCTGGGTGCTACCATGGCCATCTTCATGTTTTCTCTGGCGGGCATCCCTCCTACAGCCGGATTTGTCGGCAAATTCTATGTTTTCGCCGCCGCGGTAAAAAGCGGATTCGTCGATCTGGCCATCATCGGCGTCATCAACAGCGTTCTTTCCGTGTATTACTATCTGCGCGTTACCATCATGATCTATATGCGGGAACCTGCCACAGATATATCCGGCATGAAATTCTCCCGGGCCGCCACCCTGGCAACCACCATCGCGGCGATAGCCACCCTCGTACTGGGGATATTCCCGGAGATATTCATCACCCTGGCCCGTCAATCCGTTTCCATGATTCTGGGTTAACGCAGTTCATCTGAATCAAATGGTTGATTTCTGCTTCCAAGACCGCCAAGTGACCAGCAGCGTTCACTTCTTCCTGCCTATCTGCATGTCCTATTGAACAAAGACTCTGTATGTTATTAACCTAAAATTTGTCCAGGTGACGCCTTTCAAAATGTATCAAATCCTCCGGCAGCCGGGACCGCTCAGGCTGCTACGCCCGCCTGTCTCCGGGATAACCTGTATCTGAGCGCCGATTCTCTCTTTCAAAGCAGTGACATGCGATATGACGCCGATCAGCTTGCCGTCCTGTTGCAATCCCGCAAGCGTCTCCAGGGCTGTTTCGAGGGCATCTTCGTCGAGGGTGCCGAATCCTTCATCAAGAAAGAGCGAGTCAACCCGCACATTTTGGCTGGCCATATGAGAGAGTCCGAGCGCCAGGGCAAGACTTACAATAAAACTTTCGCCGCCGGAAAGATTTTTCGTGGAACGGATCTCGCCCGCCTGGTAGTTGTCAATGACATTCAGTTCCAGAGGTTCTGACGTGTCGCGTATGAGCAGATAGCGATCCGTCATCTTCCTGAGCTGGCGGTTGGCATGCGCCGTCATCATCTCGAAAGTCAGGCCCTGAGCGAAGTTCCGGAATTTCTTCCCGTCGGCTGAGCCGATGAGTTGGTGCAGGTCATCCCAGCGTGCACATTCCTTTTTCCGGTCTTCAATGTTCTTTATGCGTTCTTGCTGCTTTTCCTTTAGTTTCTCGTTTTCACTTAAGCTCTTTATGGTTCCGCCAATATCAAGTCTTATCTGTTTAAGATCTGATTCCAAGGCGCTTATGTTTTCTTTAAGCACCTCGCTTGATTGATCCGTCAGTATTTTTTCACGCTCGGATGCAAGCGCTGCCGACTTGTCCTTCCGGCGAGCGTCAAGTTCCGTCTTTTCTTTTATCAGGGATTTCTCTCTGTCTGTGAGAATTTCTCGATTTTCTTCACTCAGACATGATGACATGTAATCTGCATCATTTTCGAATCCTGCTGCTTTAAACCGCTCCATCAGTTTCTGTTCAGCCTGCGCCAGTTCCGTTGCCCGATTTTCTGTTTTTAGTTTCAATAAAGCTATTTTCTCTTTCAGGGCGTCGATCTCTTTTTCCATTTGGGCATATTCTTCACGTGCTTTTTCAAAAGCGCTCTCCGCTTTCTTCACGGCATCGGCCAGGCTCTTCTCTTCCCGGTCGGCGTTCTTTTCACCGAAAAGCTGCCAGCGTGCAGCGCTCAGGGATTCATGTTCTGTCTTTAGCTCGTCACGATCTTTGCGCCGCGCCGTCAGATCCTCTTCGAGACGACCCCGCAAGGCTCTATTCTTCTCAATGGCGGCCTTCAGATCATTGATCTTTTTTTCATGGGCGGTCTTTTCATCCTCCTTTGCCTGCCAGGCGTCCTTGCGCCCGGTGAGGTCTTTCAAGATGCCGTCCAGGCAGGTTGATGGAATCTCAATGATTCCAAATGGTTTCAGATCTTTAAGGGCAATCGCCCGGGCTGTTCCCGACTCTTCGGCCAGGGCGGTACAATCCTTGATCAGCCGCTCATGCTCAAGGATGGCCGCCTCAAGTTTGAGCCGCGCATCCTGTAAGGTCTTGCCGGAGGTATCGAATTTTCCCCTTATCACTTCCAGCGCCCTTTGCGCCGCCTTCTCCTTCTTGCTTTTCTCTTCCGCTGCGGCGACAATGCCGGATGTTTCGGCCATTTTCACCCGGACGTCTGCGAGATCTTCCTGCACCTTGCCTGCTCGTGTGGGGACAGATTTGAAATCTGTCCCCAACTCTATTTTCAGTCTCAATAGAGCATTGGCGCATTGTTTTTCATCGGCGTCCAGCGCCGCCTTCTTTTCTTCCATCGCCTTTTCCGTCTGCCGAATCTCCGCGGCCGTTTTTACCTGTCCGGATTCCAGTTTGCCCAGCGTCTCAGACACGGCCTTGAATTCATCCTTCGTTTTTTTCAGTGCGGCTTCAGCTTCGTTCAACACCGGGACATTCCCCTGTGCATAAGGATGATCGGTCGCTCCACACAGGGGGCAGGGCTTGCCGTCTTCAAGTCGCTTTCTTTCCTCTTCGAGGTCGCGGATACGGCTCAGAACAGACACCTGCACTTCAAGGTTCCCAACGTCTCTTTCCAGAAGCGCTTTTTGGGCGGCGCAGGATCTTATCTCGTCGGAAATGGCTGTTTCGGCGGCTTTTAATGTCTCGATACCCTTTTTCAGGACGTCCAAGGCCGCGCAGGTCTTATCAATCCGTTCTATGCCTTCGCTTGCCTGAATCAAGAGGCGTTCACGATCTTTCAGGGCGTCGATCTCGCTGCGCCACTGGCCGATGTCGCGATCCTTAAGAATGGCCGTGATTCCCCCGGTCAGGCGCTTGAGTTCACCTTGCGCTTTCTCAAGCTCCCGGCGGAAATTTTCGTGATCGGTTTCCATCTTGCCGGATGCGTTGAGTGACGACTGCCTTTTCCCGACAGCGAGGGCAAGCGCTTCACCTGCCCGGATGTGCTTTGCTTCAATATCGCCAAGCGTCGCAAATCCCCTGACGATGGCGGTGAAGTCCGTAAGCAGCGCTGCATCGGCGGCATGTTTCTTCCGGTATTCGTGGACGGCCTCCAGGGAAACATGTGATTCTTTCAGCGCCCGCTCATCATTTTCAACATGGCCTTTATAGACGATCCCCTGCTTCTCGACCTCCCCTATCGCCTTATCCTTTTCCCCAAGCTGATTTTTTTGCTCGTCCAGCCTTGCATCGAGATCGCGCACCTTTTTGAAGACATCCGCTTCGGACATCTGCGTGATTCGCGCCTCATTCAGCAGGGTCTCTGCGGCCTGTTTTGCGGCAAGCGCATCGGCGGCGGCCTGATCCTTTGCGGGCAGGGCAGCGAGAGCGGCGCCAAGTTCTTTTGTGTCGCTTGCCTGCTCTGTGCGCAAGGCTTGCACCCCCCGGTAATCGCCTTCGAGACCGAGGGCCTTGCGGGATTTTTCCAGCTTTTTTGCTTCCGGCTCAAATGCCTCCCGGCGCATCTCAAAATCCCGGTGCATTTTATCGAGGCCTTCCAATTCCTTCTCAAACGCAAATATTCCATCGAGCCAGGTCAGGGCTTTGCGCATGTTGTCCGCTTTTCCCGCAAGTTCGATCTCCCGTCCCTGCTTTTCTTTCAGACCGGCTTGCAGAGCCCTTTCTTCATCCTCATTCAATACCTGAATTCCCTTCAGTTCGGACTGTAGCAATTCAAGCTTTTCGCGCTCTTCTCTGCAGCGTTCGTGTACTTTCACGGATATGCGGCTGTAGATTTCGGTACCGGTGATCTGTTCGAGAATGGGAGCGCGCTTGTCGGGTGAGGCCTGGAGAAAGGCCGCGAATCCGCCCTGGGCAAGCAGCATCGAACGCGTGAAGCGTTCAAAGTCCATACCCGTGGCGTCCTCAATGAGCGCTCCCACCTGGTTTATCTTTGATTCCAGCACCTTCTGTGAATCTGCATCGGATATCTCGTGCCTTGCCGGTTGCAGCTCGCCATCAGGTCTTTTCCTGGCACGGTGCTGGCTCCAGTGGCACCGGTAACGGCCTTTCTGGGTCTCGAATGTAACCTCGGCATAGCATTCGCCTGCCTGGCGCGACATGATCTCATTGCTGCTCTTGGTAACCTTGTCCAGGCGGGGCGTTCTGCCGTAAAGTCCGAGACAGACGGCATCCAGAATGGTCGTCTTTCCTGCGCCGGTAGGGCCTGTGATCGCGAATATGCCGTCGGAGGCATAGTCAGGGTGTGTAAAATCAATATGCCATTCGCCCGTGAGTGAGTTCAGGTTTTTAAACCGAACGCCCAGAATCTTCAAACCCTTTCCTCCTGGTTATTAGTCAGCGAATAAACATATAAAATGTCATGCCGGACTCGATCCGGCATCCAGTCCAGTTCATGGATTCCCGCTGGAGTTTACCCTTGCGAAAGCGGGGGCGGGAATGAGCGTACAACATCTCTTGCCCAAAAATACTGCTCCGCCCCTGAAGACTCTGCCGCAATGTCTGTTTTCATTGCGAGGCACAGTGCCGCGGCAATCTATTATTCCGCCATCGGGTCCGCTTCATTCAAGGCTGCGACGACTTCCTGATAGGCGCTCAGAAGCGCCGGGCGCTGATCCTCCGGGATTTCATGCGATTCAAGGCACCGCCTGAACACGTCCGTCACGTCCAGGTCGTCGAGCGTTTCCTCCGCGTCCGTTCCGCTTAAGGCGCGTTCCAGCACACGGTTGTTTTTCACCCGGAGGATCTCCATGCCGGTCCCTTCGATGGCCTCATTCAAGCGCTCCTGCAGGCTTGCGGCTATCTCATCTCCTTCATAGACAACCTCCAACCAGGCACGGCTCTTTCCTGACTTCAACTCATCAATGCTTCGGGAAATGGTCTGCCAATCCCCCCGCAGCGTCTTCAACTCCTGAAATCCGGGCACTGCGATATTTTTGACCCTGGGCGCTTGACCCGAGAATTCTACAAGAGTAACGCTTTTCCCCTGTTCAGCTTCCCCAAAGCCGATAGGCAGAGGCGAACCCGAATAGCGTATGAAATCAGAACCGCCGACCCTTTGAGGGATATGAAGATGCCCGAGGGCAAGGTAGTCGATAGATTCGGGAAACACATCCCTTTTGACCTGTGCAAGAGAGCCGATATACAGCTCGCGCACCCCGTCACCTTCGACGGTCTCGCCGCCCGCGGCAAAGAGATGTCCCATGGCGACAATCGGAACCGGCTTCCCCAGTGTGGCGCGTTTCTGTTCCGCCGCTTCACATACCATCCGGTAATGAGTTCTGATCCCCTCGATGATTTTCCTCTCCTTGTCCTCAACGGACTCCCCGGCTTCGGCCGTGCGTATGTCGCGGTCCCTCAGATAAGGGATGGCGCAGACAATAAGCCTGGGGTCGTGATCCGGCCCGGACAGCACGATCAATTCGTCTTCAGGTTGCCCGGATGCATACCCGACGACATGGATGTTCAGAAATTTCAGGAGTTCCTTGGGGGCATTGAGAAAAGAAGGCGAATCATGATTCCCTGCGATGATAACCACATGGCGGTTCGGTGCGGCAGCCACACGACACAGAAAACGGTAATACAGTTCCTGTGCCCGGTTGCTGGGCGTACTGTTGTCAAACACGTCACCGGCCACAAGCAGCACATCGATATCTTCGGCCTCAATAAGACCGGCCAGCCAGCTCAGGAAGGCTTCATATTCGTCGTATCGCTTGCGGCCATACAGGGCGCGGCCGATGTGCCAGTCGGAGGTGTGGAGAAGTTTCATGATTCTCCTTTATCAAGATTATGGTTATCACCGTCGTAAACAATAAAAAAGAGCAGAGAGCGATTAAAGTCAGCAGCTTGTCAGCAAAGTCTTCTCGATCAGGTTTCAACTGGTACTGCTTAGGACACTCTTTAATCGCTAACATTATCAAGAACCCATCCGTTTCTTTAATTCAATCAATCTTTTATCTTTCAATAGAGTCGGCTTAACTTCACCGACGCGTTTAAGCGCATTCCCTATCCCATAAGGCCATTCAGATGTGTTATCAGGCAGAACCACACACAGAAGCGCAAGTACTTTTTCAGGGAACAAGTCAATAATATTGGAATCTTCGAGCCTGTAGATGAAAGAACCATGCTTATCGCCTTTAGATACTAGAGGCAGAATGAGGTCGACGAGGCTTTCGAAGGCCTCGGCATCTGTAAATGCCAACTCACAAAGGGCAGTAGATATTCGGAGACTTTTTGCCTTTTTATGCCTCGGCCATACATCTGTGATGAATGTCGACAAGCTCCTTCTGTCCGCTTTCTTTCTAGTAAAAAAACTTTTGGCTTGCCATAAAGTTTGAACCCGAAAATTTTCGTCAGACTGGAGAAGAATCTCTCTCATCTCAGCATTACTGATAAATCGCTTGCCTTTTTTGGGATGTACATTCAACCAATAGGATAGGAGAATCGCCGACAGCGTGTTTAGGTGGCCCTGTTTCTCCAATGTTTTGTCGTGGACGAGAGGTACCAAGTAAGGTTTCAGCACTTCAAATAGTTTCGTATGGACTCGCGGATTCCAGAAGAACCCTGACCAGAAGGCTTTTTGATCGTCAGCATCGGTATCTAAAAAAGAAATCAGATTCGCTAGCGTCCAGCGATGATCCCTCACATAGAACCAGCCAAGATGGTGAATAAACATGGCAAGAGCGTGTCGGTGCAGGTCTCCTTCCAAATGGAGCAATTCTTCAACACGTCTTTTCCAAAATAACGGCAGGCTTCTCTTCTTGCCCAAATTATTTATCGCCGGATCATTCATCAATGCTTGTGCAAGTTTGCCAACCGGTGCATTCAAGCCTTCCGTGGCATAATCAGGTTCATTTTTCTGTCTTAAGATGTTTGAAAGTGCACTCTTTGGCTTAGATTTTAGGATGGTAATTAATCGTTCCCATATCTGCCAGAATCGCTCCGGCTGCGATACCAAAAGACCCTTGCTAGCATTTAAGAGCCATTCTGAAACAGGAGAAATGATGCTACAGATGACATCATCCGACATTTCCAATATATGTTTTCCTATCTGCGTCGAAAAATCTACAGGATCATTCTTGCGTGCATCTGCGTATAGGAATGTTCGCCATGCCCATTCTGGATAGTCATTTCGCCCCGCGTTACTGACAAGGGCTGCGAGGGCAAGGTCTGCCCTTTCGGCTGACAATCCAGCGAAGGGATCATTCTCTGTTAATCTGTCGAAATCCCTGCTACTGAGTTCCTTCGCCTTTTGAAGAATCATTTCCGGAGGCTCGGTAAGAAGGGTGGAATACTCTGTTTCCCTCTTAATAAATCCGCCTCGTCCTTCCAGAGAGTGGGCGGCCTTCGCAGCATATCCCGGCTTCCACTCAGGTGCTTGCTTGCGGAGCTTTTCGCTTTTCTTACTTAGATCAAAACTTAACCGGCATCCATGTTCTGCCAGCCAATGAACCACGTTTAATATTGTCCAAGCTCTCCTATCAATGTACCGTGTCTTTTCTTCCGATTCCCAAGACGGTGGTCCCAGCAGCAACCGCCGTTCGAGGCGTATTCTCGTTGCCTTCGGAAAATCGTTCCATCGCTTTTCCAATGCGAGGAGCAAATCCCGTTGATGACGGTGCTCCCAAAACGACCGCATACTCAGCCGCATGAGCAATTCACCTGCTTCTTTTCCGCTGGCAATGCGCGGGTTGCCGGCGATCCAGATCCTTAAAAGATCAAAAACCGTCTCTTCATCATCCAGCCAAGCCAAGTATTCCCGCTTCGCAACTTGCGGATCTTTTTCAACGAGTCTTTTGAAGAGGTTAACGTAATAGAGCAGAATGCTTGATATGCCGTGAGTTCTTTCATATGAATCGCCCTTTACACTTTTGTCCGGCTCAATCGGTGAATGGTGACGCAACCCATATCCACCTATTTCCTGCTCAAGATAGACTGCTTGCTCTAAGTTGTTTCGGAATTCTCGGACAGCTGACAAAAGAAAGTCATCGGGAATGTCTGCATCACCATAAGGTGTGGGATATTTTACATCCACACTGACCATCTCGTTACATTGAATCTCTTCTTTCAAAGCGGGTGGTTTGGGGCCGCTCCAGCGAGGCATGTCACCAATGGAGAGATAGGGCCTTCTGATAGAAGCAAACTTTTTTATTGAGTCAATAGTCCAACCATTCCGATCGACAGAGGTTTTCAATTGATGCCAATCCAAATCTGCATCCCTTTGTCGATCCCTCCATACCTCAAGAATAAACCTCCAGGCTTTATAAACCTCTGAAGGGAAGAAGTCTTTATTAGATTTCACTAATTGAGAACGGATTAAACTTTGAAGCGAATGATGTACGCCTTTTTGCCCGGCAGCCCACCATGCGGCAGCCGGTTGATGACAAACTTTGCTGATCCACACGCATAAGTGTTCCAAGCGCGAAGATAATCGGGATACATTGATTGCCCAGTGTCCTCGCAGTGCTGCATAACGATCATCTTGGAGGTTCTTGATATCTGACTCATTGAGTGCAAAAGCATCCCATTCACCGAAGGGTAAGTCCCTTTTGGCAAAGTGGTCCCGCGGATCAAGCTTCGGTGGCGGTGTATCATTATCCAATCCATATGCGTCATAAAAGGGATCAAAAGACTGCTTATTCTCGGAATAGATATTGATATTACCGGGAGTCATGTAACGGATGGATGGATCAAAAACACATAGCCATTCGGCAGGAGGAGGCACCTCTGCGTTGGCGAACTTCCTGGCACCTTCATGTGTGGAAACAATGTGAGCGACCTGACCTCTTTCATGCGGTGACAGAGCTTCAGGACCCTTCTGCGACATGGTGATGACTTTTTCGAACCAAGAATTCGGGTCTATAGCTCTCTCCGCCCAGGCTGCCAAGGTATCCCACAACGCCTTATGATTAGCTGCTTCGTCATAGGCAATGGGAATTGCACCTTTATGCCCCCATTTGGCTGCTGCTTCGCCAGTATTGCCTGCCTGAAAGGCGTACACCCCTTTCAAAGATTTCTTATAGCTGTATAAGGCTTCCAGCAGGTAATGAACAGGCGGATCATCGGCAGCATATCCGACGAAGACGACGATATACTGATCTATGATTGATCGGATAAAAGAGGTTGCCCAGCCTTCCGCCAGATATGCGCGTCCGAAACCCGCACTGGAGAGGACAAAGCCATCCCCTTCGGCAGTTTGATATTTTTTATCTACACGGCCATGCAGGTGAATGATCCCCTCAAATTCATCATCGCACATGGGGTCCGGTAAACGGGGAGAGCGGCAACATGGCAAGGCTGAATCGCAGGCTTCGAAAAGGAGATCAAAGTTTGTCGTAATTAGTCGGGTTCGACCGTCTGGCAGTTTTGCCAAATCCAGCATGATTCGATGTGCAGAAAGATTGACTTTAGCTGATGGCTTAAGTGTAACTGCAACAGCCTGCGCAATATCGCGGACGGAAAAGTCTCGTTCAAGGAGTCCAAAGACTCTGTCAGCGGATATGATGCCGGCTACTCCAGTGTGTTTGTCCAACTCTTCCGATACATCAAAGAGTTTTCTGGCAGGATCTTGAGGTGTAACTCCTAATTGTTTGATGACATGACGTGTTAATTGCTGGAAATCGGGCAAATGGGCTTGCGCCTGAGATACCCCGGCCCCGCAAATAAAGACGACTCTGCCCTCATCTCGTGCTACAAGAAGATCATCGGGAATTGACGGTCCATTGGCTACAAATCTCATTCTACAGGCCCAAATAATGAAGAGATCATATTTACTGGCAAGTAAGCATAGTTATACATAAAATGAAAGTCAGTGAACTACCCCGCCCACAGGGCGGGGCATCAAAATCATTAAAACAATTCTAA
>CAZIQY010000017.1:0-45029 GCA_964541605.1 uncultured Syntrophaceae bacterium | reverse complement strand
GCCTTGTATGCCGTTTCTGTTCGTCGGCTCATAGCCTTGCACTCCGGCTTCCTTCGGACGGTTCCTCGCGGTTCCGCCCTTGCCTTCGGCTAGTACTTGTGCCAATGTACAAAGGCATTGACAGGATTCATATACAGGAGACTTTCACCCCATAAGTTCACGCCCGTGCCGGGCGTACACAATCTTATCCAGCCGACCCTTCGGGCGGCTGATTACGGCGTTATGCGTTTGAGGAGATATCGTGATCTCATTGAATGACTTGCTTCTTTTCGTTGGTGTCGCGCTGATACTGGTGCTGACACCTGGTCCCAACATGATCTACCTGATCTCTCGATCTATTTGTCAGGGTCGTAGCGCGGGCGTCATTTCTCTGTTTGGCGTAATTGCAGGCTTTCTCATTCACATTCTGGCTGCTGCAATCGGACTTTCGGCGCTCTTCTTGGCGGTCCCGCTTGCGTATGAAGCACTCAAGTGGGCGGGCGCCCTGTACCTGCTTTGGCTTGCGTGGCAGGCCGTCAGACCGGGAGCGCGCTCGCCGTTCGAACCTCAGTTGTTGCCGGCCGACGCGCCGCGAAAGCTGTTTTTGATGGGCTTTCTGACGAACCTGCTCAACCCGAAAGTGGCTGTCTTCTATATGTCATTGTTCCCCCAGTTCATCGATCCTGACCGCGGATCAGTATTCGGTCAGAGCCTCATTCTCGGCGCGACGCAAATGTCGGTGAGCTTCACGGTTAATCTTATCATCACCTTGTCGGCGGCAGGCATCGCGTCTTGGTTCTCGCGCCATCCAGTTTGGCTGGCTATGCAGCGCTATGTTATGGGTTGCGTCTTGACAGCGCTGGCAGTGAGGTTAGCCTTTGAGCAACGACGAAACGCCTAATCAAAGCTGAGTAACAGAAATCAGATGATGGATAAATTACCGGGGAAAACCGTAGTGACCGCTGTAGGATTCGTCCTGCTGTACTTACTCTTCTTTTTTTTTCGATCGCCTGATTGACCAGTGGGTACATACTCATTTTACCGATACTTGGGTCGACACGCTTGGGACCTTCATTTCCTACTTGGGATGCAGCCCGGCTGTGGAGATCGGACTCACCCTGGGCTTTATTGTCGGGATCATCGGAATTATTTCAAATGACGGAAAGAATCAATACGGGACTTCTTGCCTCTTTTATGTGTGCATCAGTTGCGCTGTTGCCATTGTGATCGGTGAAGGACTGAAAGTTTTACTGGCACGGTATCGACCTATCATGCTCTTTGAGAGTGGAGAATATGGGATGCATTTTTTCTCCACAAAATGGGCTCTTAACTCAACACCGTCCGGGTGTCAATGCAGAGCATGGCAATAGACCACAACCTGCGGGCCATCTGCCAGTCTGATGCAGCTGGCACCCAACATCATTTTTTTTCACCTGACTGGTGTTTCGCTGCCGCTTCACACCAGCAGGTGAAAAATACGTTAGGCCGCAGTAGAGTGAGGCGGGGTAGGGAAAGGAGGATGTATGGGGCATCCAAACGTCGGAAGAGGGAATACTTTTCCAATCGGCCACTCATTTGATGAAGCTTATGAACATGTCGGGCCTCAAGGCGTCTCTTTTTTATCAACGACAGGCGAGAAAATCTTTACAAGAAGAAGTCTGACAAGAGACAACACTGAGAAAACAATAGTATTTATTGGTGAAAGAAATCGGCATGGCAGTGCGTGTAAAGTGTGTTGGGGATTTAGGATCGATTGCAGCGGTTCCCGCATTGGGCAGTGTGCTGAGGCTTTGGATCAAAGCTTTTGACCACCCGAAGAAAGTCCTTGCAAATACTAAAAACTGTACGTTATAATGTACAAAATTTAGAAACAATGCGAGGTGTAAAATGCAAAGATTAAAAATTGACCAAGATATCAAACCATTATCCGAGGTGAGGACAGGTATCGCAAACTTCATAAAGCAAGTTCATGATACAAAAAGACCTGTAATTATTACGCAGCATGGAAAAAGTGTTGCCGTTTTATTGGATGCTTATGAATATGAAGCAATTCAGGAGAAACTTGAGCTTTTGACAGACGTTCAGGCATCCCTTAATCAACTCGAAAATGGACAAGGAATTGCTCATGAAGCTGCAAAAGAAAAAGTTTTGAAGAAAGTCCAAAAATGAAAATTGTTTGGTCGCCGTTGGCTATTGATAGAGCTTCGGAAATCGCTGAATATATTGCCCAAGACAAACCATCCGCAGCAGAAAAATGGATTAACACGGTATTTTCAAAAGTTGAGCAGCTAAAATCTTCTCCTGAAATCGGCAGGGTTGTCCCTGAAATTAGAAACGAACAATTTAGAGAGTTGATTTACGGCAATTACCGCATCATTTATCGCATTGAAAAAACACAAATATCGATTCTCACTATTCGGCACGGTAAGCAGATATTGCCAATAGATGAAATTTTGGCATAACAACAGCTTTGAGAGGGGTGTGGGTTACGCTGGCGCTTCACCCACACCCCTCAAACTTGTCGTTGGATGCGAGGAATAAGAATGAATGAACAGCACAGCAAATGGCAAACCAAGGAGCTTGCAAAGATCTTCTCAGAAGGTGTTCGAGGGGCTATTCCTGGTGCAAACCTCCAATTTGAGATTCTACTTGTTCTTTAACATATTTCTGAATGGTGGCGCTGTCGATTCCCACAGTGCTCACAAAATAGCCCCGGGCCCATATATGCAGCCCCCAATACTTTTTACCCAATTCAGGAAAATCCCTACGCAGATACTCTGCACTTTTTCCTTTGAGGATTCTCATTACATGGGCCGGAGAATATTTCGGAGGAACTGAAAGATACATATGCACGTGATCTGAACATATCGCTCCTTCTATAATTGTGACGTCAAGCCAGTTGCATAACTCCACCAACAGCTCTTTTAACCTTGGCTTGATCTCTCTCACCAGCACGTGATAGCGATATTTCGGAACCCAAACGAAGTGATACTCACATCGGTAAATTGCATGATATGATTTGTTGTATTCTTCCATGGCCTTGCCTCCTATGGATACGTTACAACAAATCCTATCTGCTTATCAACATTGTTGATGCGCTAATGGTGTGGGGCCTCCGCCCCCACGCCCCACCACTGACATTGTCAGTGGTTTTGAGAGATAAATAAAAATTTGTTTACCTCGCTACTGGTATGATATAATGTAATACCATAATGCAGGAGGCTAATATGGGTAAAGCAAAGATTGCGATTACATTGGACGAAGAATTTATCGGCGAATTGGACAGATTAGTGGGCGAACATGTTTTCCAAAATCGCAGCCAGGCAATTCGGGAAGCTGTCGGCGAGAAACTCGCGAGAATGAAGCGCAGCCGACTATCAATGGAATGCGCCAAACTCGAACCGGCATTTGAAAAAGCTATGGCAGAAGAAGGTTTAGCTGAGGATATGAGCCAATGGCCGGAATACTGAGAGGCGAGATTCGCTGGGCAGATTTGAATCCTGCACGAGGCCATGAGCAGGCAGGCTTGCGTCCTGTCATGATCTTGAGTCACGATATATTTAATGAACGTTCAGGTACCGTCATAGCCGTGGCAATCACAAGTCAGCCGCAAAAGGCCGGATTCCCACTGACCCTTGAGCTGAAGGGCGGGGATTTACCAAAGAAATCATGGATCAAAATCAGTCAAATCCGAACACTGTCTGTTGAGAGGATTGGTAAAGTCATCGGTAAAGCATCACTGGAAGAGTTGAATCAAGCCATAGAAGGGCTGAATGAAATTATTGCGTAACCAGACAATCCAGCCGGTCGCTACGCTCCAGCTGATTTTTCCGTTGAGCCTGTAGGAAAAGAGTAAATCGGGGACAGATGTCCCCATTTAAAGGCGACATCCTGTCTCACGTCATTTAAAAAATCGTTTTTCAATGAGGTCGACAAGACCCTTAATATCATTGATATCCAGGCAGGGAACGCCTCTGTCCAGAGGCCGGTCGCTGGCGACGGCGATGAGGTTGTCTTCTTTCGTGCAGACCGGTTCGTGCCTCAGTTTCGATCTGACAACTTCAATCTTGGGATGGGGGTTGACCTTGAATCCTTCGGAGAGGACGATGTCCACATTCCGGATGTACCGGTCGCGGAGTTCCGCCAGTTCATAGTCCTCGTCGGAATCCTCAACAACGGCGACTCTGTGCGGCGAGGCAATGACCGTCATACGCGCTCCCGCCTTCTTGTGCCGCCAACTGTCCTTACCTTCGTGGTCGATGTCAAAACCGTGGATATTGTGCTTGATTGTGGCCACCCGGTATCCTCTTCGATTCAGTTCCGGGATCAATTTTTCGATCAGGGTCGTTTTCCCCGTGTTGGACCTTCCCACGATGGATAAAATGGGTATCCTGCCTGTTCCCCCTTTGTGTGCTGAAGCATCCTGTCCACAAGGCATGACAAGCGGGACGCCCTTCCGGCCAAACCAGTGCTGGTCGGCGAGAACAACGGACGTCTCGACCTGGCGGTCGGGAATGGACCAGTATCTTTTCAGCAACCGGTTCTTTTCTTCCGGAGTGACCAGCCGGAAATCATGTTTTTCGTAGAAACGGACCGCCCAGACCGCGGCCGCCCAGGTGCCGACCAGGACGGGATGGAGCGTCTTTTCCCGAAGCGCATCAAGCAATCGGCTCCCGATGCCCTGATTCCGCCTTACCGTCCGGACATACGCATGACGGATCAGCGTCACATCCTGGACCGGCTGAATCCCCATCACACCCAAAAGTTCCCCCCTTTCTTCGTACCCCCAGAATACGACCCCGCTGTCGATTTCATGCCGGAGCTCCTCTTTCGGCATGTACGGTTCCTTCCACCGATCCTCCGGAATAATCCCCTTGTATGCCCGGGCGGCGTCGTTGACGATCTCATGCACAATCTCAAGTTCACTGTCTTTGCAGGAACGTATGACAATATTGTTCATTGCTTGGGGTCCTTCTTATTTCCTGTGCAATGCCTGGAAGGTTATATGTAACCATCCTGTGCGGTAATGTCACATCCGGCCTATCAGGTTTCCATCCGTGCGTTTCAGGTGACGGCGGTACAACAGAATGCCCGCACCGGTTAATGTGCAGAGGATTCCCAGCATCCCGAAGAAATGGGTCTTTGCCATGACATCCCAGAAACTCCCTATATAGCCGGCGAGGAAGTTCCCGGCAAACTGGGAAAGAAACCACACCCCCATCATCATGGAAACCATGTGCGACGGCGCGAGTTTCGTGACGAGAGACAGGCCGATGGGCGAAAGGAAAAGCTCGCCGATCGTTAGAACCAGGGTGCCTGCCACCAGCCACCACATGCTCACGGGCGTTCCGTCTACCATGTACAAACTGGCTGCCGGGATCATGATAAAAAAGGAAATTCCCAGCAATGCGCAGCCGATGGCCATTTTTAAAATGGAATCCGGTTCACGACCGCGTCGGGATTGCCAGGACCATAGTCTCGTGATAAGCGGTGTACATAGAAAAATGAAAAGGGGGTTCAGGGACTGGAAAAAGGGCGCCGGGATCTCCCAGCTGCCGATGCGGCGATCCGTGTCTTCGTCGGCCCAGAGAGCAAGAGTGTTTCCCTGCTGCTCGAAGGCGATCCAGAACACAATGACAAAAAGGCAGATGCTCACCAGCGCCAAAAGGCGATGCTTGTCGTCTCCGGACAAGAAACGTCCGCCGTCACCGCTCTGCCGGATACGGTCCGTCGTCTTTTTCTCTTCCTGAACCGGAATAAGGTGCCGTCCCCCGGCCAGATAGACGACAAGACCAAGTATCATACCGACGCCCGCCAGCGTAAAGCCGTAGTGCCAGCCAAAGATTTCACCGACTGTGCCACAGAGGAGGGGCGACAGAAACGCTCCCAGGTTGATGCCCAGATAGAAGATGTTGAAGGCCCTGTCCCGGCGCGCGTCTCCGGGAGGGTAAAGACTGCCCACCTGGGTGGAAATGTTCGGTTTGAAGGCGCCGTTTCCCAAAATTAAAAAAAGCAGCGCGATAAAGAAAAGTGATTCAAAGGCCATCAGGAAATGCCCGATCGCCATCAAGACCCCTCCCACCACGACGGACTTGCGCTGTCCGAGCCAGCGGTCCGCTATGATCCCGCCGAGAAGCGGCGTGAAATAAACGAGCCCCGTATACAGGCCATAGATACGCGAGGCCTCCCCGTGGGAGAAGAGAAGCTGCTTGGTCATGTAGAAGATGAGGAGCGACCGCATTCCGTAATAGGAGAACCGCTCCCACATCTCGGCGAAGAACAGGATGTAGAGGCCTTTGGGATGCCCGAAAAGGGTACCGTCTTTCCTAATCTTCATGGCAATTTATCACTCTCGTTTTTTCCAAGCAGGAGGTTGATGAACCGAAGGTAGAGGCGCATGGCGGTCGTACCGCCGCCTTCGGAAATGATCCGCATGATCTTATCAGTATCGCGGACGATCGATCCCCCCAGATGGTTGACCGGCGTTCCACGAAAGATTTCAGGGTGCAGGGGGGTCGAGGGGCCCAGGAGGGCCACATGGCGGGGTTCTCCCAGATCAGCGAGAACGCTTTCGAGGGTATCGTTCAGGAGGGTGGTCGCGGTGATGATGGCGACCGTGCATTCCCGGAGGATTTTTTCACGTTCCTCCCGGCCCGGAATTTTCATCCGCGCGGGATTCTTTTCAATGACGGAGAGTTTCGCTCCCGTTGCCTCGATCTTCGGAACCATGGGTGAAAAGAGTCCGACCATGGCCACCCGGTCTTTCGGAGTCAAATTTATGATGGAGAGTGCATCTCTCTCGTCTCCGGCGGTCTCCGGATGCATCATGGCATTTGCCGTGGCCAGTCCCAGGGCTTTTTCCAGGGGATTCCGTCCTTCCACAAGGTTTTTCAGCAGGGAAGAAGCCCTTGCGCCGGCGAGTTTTCCGGCATCAGGAAACACCGAACAGCCCGGCGGCAGTTCATGCATCAGCAGGGCGGCCAGACCCGCCCGACGATGGCCCAGCCTCACCCCGACATAGCTCAGGCCGAACCGGACGTCCTCCACGACAAGGTCTTCCGCCTCACGGGAAACGGCATCATAAAGACGCCGTGCTATTTCACCTTTTGGGAACATTATCAAACATCAAATCTCAACCAGCCTACCCATGCCAAATGAGGGAAGGTTCCGGATTCCGTGTCAGGCACGGAATGACAAAAAAAATACAGGGAAGCTGTTAAAGACCTCTTTCCCGTCACGTTGAAAAGTGAGTATACCGCTTATACGCTGTGGGTTCCTCCTTTTTAGGAGGTTTTTTTTCGGTTCTTTTTTCGGGGGAGACTTCAGCGTCACGGATCCTGCGCTTATCCTTTTTCTGCTCACGGAAGCCCAGGGGCGTCGAATGGACATTGCTCCAGGTATCGACCAAGGAGGCCAGTTCTCCCGCACTGGTCAACTCCTCAACCCAGACCTCGGCGAACCGTGACTTCAGCGCCGGGGAAAGGAGATTCCGGGACTGATGCACAGAGGGCGGATTGATCGCCAGGAAGAGCCGGAAATTGGGATGGGCATGACAGACATTTTCCTTTTCATCGACGATATAGCCGAAGTCCAGAAGGGTGTTCAGGTATTCCGATAGAGGAGACAGGTTTGCCTCATCGATCAGAAGCCAACTCCCCTCTTCCATGGCTTTGAACAGAAGTCCCTTCCGATAATACCATTTCCCTTGTTCATCCTGTATGTAACCCCCCAGGAGTTCTTCCAGTCCCGTATCGGAGGAGAGATTGACAAAATAAAGGTTGGTCTGCTTCTCCCTGGCCAGGTATCGGACAAGCGTTGTCTTTCCGGACGCCGGATTTCCCACCAGAAGCACCGGCTCATGGTTGATCAGGGCCTTGAGGATCAGATAGAGGGCTTCCCTCTGGGTCGGAGTGGGCGTTATTTCCGCTTCCTGCCCGGGAATGAATTCACCGCCCCGCGAAGTTACCAGGCTTTTCAGCAGCGGTCTTAAATCTTCCGCAGAAGCGGTGACTATTGCTTTCAGGTCCATTCCTTTTGCCCTGAATCCGAAATACGCATCCAGCAGGCTGACCATGGCCTCCCTTTCGGAGGGATCTCTCATCCTGCCCATATAGACACAGAAGAATTCGGTAAAGAGCTTTTTCAGGAATCCCACATCCTCCGATTCCTGCTTCAGAGAGGGCCCCAGTCGGTTGCCCAGTCTGATGATATCTCTCAGGGTGAAGGTATACGGGTCTTTTTCCGCTTTGCCGATAATCCGGCTGTCCGCCTGGTTTTGCAGGGAAATATGAAACCGGGCGATCAGGAGGGCCAGAGCTGCGGATATCCTGAATAACGAACTCAAGACCTGGGACAGCTCTTCTTCGGACAACTCTTTTTGATAGAAGATTTTAAACCTGGATACGAATATCTCGGAAAGTTTCTGCCTCTGGCTGTAACTTTCAGGATTTCCCGTGGCAAAGAGCCGGAAATCAGGATGGGGGATCACTTCCTTCTGCTCTCCGTTTTCCGAATAGGCAATCTTTCCGGTAATAAGGAAGTCGTTCAATATCTCCACAACTTCAGAAGAGGCCAGGTTGATCTCCTCCAGCACCAGCCATAAACCCTCCCGTGCAGCCTTCAGAATAATGCCTTCCTGCCAGATGAAGCGACCCTCGCTGTCAGGCTTGATGCCGCCGATCAGCTCAAATTTGGAGGTATACGGATTGATGGCATAGGCAAGGTGCCTGAATCCCAGCACCTGCGACAGCCACTTGATCAGGAAGCTTTTCCCCGTCGAGGTCGGCCCTAAAAGCAGCACGGAGTGTTTCAACAGATAACCGAAGCTCAAGGCCTCCAGAATGTGATAGCCGGTGGCGGTCATAATGCAGGCGGGGATATTTTCATTCACCGATTCCCTGTCCAGAACAAGATCCCCTATCGTCAGAGCCTCATTACTGATTTCAACCTGGCGGGAATGCGTGCCCGAAATCGTGCTTCCCATCGGTTCGCCCAGCATCTCATTAAAGGAAGCAAGGACTTTGTTCAATGTTTCCCGATTGTTCAGGATGAAAAACGAGGAAATCTTTATGGAAGACCGGGCGGCGGCCTGACGGATAGACCAGTCCTTATCCTTCAGCCGCCTTTCCAGTTTGCTGACGTCCACATCATGATCCTGTTTGACAAGTGCGGGATAGATGTTGATCATGGCGAGCGCCGCGGCCTGATGAACAAACCAGTTGTCATCTTTGAGCTTTTCTTCCAATGCGTCGAAGGTGATCTTTTTCTTCTGATAACTGCAAGGCCAGATCCGGCCGAGGGCGATGGCGGCAGCCCGGCTGACAGACCTGTCCACATCCGCATCGTGCAATTTTTCTTCCAGTTTTTTCAGCTTAATGGTGCTTCCCTGTCTGATCAGAAGGGGATATATCTGCCCCAGTGCCTGCGATGCGGCCTGACGGACAGACCAGCTTATATTCTCGAGTTTCTTTTCCAGATCCTTCAGGGCAAACTTTCCCTGATGATAGCCGTGAAACCAGATCCGGCCCAGTGCCTGGGCCGCAGCCTGACGGACAGACCAGTCGTCATCATCCAATCTATCTTCCAACTTCCTTATGTTTACATCGCTTCCCCGTTTCATCAACACCGGATAAATGCGTCCCAGGGATAGAGCCGCACTCTGACGGACCAGGATATTTTTATCTTTAAATCTTTCTTCCAGGCTGCCCAGTTCTATCTGCTGCCCCTGTTTGATGATAGCCGGGTAACTCTGGCCGACAGACTCGGCTTCCGCCTGGCGGACAAACCAGTTTTTATCCCATAATTTGTCTTCCAGCAGGCTTACATTTACCTCTTTCCCCTGCTTGATCAGCGATGGATAGATGAGCCCAAGGGCACGGGCGGCGGCCTGACGGAGAGACCAGCTTGTATCTTCCATTTTTTCTTCCAGCGTTTCTATGGTGATCTTCCCCCGGCGATAGCTGTGATACCAGATTCGGCTTAAGGAATCCGCCGCAGCCCGGCAGACTGAAGGGTCTTCGTCCCCTAATCTGTCTTCCAGTCTGAAAAGGTTGATATCTTTCCCCTGCTTGATGAGGGAAAGATAGACGCGTCCCAGGGCAAGAGCAGCGACCTGGCGGACAGACCAGCTCGCATCTTCCAGTTTATTCTCCAGTTCCTCCAGGATTACTTCCCGGATGAGTTCATCGGGGATGAGACGGAAACACGCCTCCAGTCCGGGAATGCACACATACGCCCTGTCCGGTGAGCTGACAAGCTCCTTCATGATGGAGAACGCTCTTTGCAGTCGGGGGTGGGAGGCGTTCTTCATTAAAATATCCAGCAGGGACGCCATGTCCCGTGGGATTGAGGCGACAGGAACATCCTGCTGCGAAGAAACAGGATACAGATCACGGTGTGTAAAGTCGGGAAAAATGCTTTCAATCTCCGGAAGTTTTTCCAGGAGAAGCTCTCGGACCTTTTGAGGCTGCTCCTGCGTATCCGTAAACGCATATCTTAAACTCCCGAAGAATCCCTCTTTCTCGGAACAGCCCCTGTTCAATAAAAATCCCATCAACTCTGAGGCCCTCTTCAAGTGCCTGATGTTGAATGTCGGGATGCGCTGTTTTTGATGAAGATAAATAGAAGCCAAAAGCTCCGATACATTCTCCGGAAGCGACTGAGATTTTATCACCCCGGCAATCTCTTCCCCGTCTTGACCGCTCAACATGTTTTCCCAGTATACATCCTGAAAAATGAGCCTCTCCTCCAGAATATTGGAAAGAATGGAGGGGAGTTCTTCCACATTGTCCACCTGAATGGCAGTTTGATACCGCTTTTTAACCTCGGTTACTTCTTTGTCTAATCCCACACCTAATACCTCTATCTTTTGAGCTAAGGCTTCTTCCTGAAGCTGTGCAAACGACTTTCCCGTCGTATTGATATTCCCCTCGCCGTCGGTAACCATGATGATCCATCGCAGGGCATCCTCAGGCTGATCTTTCAATATATTTGTCGCCAGTTGCAGGGCGTCGGCGTCGGCCGTTGAACCGGCAGGAATGCACAGGGCAACTTCCTCGAACAGCAAACGCCTGTCTGCGTGCGTCAGTTTCCCGCCCAATTCCTTGTGCATGATTGTACTGTCGGAAAATCCGATCACCGCAAAATCAATGCCGATATGATCCAGTGCCTCCATGAAGACCAGAAGCCCCGCCAGGGCGGAGGTTCTCTTTGGCTCCGTCATAGAACCGGATTCATCCAGGGCCAGTACAATTTTATGGTCCCTCTGGGTAGGCAGCCGCCTCTTTAAAAAAACGTTAAGATCCTTTTCCTGAACGGGAATTCCCTGGGTTAACTTTCTGGAGAGTTCCATCGCCTTTCTCAAATCGGGTTTCTGGCCGGAAGGGAAATACCCTGTGAAGCCGGGCCGCCTGTTTTTCGAGAAATGGTTTTCCAGAATGCCGGTTATCGTCTGAATCAGGTTCGAAATCAACAGATAGACCCGCTCGTACTCTTTCATCTGCGCTTCCTGCTCCCGGCTGATCCGGCGTTCCTTTTTGATCAGATCCCGGAGGTTTTCCGCAGACAGGGAGGCTTCCTCTTTTTTCTTTTCTGATACTTTTTCCTCTTTTATCAGCGTCTCTTTCTCTTCCGAACCGCCTTCCCTGTATTCTTCAGCCCTCCTGGCGACACGCTTTTTTGTCTTGCCGGAGAATCTGTCCGCCAGTTGTCTTGCGTTCCGGTCAACGAGCTTTCTGGCCTCCTTCTCCAATTCCTTGGGGCTCAATTCGCCCGGAACGCATTTTTTGTCTCTGGTCTGAACCTTGCCCTCGTTTATAGCGTCCATGATTCTTGCAATGGCGGCCTCGACCAGCCTTTCATATTCGGGAAGAATCTTGTCCGTAATCATCCGGGCCGCTTCTTCGGCGAGTCTGGATTTTTCCCGTTCCGAGGCCTTCCCGGAAGGACAATGACGAAAGATCGCATCGAATTCCCCGGAGGTTTTGTCCAGGGCTTCCTTGACATCAGGGGTCAGCGTCCGGGAGGGCAAGTGGCCATATCTCCAGTAATAACGGACGCCTAAAAGATACTCTAGGTGCGGATACAAAAGATAAGGATGCAGGGAAAAATCCGGCTGCACGGCAATTTCGTTTCGCAGGCGATCGACGTATGTTGATTTTGCCAGATCCGAGGGCAGCAGATCCTCGTAGGTGATTTCCAGATAATGTTTCAGCCCCTTGAATACCGCCGTCAGCCAGTTGTCGACCCGTGTATCTTCAAAGGTGTTCAAGAGCAGTCTTGTGGATTCCCTGGAAAAAAAGCTTCTGAAGACCTCTTTCCTCAAATCCTGGCGGGATATCTGCCTGTGCCCCGCTTCATGAGCGGAAAATCCGACAATCTCTTCCGGGGACGCGGTCAAAAGTATCTCTACCGGAAATTCGATCTCATTACTCTGTGGATGATATCGCCATCCGTTGCCCGGTACGATCTTCAAATCCACATCCTCGCCCAGACCTGTGGAGATGATTTTCATCAGCGTGAGGTACTTGCCGCTTATGGCAGAGGCTTCCGCCTCCAGACCTTTCAGACTGGCCAGTTTTTCAAGGTCTTCTGCCTGCATACCCTTGGGATTTATTTCTTTTTTACACTGCATACGAAACGATGAACCCTTTTTTAATATCTTCCGTCGCTCACTACGAGCGAGGGAAGCATAAAGAAAAAGAAAATGTGTGTCAATGAGAAAACAAAACTGGGATGGGCTTGTTGTCTATGTAAATTTTCCTGACAGGTGGCTGCCGTATTGAGTAAATTTACTCACCGCATTGCGTAAATTGTCAAAAAATGGATATGGCTGGCATTTAAAGGGCACTATTAACATATCGTTGATAGACTAATAACCACTATATTTTGTGGTCAAATTTTCTTGACATACTATATATCGTTCTCCTATACTGCTCACCGAAATAAGAATAGCCATCACACAAGACCGTTCCGTTCGGGGGTATCCCCTATGCTTTGAGCATAGGGGAACTTAGGCAGGCGGTAAAGACACGAAAGGCGAAGATAAGAGCATGACTCGTAGATCCGGCATTGTAATGCTGATGATCCTTCTAACTTGCGGGACGCTGGTGGTTCAGGATGCCACAGGTTCTTCAAAACCGCCGCGATCTTTGATCGCCCATAGAAATTATTCGACGACTGAAGCCATGCGGGCTCCCGGGAAGCTTGTTCTGCGCTCCGCCGCTGCGTTGGTGGAGGACCAGCGGACAGGTGAGCTTTTGGTTCAGAAACGTGCGGAGGAGGTATTGCCCATCGCATCCATCACCAAACTCATGACCTCTATGGTGGTGCTGGATGCCAAAATGGACCTTCAGGAATCGCTCACGATTGAACCGGACGACGCAGACGCCCTCCGCCACAGCCGCTCGCGCCTGCGTATCGGCGCCCGCCTCAAACGCGGAGAGGCAATGCTTTTAGCTTTGATGGCATCGGAAAACCGCGCTGCTCACGCTTTGGGGCGGACTTATCCAGGCGGCCTCAATGCTTTCGTCAGCGCCATGAACGCAAAGGCGCAGTCACTGGGGCTGAAAGAGACCCGCTTTGAGGATCCTGCCGGGCTCTCCCGCGGCAATGTCTCCTCCGCACGGGACCTGACACGGATGGTGGAAGCCGCCTATTGCTACCGTCTTATCCGGGAATTCACCACCCGTGAATCGGCCACGATCCGCTCAGGCCGTCGTACGCTGAAATTTTGTAACAGCAACCGTTTGATCCGGAGCTCTCGCTGGCAGATCGGCCTTTCCAAGACGGGCTTCATCGATGAGTCGGGCCGGTGCCTGGTCATGCAGGCCCGTGTGGCCCAACGCCCCGTGCTGATTGTGCTCCTCGATTCTCAGGGCAAACTCACACGCTATGGAGATGCCAACCGCATCAGACAGTGGATGGAGAAAACGCCGTTGACACAGCAAAAATGGAAAGGATAACAAAAAGCTCTCGTTGATCATATGAATATTCCTATGCTGCCCGCTGTATTGAGTAAATTTACTCACCGCATTGAGTAAAATGTTAAGTGATTGATATAACAGCTTTTTAAAAGACCCGTCCGGAACATTGTTGAGATGCGAATGATGGAATTCCGCTTCTTCCTGATGCCGCCTGCACAGTGGCTGGATGATCTATTCCCGAAAAGACCGCATCACCTTTTTTCAATAGACTTTATTCATCTTTTTGTTTACCTTTGCTGACACAATCTCTATCAAAAAGTCTATGAAAAGGAATTGGAATGGCTCAGAACAACAATCAGTTGGAATCCCGACTCTGGGCGGCCGCAGACCAGATGTGGGCCAACTCCAACCTTAAACCGTCCGAGTTTTCAACACCGGTGCTCGGTCTCATTTTCCTCAGGTATGCAGATCACCGTTTCACCGTGGCGGAGGCTGAATTTGCCGCATCTCCGGGCGCTGTCACCGGTCGTCGAAAGATCGGCAAATTGGATTATCAGGCCAAAGGGGTTCTCTACTTGCCTGATAAGGCGCGTTTTTCCAGGATTCGCGATTTGCCGGAGGGTGAAGATATCGCTCAGGCCGTCATCAATGCCATGCGTACCATCGAGGCGGAAAATGAAGACCTTAAAGATGTCCTTCCAAAAACCTATAAGCGGCTCGACAATTCAACCCTCGTGGAACTAATCCGCATCATCGGCGGCATTCCTATGGACATCGAGGGCGATGCCTTCGGGAAGATCTACGAATACTTCCTGGGCAAGTTCGCTATGAAAGAGGGTCAGAAGGGCGGTGAGTTTTTCACGCCCACCAGCATCGTCAAGCTCATCGTCGAGATCATTGAACCCTACCACGGCAAGATTTACGATCCGGCCAGCGGGTCCGGCGGCATGTTTGTCCAGTCGGCTGCATTTGTCGAGCATCATAAGAAAGTAGCTGCGACGGAAATATCCATCTACGGTCAGGAGCGTGTTGCCGAGACCATCCGACTGTGTAAGATGAACCTTGCCGTCCACGGCCTTTCGGGAGATATCCGCCAGGGGAATACTTACTATGAAGACCTGCACCGCAGCATAAACGGGGACAAGTCGGGTAAGTTCGATTTCGTCATGGCAAATCCGCCGTTCAATGTTTCGGGGGTGGACAAGGAGAAGGTCAAGGATGATTCCCGCTTCGCTTTGGGCATGCCCGGTACGGATAACGCAAACTATCTATGGATACAGATATTCTACCACGCTCTGAATGAAAATGGACGGGCGGGCTTCGTTATGGCGAACAGCGCCGCCGAATGCTGAAGCGCGGTCGCTGGAAGACCGCATTGCCGAGAATGTTGTGAAATTACTGGAAGGGGAAAAATCATGACGCCTCCAAAAAAATCAAAAGAAGCGCCCGGTGAAGCGCCGGTTTATCAATTAAAGATCACCCTGAAAGGGTTGAAACCGCCGATCCGGCGAAGGATTCTGGTTCCCGGCGCCATAACGCTCAACAAACTCCACCGCATTCTCCAAGTTGTCATGGGATGGGAGGACTACCATCTCCATTCCTTTACCATCGGCAAAGAGCTTTACGGCGTTCCCGAACCGGGATGGGAATTCGGCACACGGGAGAAGGACGAACGGAAGTTTACATTGCAGGCCGTTGTGCCCGTCATCAAGATGAAGTTTCTCTACACCTACGATTTTGGTGATGACTGGATCCATGAAATCCTGGTCGAAAAAATCCTGCCGCCGGATAAGGATATGAAACATCCCGTCTGCCTTGACGGCAAGTATGCCGGACCGCCGGAGGACTGCGGCGGCATATGGGGATACGCCGACATGATCGATGTCATGAATGACCCAAAACATAAAGAACATGAATCCGTAATGGAATGGCTCGGCGACGATTTCGATCCGGAGTTTTTCGATATTGACGCGGTAAATGCCGGATTGCGTAAGATACGATAATATATCCATCATTGAAAGAATTTAGGGATGACAGCGTAATGAATTGATGAGAACGGTTGTTGGGATTGAACAGGGACATTGAAACATTAAATACAGAGGCGCCATGGAAATAGCACTGCCTGTGGAAATTATCAAAGGTAAGATTTATTTATTGCGCGGTCATAAAGTGTTGCTGGATCGAGATCTTGCAGAAATGTATGGCGTCGAAACACGGGTCCTCAATCAGGCGGTACGCAGAAATATCAGCCGCTTCCCTGAAGATTTTCTGATTGCCCTGACCCGTGACGAGATCACGAACTTATCACGAATTGTGATAAGTCCCGGCATTAAGCATGCACCCATGGATTGCCAATGGTTTCCGTTAAGGACATGACATCTTTTGGCATTAAGCTTGATCCCGGACATTGCAAGCCTCCTCTGGATTGGATTTTTTGGTCAAAAACCCTTTATCCAGCGCGCTTTGTAATGTCCATTATTTTTTAATCACTGCAACTTTTTTGGAGAAGAACCAAAAAGAAAATCTTGTGTTGGAAAAATGTGCATCTGTCTATCAACATGTCTACGATTCCTATTTTGGCGCGGGGAGGAGTATTTATCAGGGTGCGGGATATCATTGACGATAATGCGAATATGTCACCTGTACCAGTCCATCATCGAGCCACCGTCTACTGATCCGTGGGGGAAAAACAACCCTGAAAGGCAAGTATTTGTTTCATAAATGCTGATGATAAATGGGCTCTTTTCCTCAGCGGGGATCAATTTTGTCATAACTTTCCAGTTTCCGGGTCAGGTCGTCCCATGCGGCGTAGAGGTGTTCGAGCTCTCCGGCGATATCGAGGAGATCCTGATTCAACTGCTTGATTTTCTGCGGTTCTTTGTGAACATCGGGTGCGCAGAGACTTTTTTCATTCTCTTTTTTCTTTTCTTCCAGACGGGCGATGCGCTCCTCCACCTCCGCAAGTTCACCTTTCAACGCTCTTGTGATCCGGGAAAGACGGTTTCGCGCCTCCGCTTCCAGCCGTTTTTCCTCTTTCGTCTTGAATGCCTTCCGACCGGGCATCCCATTCTTCGCGCCGGACGGATGTTCGTCAAAAGACGCTCTTCCGGTATCGGATGATCCCGCCGGTTCCCGAGACGATAGATTGACGGTCGCCTCCTGAGCATTTGCAGACAATTCAGCCCGCTTCTGGATGAAATAGGAGTAGTTTCCGAGATACTCGCGGCATTGACCGTCGCGGATCTCGACGACCCGATGCACGAGGCGGTCCAGAAAGAAACGGTCGTGGGAGACGATGACGACCGTACCTGCATAAGCCAGCAGGGCGTTTTGGAAAATTTCTTTCGTTTTCAGATCCAGATGGTTGGTAGGCTCGTCGAGAATCAGGAGGTTTGAATCCTGAAGAAGAATTTTGAGCAGGGCCAGCCGCGATTTTTCTCCGCCGGACAGGACGGAAATCTCTTTATAGACGTCATCCCCGGAGAAAAGAAAAGCGCCCAGGAGGTTCCGTCTTTCCTGGTCGTTGCTCCGGGTTCCCGCAAGGAGGACTTCATCCCAAACCGTCCGCCGATAGTCGAGATTCGCGGCGCTCTCTTGGGAAAAGAAGGCCATGCTTACGTTGAGACCATAGGTCACCGTCCCCGCAGACGGTTCTTCCGTACCGCTGAGAATCCTCGCCAGGGTGGATTTGCCCGCGCCGTTGACGCCGACCAGAGCGATTTTTTCACCCCGGTGGATATTCAGATCAACAGAGCTGAAGACCTTCAGGTCATTGTAGTTTCTTGAAACCTGCCGGACAGAGACAACCTCCCTGCCGCTTTTCGGCGCTTCGGGAAACTGAATATGAACCTGGCGCTCTTTCCGCTCAAGCTCAATGACCTCAAAGCGCTCCAGCATCCTGATGCGGCTCTGTACCTGCCTGGCCTTGGTGGCCTTATACCGGAACCTTTCGATGAATTCCTGTGTTCTTTTAATCTCCGACCGCTGGAGTTCCATCTGTTTTTTCAAGGCCTCCAATCGCCGTTCTTTTTCCGCCAGATAGTAGGAATAGTTTCCCTTATAGACGCTGAGGCGATGATTGGACAGTTCGACAATCTGATTGACGATCTTGTCCAGAAACACGCGGTCGTGGGCAATCGTGAGGATCGTTCCGTGGTAGTTTTTCAGATAGCTTTCCATCCACTCCATGCTCTCCGTATCCAGATGGTTGGTGGGTTCGTCAAGGAGCATGACATCCGGGTTGGACAAAAGGATCAGGGCTATGAGAATGCGCATCTTCCAGCCGCCGGAAAATTCAGAACAGTTTCTGAAGAAATCTTTTTCCCGAAAACCGAAGCCGTTCAGTATCTGTCCGGCCTTTGCCTCGAACCGGTATCCCTCGCAAGCCTGGAAGCGGGCGGCGGTTGATTCGTAAGTTTTCAAAAGCGTGTCATATTCGGGAGAACCCGAATCGTACCGGGACATCCGGCTTTCATGTTCCTTCATGGTCTGCTCGATCCCGGCGACGCCGCTCTTTTTCCTCAGATATTCCATCAGGGTAACGGGCTCCAGCTCGACCAGGTCCTGGGGCAGATACCCGATCGTCCTGTTCTTCCGGTTCGGGATGTCGATGGCGCCGCTGTCAAGATCGATCATGCCGAGAATCGCTCTGAACAGGGAAGTCTTCCCGGCGCCGTTGTCACCCACCAGGCCGATGCGGCTCTTTTCCGGAATCATCCAGGTGATGTTGTCAAAAATTTTACGTCCGGCGAAAGCAAGAGATATATTGTTGAGATAAATCACGAATTGTGCACCTGAGCTGACCTTGTTGTGGTTTGAAAAGCATAAAGAAAAAGGGCAGGGGTGTCAATGGAGAAACGGCGGAATGTAAAATAACAGACCTCCAACGTAAAGTGTGGTATTATCATAAAAAACTGTGAATCTATGGACGATCACACCGCTTTAAATCACCTCGAAGCACTGGCCGATAAGCTCGGGATACAGGTCCGTTACGAGAAAACCGTAGACGAACTGACCGGCAGAGGCGGGCTGTGCCGTGTAGAAGGCAAATATGTACTCATGATCCGCTCAAAGGCGTCCGTAAAGGAGAAAATACGGATCATGACACAGGCGCTGAAGCGGTTCGACCTTACCGACATCTACGTAAGACCGGCGATCAGGGAATTGGTAGAAGGATTAGAGGAATAATCTGGTGTTACGGACCGCATGTGTAATTGACAATCCTGACCTTTATCCTGCCGATCACGTTTCCGAGTTGCAGGAGGGAAGTCCAGTCGGGACCTTCCACGAACTTGATGTGGGTCGCATCCACGCCGACCTGGTTGAATGTAGGATCAACGGCAAGCCAGCCGCCTATATAGCCTTCCGCCCAGGCATGGTATAAAAATCCCATCCCCTCCATGTACGCGATACCGCCGGCCAGTCGCGTCGGGATTCCTAACGATCTCGCCATGGCGGTATAGAGCATCGTGTGTGCCTGGCATTCTCCCTTGCGGCTGTGCAGGACTTCCAGCGCCGAGAAGCTGTCCACCGCCTCATCCCTGACCTCGGCAGACACCCAGCGGGTCAGGTGTTCGACCTTTTCACGGAGCGTAGCGGCACCTTTGACCGCCTCATCGGCCGCTCTCCTGATTTCCGGGTGGTCGCTTTCGATATGATGAGACGGGACAAGGTAGAGATAACGATCCCTTGCACTGAGGGAAGATTCCTGAATGCGTTGTTGCGACTGCGCACCTCCATGAATACGGTATACCATCACGGTTTTCCCGTCGATCTGCTTTTCCAGAACCTCCTGATGGGTGCCCCTGAGGGGCGTCAATGCTCCAGAGATCCCTTCGATGGCTGCTTCCAGAAAGGCGGCTTTCCTGGGACAGGTAACGGGTTTGTCCGTCTTGATGAGGCTGAAGTCGAAAATCAGGTCTTTCTTGTTCAGGCTCGCTTCCGCAAGAAAGCCTTTCGCCCGTTCTTCCGTTTCCTTGTATGTAATCAGTACGCCTCCCATTCCCAGTTCAAAGACCGTTTCTCCCCGGGGGTTGATCCAACTTGTCACGTTCTGGCCCAACATATGGGTCTCCACCTTGTAGGAGGGCTCGATATCGAGCTCTTTGCTTGCCTCAAAAGTGATCACCGTCTGAGACACATCGACGATGGACTGGGTCTGGGGATCGTAAACCGGGTACAAATAACGGTCCCCCACCTTGATCCCCTGAAGAACAGGATAGAGGTTGATGACGCTTGCCGGGTACAGGGGTGAAGGAAGGTTTTTTTCCGTGGTTTTGATCTCAGTCCCCGTCCGTTGAATCACTTTCAGCATCCCATCGGCGACGTTGCCATCCAAAATCAGGACTTTTTCGTCCATATTCTGTTCATAGTGGAATGAAACAAGGGTAAGCTCAGGAGCTACCACGTCCTCGCTCTTCATGGCGATCTTTTTATCCATCCCGAGAAAACGGATACGCAGGTTGGCTTCCGAGAGAATTTTGTAACGTTCCCTTTCTACAACAGTCTCTATCTTCAGGTGGACGAAGCCCACCTTTTCACCGTTGAAGACGAAACCCTGCCATATCTCACGATAGGGGAGATCGCCAATCTTTTTTATGCTGAGGGATTCTCCGGGAAGAGGAAGGGGGCTGAAGTAGCGGGAAGCGCATGAACAGAGCAGACATACACACAGGATAATCGGAAGGGGGAACTTACAGAAACTCGCACGGGAAATTCTGATACTATTTAGAAATCCGGAACATCTCTTATAAGACAGTTTCATCAAACTGTGCAAAGCCATAAAGAATACCGCCTTTGCCGCTGTGAGGGAACACCTTTTTTATGATTCCATGAATGATAGTATGTAACATCATAAAGCGGAAGCGTCAAGAATCCTATGAATTCGGAAAATCCCGATCATCCTGTCGCATTTGCAGGCGGAGTCCCTTTATCTGCCTTACTCCTGAAACGCCTTCTGCATGACACCGTAGAGATAATCCCGATAGGCCTTGCGCCGCTTCATTTCATCGCGGTAGCCGGCATCGAGGGCCTTCTTGTCTTCCAGGAGTTCCACGAATTCTTCGTCTTCGTCCCGGATGTCCTTTATCTTTTCCCGCAGGGCGATGATCCGATCCTTGATGCCCTCTTCGTGTTCTTTGATCTGCGCGGCGACTTCAGCGATCTGACTGTCCTCACGCTTGATCTTTCTCAATGCCGTAAGGTCGTCTTCTTCCTGAATGAAACGTTTTACGATTTCCTCCCTGGTCATCTTGTTGACCTCCTGGATGAACTCGTAGGAAACTGCGGAATCTTTTTTCCTGTTTCTCGCCATGGGTTCTTTTCTCCCGGACATATCGTTATGCCGTTTAACGGCCGACGCTTGCCTATCATAACGGATGGCGGATGCCCAGCATTATCTTATGAATCTATCATGATGAAAAAATAAGTGGTAAAAAATTCGGTTCATATTTATACTGCACGGAAATGATCAATTTGTTTATTATTTAAGGGTAAAAGAACAAAGACGTGACGCTGGACAAGGAGATAATGACACGATGAAAGCATGGAAATATCTGTATATCATTGCCGTCCTGTGTTTTACCCTGATGCTATCAGGGTGCAACACCTTTAAGGGAATGGGAAAAGATGTCGAGGGCGCCGGCAAGGCGATTCAGAAAGGCGCTGACAAGACCAAAGATGCCATTACAAAGTAAGGCCTGTTGAAGAGAGATATTATGGAAAAGCATCATAAATTTTCCATCTGGTACGTCCTGTTGGGAATATGGGTGGTATTGATCATTCAGAGCTATATCGCCTCCATGTTCGCTGCTCAAGTCATTCCCTACAGCCAGTTTCTGGGCCTTCTCAAAGCTGGCAAGATCGTGGAAGTGGCCGTCACAGCCAATCAGATCGAGGGAAAGATGAAGGTGGAAGGCACTCCCAACGAATCAAAAGTCTTCAAGACCATTCGGGTTGATCCGGATCTGTCCAATTTGCTGGATCAGTACAAGGTGGCCTTCAAGGGAGAAATCGAATCGACGTTCCTCCGCGATCTCTTTTCGTGGGTCTTTCCCTTATTGCTCTTTGTCGGTGTCTGGTATTTCCTCATGAAGCGGATGGGCTCACAGCAGGCGGGTTTCATGACCCTGGGCAAGAACAAAGCGAAGATATATATGGAAAACGAGTTGAATGTGACCTTCAACGACGTTGCCGGCGTGGATGAAGCAAAACAGGAATTGGTTGAAGTGATCGAATTCCTTAAAAATCCCGGCAAATTTACCGAAATTGGAGGGAAGATTCCCAAGGGAATCCTTCTGGTAGGCCCCCCGGGAGCGGGCAAGACCCTCCTGGCGAAGGCCGTGGCGGGTGAAAGCGGCGTCCCCTTCTTCAGTCTTTCCGGATCGGAATTTGTGGAGATGTTCGTGGGACTGGGGGCGGCAAGAGTCCGGGACCTTTTCGTTCAGGCAAAAGAGAAAGCCCCCTGCATCATTTTTATCGATGAGCTGGACGCCCTGGGAAAGGCCCGCGGGTTCAGCGCCATGGGGGGACACGACGAACGGGAACAGACCCTGAATCAGCTTCTCGTGGAAATGGATGGATTTGATGCGAAGGTCGGCGTTATTCTCATGGCAGCAACCAACAGGCCGGAGATTCTCGATCCGGCTCTTCTCAGACCCGGTCGCTTTGACCGTCATGTCCTTGTCGATCGTCCCGACAAGCTCGGGCGGGAACAGATTCTCAGGGTTCACATGAAAAAGGTCAAAATGGCCGACGACGTCGATGTGGAAAAGCTGGCGGCGATGACCCCAGGCATGGTCGGCGCGGATCTGGCGAACCTGATCAATGAAGCGGCTCTCCTGGCAGTCCGGAGAAACAAAATGGAAGTCGGCATGCCGGAATTTCAGGAAGCCATCGAAAGGATCATCGGCGGCCTGGAAAAGAAAAACCGTCTCATCAACGTCAAGGAAAGAGAAACCGTGGCCTATCACGAGATGGGCCATGCCCTTGTGGCCTTGATGCTTCCGGGTACGGATCCGGTTCAGAAAATTTCCATCATCCCCCGCGGCATTGCCGCCCTCGGCTACACCATGCAGGTTCCCACGGAAGACCGTTTCCTCATGAAAAAAACGGAGCTCCTCAACAAGATCGCCTCTCTTTTGGGAGGCAGGGCGGCGGAAGAACTGGTGTTTGGCGATATCTCCACAGGCGCCCACAACGATCTGGCGAGAGCCACGGATATCGCGAAAAGCATGATCAAGGAATACGGCATGAGCGACACCCTGGGCCAGGTCTATTTCGCCCGGGAGAAAAGGAATCCCTTTCTTGAGGCGGGACTGGGAGAAGCGGGAGATTACAGCGAAGCCACGGCTCAGGAAATCGACAAGGAAATCGCAAACATCATCCGTGCTGAATACACCAAAGCCTTGGATATCCTCAAAAAAAGCAGGATGTCCTCCACCAGGGCGCCAGCCTGCTTCTTGAAAAGGAGAAAGTGGACGGCGCAGAATTGCAGGCGTTGCTTGAGAGTACTTGAAAGACCGATAATGAAGTTTAAGAATCTTCATCTACCAGGCCGTCCCAAGTAGGAGATGACATGAACATCTGCAAAAAAACGAAATCATCACTCGCCAAGACTGCATCCGATAAAAAAGGAACGGAACCCGTTGACCGCTACAATCCCATCCGGCCCGGCAGCGGCTCTTCCTTGAAGATTGCCGGCGCCGTAATCATTACGGTCATCTTCGTCTTGTACGGGGCTGTTCATTATGTGATGAATTCCGAACCGTACAAGATGTCCGAATCATTTATCCGCCAGAACCAGATCATTAAAGCCGAACTGGGAGAAGTGGACAAATGCGACCCCTGGTTCCCAATCGAAATGTATCCTTTTGGACGCGACGACTTTGCCAGGTTTACCTTTGACGTCATAGGAATCAACAAAGTTTCGACAGAAGTATCTGTAACCTTGAAGAGAAAAGGCGTCCGATGGTATATTGCTTCCGCTACCTACAAAGACCGCCAGGGCTTTACCAAGCCGCTTGTATCGGAAGATCGAAAAACCGCAGAAGAAACGAAAGAAGCACGAAAGCCCGGACAAGATCAGAAGCCGTGACCAATGATTCAGCCCCAGAGAATCCGTGATTTGAATCAGCGGCCCATCCGGGAGGGGCGTTATGTCCTTTACTGGATGCAGGCGTCGCAGAGGGCACGGTTCAATCACGCGCTCGAGTATGCCGTCCGCGGGGCCAATCTTCAAGACATCCCGGTTGTTGTTCTGTTCGTCCTTACGGAAAAGTTTCCGGAGGCCAACCTGCGCCATTACGGATTCATGTTGGAAGGACTGGAGGAAGTAGCCCGGAATCTGGAAGAACGGGACATCCTGTTCATTGCGCGCTGCGGCTCTCCGGAAAAAGACGTTCCCGATTTGTCAGGGGACGCTGCTATGGTGGTTACGGACCGGGGATATCTCCGGCTACAGAAGGCATGGAGGCGCCGTGTGGCGGAGAAGTCGCCCTGCCGGGCTCGATCTTCGCGGTTCGATGCGGCAGCCGTCGGTTGCGGGTCTCCTGCAATCCTTAACCGTCGACCGCACCGTGTCGCCCGTTTCGTCCTATCAAGGCGGAACGTCGAAAGCGGAAAAATTCCTGGCCCGGTTTATCGCCCGCGGGTTGAAATCCTATCCCGGAATGCATAACGATCCGCTTTCGGACGGTACGTCTCATATGACCCCCTACCTTCATTTCGGGCAGATATCGCCGCTTTTCATCGCTCTGAAAATAGAAGAAGCGCCGAACATGCCCGGCGAGGCGAAGGAAGCTTTCCTCTCACAATCCTCGCATGGGATCGCGGAGAATCTTCCGAAATTGCCTTATTGCAGCCCGAACCGGTCACTAAGGCTAACCGTTCGCATTCCAGAAACAAACCCGATTGCGGCCGCTTTGCTTGGCTTGGTACATCGCCTGGTCGGCCCTTTGAGTAAGTGCCGTTCCGTCCTGCTCATCATCCGGATAAACAGCGCAACCGATGCTGGAGGAAATATCAAGCTGTTTACCGTTGATCTCAAAAGGCATTTCAAGTTGCTTCCGGATCTTTTCCGCCACCATCAATGCATTTTCCCGGGAGCGAACGGCGGGGAGAACCACGACAAACTCGTCACCTCCCAAACGCGCAACCATGTCTGTTTCGCGCACGCAACTGACCATCCGCTGTGCAACCAGTTTGAGCAGCGCATCGCCCGCGGCATGACCGAGAGTGTCATTGACCAGCTTGAAGCGGTCGAGGTCGATATAAAGCAGCGCGGTGGAGGTCTTTTCGCGCCTTGCCACGGCTAAGGCTTGCTGTAACCGGTCCTCGTAAAGCATCCTGTTGGGAAGATCGGTAAGCGTGTCGTACAGCGCCATGTGCCTGATTCGGTCTTCGGCCAGTTTTATTTCCGTGATATCGGAAAAGATGCAAACACGTTTCGACACTTCACCGTCGTCGCCGAGAATCGTGTCGATGCGCATGAATTGGGGGTAGATCCGGCCATCCTTGCGCCGGCTCCATATTTCACCCCGCCAGGTACCCGTCTCCCGCAGGGAACGCCGTATCTCGTCATGGAATTCTGCCGTGTGACACCCGGAATTGAGGATGTCCGGATCGGCTCCTGCAACCTCGTCGTAAGCGTAACCGGTGATGCGTTCGAAAGCCGGATTGACGGAGATAATGCGATTCTCCCGGTTCACCACCAGGATGCCTTCGCTGCTGCGTTCGTAAACAGCTTTGGCCTGCTCGAGTTGTTCCATCGCCGCTTGCAGTTCATCATAAGCTCGCTCCCGATCCTCCACGAGACGGACCAATTCGATCCCCGCGGCATCTCTCCCTGATCATTCCGGAGTACCGAAGCAATGTTTTCGAAACGGAATTTTTCTCCGTCCTTGGTGACCCCCACCCGCAACGCCTTGGTCACCTTTTCGGTACGATAAGCCTCGACAATCGGGCAACCTTCGCAGATGCTTTCGCGTCTCTCGTAAATGTTGTAGCAGAACTCCCCGATATGCGATCCGAAATGATCGATCATGAACCTGTTCTGATAAACAATGCGCATATTGCGATCCTGTATACTCAAGCCGTCGCCCATCGAGGTCAGGATGTTGTCCAGAACCTCAGACTTGCCCTCCAGCAGTTTGGCGGCCGCTGCGAAGGTCTCATCAGACATGAGGTTTTTTGAGGGAGGTTCAGTTTCTTTTTGCATGATGTATCCCCAATTGCCGGGTAATGCCCCCAATCTCCGGGTTCATGTATTTTTTACGATTATACGAGTAACAGTATGTATATCTCTTATAGTATACCACGCTTTAACGATGCATGGTGTTTTGTATCCGATAATTTATAATATCTACCAATCATCGAGAACCGGGAGAAATCGTTTGTATTGATATAATATCCTTGACTATTTCCAGTCCAGTTCCTTCCTGATGGCAAGACCGATCTTCTCCAGAATATATGGCTTGCGGACAAACGACCCGGCACCCATTTCCTGGGCCTTTCTCACTCGATCGGTCTCCGAATAGCCGCTGACAATGACTGCCTTCTGAACAGGGTTGATTTCAATGATTCTCCGGTAGGTCTCCATACCATCAATCCCGGGGGCCACGATCATATCCAGCACAATCAGGTCGGGTTTTTTGTTTTTCAGATACTCAATCGCTTCTTCCCCGCTGGCGACAGCCTCGACTTTATACCCAAGCCTCTCCAGCATATTCGTAGTCAACTCACGCTGTTCCTTTACATCATCCACCACCAAAATAGATTCACCCTTGCTCATATAGGTGGCAAGAGATGCAGATTTTTCAACCGCTCCCATCTCCTCCCTGGTAGCAGGGAAATAGAGAGTAAAGGTGGTTCCTTTGCCTACCTCGCTCTGCACATCTATGCAGCCGTCGTGATCCTTTACGGTTCCCCAGACTACAGCCAACCCCAATCCGGTTCCGCTTCTTCCCATCACTTTTTTTGTGTAGAATGGCTCAAAAATCTTGTCCAGGTCATCGGTGGAGATCCCACTACCCGTGTCGGAAATCGTCAAAACCGCATAATCTCCTTCTTTCATCTCATCATATACCTTTTCGGGTTGGTCCAGGTAGCGATTCTCCGTTCGAAGCGTCACTTCTCCCTGCCCTGATATGGCCTCTGCGGCATTGGATAGAAGGTTCATAATCGTTTTGCTTAGATGGACGGGCGATCCCTTGATCTTCAAGAGCTCTTTTTCGAGATCCGTCCGAATCTTTATATCCGGGTAATAAGATTTCAGCTTCTCAAACTCCGGCGTCCTGAAATAGTCCAAAACCAACCTGTTCAAATCGACCACTTCCGAAACGCTTACACCTCTCCTTGCCAAAGTTAAAAGATCCTGAATGATCGCGGCAGCTCTCATGCCGGATTGCATAATATTATCTGCGTACCTTCTCAGGGGGCTGTTTTCCGGAAGTTTATCCAGAATAAACTCCGAATACCCTACCAGTACCCCCAGTACGTTATTGAGGTCATGGGCCACCCCGCCGGCCAGTCTCCCCAGACCCTCAATCTTCTCGGCACGAGTCAGACGCTTCATGAACTCCCTTCGCTCCTCCTCCGCCCGTTTGCGTTCGGTGATGTCGCGTCCGACACCCAGAATGGAGTTCGGAGTTCCATGATGATCCCGGATGACCATTATTTTAACTTCACTCCAGAATGTGGAACCATCCTTTCGGAAAAATTCCAGTTCGAGCGTTTTTGAAATATCCAGGTTTTTTTGCTGAAGTCTCTGTGGGGTCAACTCTTCAGAAATGGTTCTTTCAACGATCTGCAATGAATCCGGGGGCAAGAGTTTTTCAAATGGAAAAGGGTTCATTTCTTCGATATGATAACCGCGATCGCGCGTTACCGATTCGCTTGCCCAGATTATTTTGAAATTCATATCCGCAAGCCAGATTCTATCGGAAATGTTATTCATAATCATGGTATAACGAGCTTCAATATCGCGTAAAGATTCCTCAGCCTTCTTGCGGGCGGTGACGTCGCGGCCCTCGGGTATGATGAATATGATTTTGCCAAGTTCGTCAAACACGGGCTTGAGCGAAAAATCTATAAAATGAATGCTGCCATCGGCAGCGGGATGCGTTACCTCCAACCGTACAACTTTACCCTTCAGGGCTTCTGTCAAGGCTTCCCGCAACTTATTCTGCATTTCCGGCGAATGTGTCCACCAGGGCGTATCCCAGAAAGGTTTGCCTATGCAATCCGATTCATTGATTCCCGCAAACTGCATTGCCGTCCTGTTTGCCTCGATGAGCGTACCGTCCGGCGTCATCATACCGATAAACTGAAAGGTTTGATCGAAAATGGCACGAATCTTCTGTTCATTTTCCCGCAGCGCCTCTTCCGCCCGTTTGTAATCGGCGATCTTTGTGAGCAATTCCTCATTGAGACGCATCAGATCTTTCGTACGATCCGCTACGCGCTTCTCCAGTTCATCGTGTGCCCTTTGCAGCGCCTCTTCCGCCCGCTTGCGGTCGGTGATGTCCTTTGAAACCACCGTTACAGCGATTGTTGATTTTCCATCCCGATCTCTAACGGGACTGAATGTCCGAATGAAGTATCTTCCGTCTCGCTCACTCCGATATTCAATCTGCTTGGATGAACCTGTCTCGAAAACCCCTTTCACCATCCCAACAAACGCTTTTGTGTTTTCTTTGGAATGGAACTCGCCATAGGCTCTGCCGACGATTTTGTCCAGTGTGACGCCAAATCTGGATAGATGTCCTTCATTCATGAATAGATACCTGCAAGAACTGTCTACCAGGTACATTGAATCCGCGGTAGTCGCAAGGGAACGGTATCTTTCTTCCGATTCACGCAATGTCTCCCCTGCCAGCTTACGCTTTAATTCCGATTGCTCCAGTTCCCTGATTTTATCCTTCAGGGCGGATATCTCTTCGAGCAGTTCTTGATTTGTCACGGATGGATCTTGCATATTATGCCTTATCTGTATGGACCGGCATCGTTGGCTGATGAGTGGCTTCCAAAAAATTCTTGATGATCAAGATCCGCTCCGTAGCGTGGGTCGCGATCACAAAGCTGGCAAGGATGTTTTGCGAAACCTGTTAAATAGAGAAGACCATAGGAGATACCCATTGAGATGTCAAATTAAAACGCATGATAAGATGCAAATTGCCGTTTGAAGGGTTGAATGCGCGAAAAAATTACCTTGAGCTCGCTTTCAGGGAGGATTCCTCAGGAAAAAGGGACAAAAGTCTATCGACTCAAACGGTCGGCGCTTTCAACTTTCAACCGGTAACTCGATCCGTATCGATTATAAAATCCGTTTCATGCCGGGGATGAGCCGTATCAGGAATGAGGCAAAGAATACACCGGGTATTGACAGCAATGAAACGATGACGAAAAGAGCAAAGGCTCCTGCCGGTGCAGGGTCAAATGAATACTGGAGCGCAACCACTACCGGCACATGAATGACGTATGCCGCATATGCGTTTTCCGCGAGAATTTGGATAATGCGGCCGGCGCGATCAAAAAAAGTTTTAAACAGCGCAAGAAGTCCGATACAAACCCCGGTGCACAGAAGCGCTTCTTTGAAATCCCAGAGGAAGAAAGCGGATTGGCGGTCTGTGCTGTACAGTTGGACGACAGTGATCAGAAAGATGCCCACGCCGGGCACAAGCCAGAGGATGTTACGGGGTGTGGAGACGGACTCTAAAAAAGAACATCTGTATGCAAAAATGCCGAGAACACAAAGGGACAGATACTGTGGGATATGTGCCGGTTCCATCTGAATGAATCCGAGAAAGAAAATCCAGCGATCGTGGGGAAAACCCCACGATGTCCGCATGAGGTGGGTGATCAACCCGAGGGCCGCAATGTACAGGAGGACGGCATACAACCGCACATTCCGGATCTTAGGGATCGACAGGGAGGGTGCGCATTTTTGCAGAATCGTCCTGATGGCGGCATAGAGAATCGAGTAGACGAGCAGATGTTCGATAAACCACAAATGACCGAAGTTGAGAATATTGTGATGGTCTTCCCCATTCGGGGCATATCCGAGCCAGTGGCGGATGTAGAAATCCTGAAAACCGATGGGGCTCGTATAATTCACATATTTTACATATTCTATAACGGGCATCATGAAAAAAGCGGCGAACAGAAGCGGGATGCCGAAACGGATCAGTTTGTCGGTAATGAATTTACGGGCTCCGTGGCGATCGAATGATGAAGGAAGGAAATATCCTGAGATGAAGAAGAAAAGCCCCATGAAATAAGAAGCATTGAATACAAATAGAAGCTCCAGCGATTTTACGCGATCACCGGGATAGGAATAAAACCAGGCGCCTCCCGTCAATCCGTATGCCTGTCCGACATGATGTATGATTACCAGAAATATCAGGAGAACTTTGAGATTGTCGAGATAGTAAAGCCGGCTTTTCCCTTGCACCGCCTGTATCCTTCAGCGATAGAGAGTAGGCTCAAGAACCTGTGTCGCGTGTACCGACTTGCCCCGCGCTTCTATTATCACATTCCAGACCGGAAATCTGCAAATTTGTGTAATTCAAGGAATTGTGCGGATTATAAATGTCATACGGAACAGATCTTCCTGTCGGGGGATAATTGCCCGAGATATTTTTTGATGATATCACCGTTGCGAATGGATCTTGCCGGATGCGATGATTTCGTGTCGCCCCGGTCATCCCGCTGCAACGAGAGAAGAATCTCTATTGCCCTCCGGCAGCGAGAAAGGTCGGCAAAGAACGGCGATGATTTCCATGTCCGGTTCGGAGACGTACGACATGAGGGAACAGTGGGGGCTGTCATCGGAAACCGTTGCCGGAACGCAGGTATCTTTCTCTCTGACGAGAGCTTTTATCTTTTCAATCATCTCATGCGCTTTCTTCCTGTCCGAGGATATAGACCTACACCTCTATCTCCAGGCCGTCATAGGCAAGGTCGATCTGAAGATGATAGGCATCGGCGTGGTATTTCAGGTATTTTCGGGTGTCGTCCAAGAAGCGGTCAAGGGCTTCATCATCGTAGGTATGTTCACTGTGAAACAGGCAGAGGCGTTTTACCCTGGCTGAGATGGAAAGCTCAACAGCCACCAGGTTATTTGAATGTCCCCAGTTTTCCTTAACGCCGATGGCATCCGCCAATGTGTACTGGGCGTCAAATATGAGCAGGTCTGCTTCTTCAAAGAAGCCGAGAAAATCATAACCCTCCTCTTCACTCTCTCTTTTATGTTCCGCGTCCGTTGAATATACGATCTTCTTCCCCTCTTTCGAGAAACGATAACCGTAGGAATCGCCGGGATGGTTCTGCTTGATCCCCTTCACGGAAAGGCCTGCGATGTCATAGGTTTTACCCGGTTCAAGGGTGTGAAAGACAATGCTCGCCTTCATATCTTTCAGGGACACGGGAAAGTAAGGAGGATTCTGCTGATTGATAAAAGCCTGCTTCAAATCGGCGTGATAGCCGTATATGTTAATATGATTTCCGGGAATGTATGCGGGTACGAAAAAAGGGAATCCCTGGATATGATCCCAGTGCAAATGAGACATAAAAATATGATATTCGGTTGGTGACCCGCTTTGCCCTGATTTTCCCGCTTGAAAGGCATAATTTCCGAAATCCCGAAGTCCCGTACCGGCGTCACAAAGGACATATTCGTTCTGTCGTCTGATCTCAATACAGGACGTATTGCCCCCATATCCCCCTCGCACGGGAAAGGGGAGTTTCTTCTGGATGAAAGCCGCTATGGATTCATCCGTTTGCAGAGGGTGAGCACGGGCCATGCGGATGGCCTTGAATATCTTTTCCTGAATCGCTTGAGTCGTTGTTGATGCAGGCAATGACCCGCGCGTACCCCAGAAATAAACATTCATAACATCTCCTCCATGGGACATGTGCGGATGTGAGCTTGCATGCCCCGCCTTTCAATCATTCCATTACTGAAAATCCCGTCCCCAAGACGGGAAGCTTCTCTGTGCAGCATCGGTGCTGGAAGAGTTGAAGATATGTTTGCATTTATACACCGACACAAAAACAATGGCAAGACGAAAGCGCCCATAACATGGAAAATATTGACACAGGGTGGCTTTTCGGATAGTATTTTAATGTTTCGGCAAATAATTCTTAATGTTATCTGTCCCTCTATCAAACATGTGCAGGTGGTCATGGAACTCCAGTCTGAATCCGAGGAACTGTATCAGGCTCAAACTGAAAACCGTTATCTGAAAGATACAATCAGCGCGTTACGAGAAGAACTTGAAAAAACTCAGATCGGTCATGAGGCGAATGTTCAGAAAGCTCTGAGTGCCGCCGGTGACGAGATCCTTCAACTCAAGTCATCTGTCAGTGCATTGAGGGATGAGTTGGAAAAGGCACAGATCGCCAGTGAGGAAAATATCCAGAAGGCTCTGACAACGGCCAATGATGAAAATACACAGCTCAGATCCACCATCGTTACCCTGCGAAATGAACTGGAACGCGCTCAGATCACGTATGAAGAGAAGATCCAGAAACTGGAACAGGCCGCCCGCGACGAGCTGAACCAGTTGCAGGAAACTGCAAGAGTCCTGCGGGGACAATTGGAGGCATATGAAAAAAAACAGGGATAAAGAATCAGCCTGTCAGAAAAAGCGCCCATCCAAAACGAACCGCGGACTGAAACCACAGCAGACAAAGCTTCTGTTACACGTCTCGGAAACAATGGCCGCGTATGAAACGCTGGACGGAATGCTGGCGGTCCTCGTGGATATGGCAACCCGCGAAATGGATGCCGAGAGAAGCACAATTTTCCTGAATGACAGCGATACGAACGAGCTGTATTCCCGGGTCGCGCAGGGAAATTTTCACCGCGAAATCCGCATCCTGAACAATAGCGGCGTGGCCGGTCATGTATTTACCACGGGTCAGGGGCTGATTGTTCACGATGCTTACGCCAGCGAGTTCTTCAACCGATCCGTCGATGAGAGCACCGGCTTCACAACAAAAAGCATTCTCTGCGTCCCTATCCGGACTCTTAAAGGCGAGATTATCGGCGTCGCCCAGGTCCTCAACAAGAGAACCGGTCAGTTCAGCAAAGACGACCTTGCCCTCCTTGAGGCTATGACAACCCAGGCAGCCATTGCCCTTCAGAGCACCCAGTTCGTCGAGAGGATGAAGAAATTCCGCACGCAGGAAATGGAATTCTTCAAAATCGTGTCCGATATCACTGCCGAAATCGATCTGGGCGCCCTTCTGAACAAGGTCATGTCCGAGGCGACGCGGATGCTAAGCGCGGAAAGATCGACCCTTTTCCTGAACGACGAAAAGAAGAAAGAGCTGTTTTCAAAAGTCGGTCTCGGGCTCGATGCCACGGTCATCCGATTCCCCAACCATATGGGGATCGCCGGCGCTGTCTTTCAATCCGGTGAAACCATCAATATCCCTCACGCCTATGCTGATCTGCGCTTTAACCCTGCTTTCGATAAGAGAACGGGGTATTTCACCCGCTCCATCCTGTGTGTCCCCGTTATCAATAAATCCGGCAAGATGATCGGTGTGACACAGGTGCTCAACAAGCGCGGGGGGCCTTTCACGAAGGAAGACGAATCGCGCCTGAGAGCCTTCACCGCCCAGGTATCCATCGCCCTTGAAAATGCCAAGCTGTTCGACGATATTCAGAACATGAAGAACTACAGTGAAAGCATGCTGGAAAGCATGTCGAACGGCGTCATTACCCTGAACGAAGATGGGAAAATCGTCACCTGCAATACCGCGGGTCTCCAGATCATGAAGGCAGCCCCGGCGGATATCCTTGACCGGCCTGCCGAGGCGTTCTTCACCGGAGTTAATGCCTGGGTCATGGAAAAAATTGAACGGGTTGAGGAGACAAGGAAATCCGATGTGACCATGGATGCGGAACTTGAATTCGGAGGCGAGAAGATCTCTGCAAACCTGACGGCGCTACCCCTGGTCAATGTGGAAAAAAAGAAACTGGGGACCATGATCATCATTGACGATATCAGCTCCGAAAAACGCATGAAATCGACCATGTCACGCTACATGGATCCGGGGCTTGCCGATCAGATTCTGGCAGGGGGCGAGGATATCCTTGGCGGGAAGAGCACCCTGGCAACGATCCTTTTCTCAGACATTCGCCAGTTTACCACCCTGACGGAGGAACTCGGCGCACAGGGAACAGTATCTCTCCTCAACGAGTATTTCACCATTATGGTGGATTGTATCCAGAAAGAAGGCGGCATGCTGGATAAATTCATCGGGGATGCCATTATGGCGGCCTTCGGCACCCCGGTGGCCCATGATGACGATGAGGATCGTGCGGTGAGAGCGGCCATTGCCATGATCAGGGCATTGAATGCCTGGAATGTAAAACGCCAAGCGGACGGGAAAAAACCGGTCAGCATGGGCATAGGAATAAATACGGATACAATTGTTTCCGGCAATATCGGCTCTCCAAAGCGAATGGATTACACCCTCATCGGCGACGGTGTGAACCTGGCATCACGGCTTGAAAGCCTGTGCAAACAGTATCATGCATGTATCCTAATCAGTGAAAATACTTACAGACGGTTGCGCGGCACGTACCGTATTCGAGAGGTCGACCGGGTCGTGGTCAAGGGAAAGACCGAAACTGTAAGCGTTTACGAGGTGCTTGATTATCACGATGAAGACACATTTCCGAATGTGATGGAAGTGGTCAACCATTTCAAACAGGGATTGCATCAGTACCGGAGCGGAGCGTGGGATCGGGCCATCGACGCATTCACGGAAGCGCTGAAACTCCACGATGATGAGAAGCTCTGCCGGATGTATATCGAACGGTGTGAATATCTGAGAGAAAGCCCGCCCGGAGACACCTGGGATGGCGTCTGGATTATGAAATCAAAATAACCGCTCACAACTACACAGCAGCCGGTTTTAAATTGAAGTGAAGATTACCATTTGAACTGTAGTCTCTAATATTGTTGCAGAATCCATAGTACTGAACCCCCTGCTTTCACCTGTCCGGTATGAACACATGGCGACCGGCCGTTCGAGGGCATCGAAGACCTTGGTCGATTTGCCGTCCTTAGACGTAGAGACGACCTTCGCCTCCTGATCCGGATATTATTATGCCTTCCTGGGAAAACGAGGCCCGGATGATGTATCGCCCGATGTTTTCCATAGCCGTTTCATTATTGGGCTGCGATTTTATTCCCGTTTTTAAGCTGTTAAATAATGACCCTCAAGGGACACAAGTATCGGCTATTTTTTCACAGTCGTTTCATTTGGCCGTGGCTTTCTGTGTCCATTCGCGGATTACGAAATAAAAAAGTGGAAGCGCCATGACAAGTAAACAAAGGCCCCCTGATATGGCGGTACGCTATCTGGGAACCTTTGTTGGTTTCAATGGATCAAGTTAGATGCATCACTTCGTTGTGCTGCTGAACACAGCAGTGACACGTCTGTTTTTCTGCCGCCCCTCTTTTGTAGAATTGCTGGCAATTGGCTTCTTGGGGCCGTAGCCGGTCGCCTCAATCCGGGAGGAGTCGATTTTGAATTTCGATACAAGGTAATTCTTGACGCTGTTGGCACGGTTTTGAGACAGCTTCACATTAGCGGCTTCTTTGCCGACGTTATCCGTATGGCCTTCGATAGCGGCTTTGGTTTCCGGATACTTGGTCATATAGTCGGCCACTCTTTTGATCTCCTTGTGATACTTGGCCTGAATGTTGGATTTGCCCGTCGCAAACTGGACGTTGAGCTCGATGGTCACCGGTTCCGCAACGACGACTTTCGGTGCTTCCTGTGCCTGTGCCTTCACCTCTACAAATTCCTCTTTGACTACTGGTTTAGGCTCCTCCTTGACCACTGCAACCTCCGCCCTTGCTGCCGGCCGCTGTTCTGCAATATAGGTCTTCAGGAACACCTTTTCCACAAAGTCGGCCATGCCGTCGGGTGTAGAGATGCTGTCTCCCGTCACCATGAAGCCGCACTGACCGGCATCGGCGACCTGCTGCATCAGTTTCTTGCCGTCGGGATGATCACCGAGGTGAACCGTGTAGATACAAACGCGATCTCCGTAGGCGCTTTTCATCCTCTGCGCTGCTGCAACGGGTGCGAATGTCGCCATATCTTCGCCATCGCTGAAGGCGATAACAGCCAACTGGCCCGACTGGGATTGCAGATCAGACGTGGCGCCGTCGAGGGCGGCATCCAGGGGGCTTAACCCCAATCCGGATGTAAAGGGTGCTATGGCCTGTGGAAGGGATGACTTGGTATAATCCGTCGGTCCCAAAAGAGACTTCGATGTCGGGTCACCAAAGGTGCTGAACTGGCCGAAAGCTCTTGCGGCTGCAGTCAGCTTCAGATTGGGGATCGTATCGTTCATTAACGTAATTAGGAACTTTTCCTGACTGAGCTTGGCGCCGCTTTTGTAAGCATCATTCATCGTCAGCGTAGCGTCGAAGATGACTTCAAAGGCATTGGCCTTCTGTGCAAGCTGATTCGATGTGACCTTCGGGTTAAGGTCTACCGCCGTGATGGCGGAAGCGAAAGTCTTCTGTGTGGCGCACCCCATGAACAGGGCGAGTGCAATGAACAGAAAAATAACCATGATCAGGTTTTTACTTTTCATGTTTCCTCCTTTGTCTGTCTTAATCGGATTTGTTAATTGGTGCAATATCTGACAAGAATCTCCTCTTGCGGCATATGAATCATAGGACTAAATCTCTTGCGCGTCAAGACAATTTGACTACAAAATATCGTGAGATAAGACATTCTGTTTTTTCCGGGTTGAATGTAATGGCATGACCGTTGCGCCAATATATTTATAGAGCTTAGCAGCTTGTGGATAAGCAGGAAGTATGTTTGATAAAAAAAGGGTGGATGGTAAAAGGAGGGAAAAGGAACCATCCACCCGCTATGAAAACTGAAAGGGATCATAAATGCTGACCCCTCTCTCAGAACCTCTGGAAAGGGGGTCGGTGGATGGCAAAGGAGGGAAAGGAAACCATCCACCGATCATTAATAAAAATCTTCACATTACCGGCAGAACTAATCTTCGTGGGTAAAAAAATCAGGAAGAAAAAACGTTACACTTTGATCCTTAAACTTTAATTCGCTTTTTCTCTTTTCCTGGGGCTTTCCTCTGTCTGCCCTCTTTCTTGAAGTTACCTTTTTACCTTCCGATATGAAAAAATCGTACACAAACCCAAATTCCGAATTCGACAACAACTCTTCCTGATCCTCGTTCTGCGAACCGCGCTTCTTCTCCTCCTTTTCCATCTATTTATCTTATGATACGGTATGAGTCCAGCGAGACCTCTGAGAATTACCTTTCATAAATCATTTATTAGATTATTCCTAAAGGTTTCTTACATTCTACCTGAGGTCTCATCGATAGTGTGCATTGCGAAATAAATGCCAACTTGAATATCCAACAGGTCAACAAGCTTGAATCGCAACGATACAATGGATGATTCTTGTATAACTATTTAGATTCACTGTCTATTATAATGATAATATTTACGCTGGAGAAACGGCGTTCCCTAATAAACATGATGACTATTTTGGCAGGTCGCAGACGATTTGTGCGTTTACCGCACGAACAAAAATGTTATTCTTAGAGAAACACAACGAGAATCTGCACTTGCTTGAGTGTGCACAGTACGCACGTGAAGTGCGATATACGCACAACCGGTGGTGTATCAGTTGATCTGTCTGTGGATTTTCTTCATCGGTACTTACCAAGGGCTGAAACAACTGCGGGGAGACATTTGCCTCCCCGCAAATCGGATTGTAGAAATTACTATATTACATCTATTTTGCCTTCTTGGCGGGCGCCCGTTTCCCGGACCAGTAGTAATCATGCTCCTGCACAGATATGTAGCCGTCGCTGTTCTTATCGATATCTTTAAACCGTTTTTTCATCGCAACCAGAAATTCATCCATGGTGACCCTGCCGTCTTTGTTGGTGTCCATGTCTAAATAGCGGCCCATCCAGAAGACCACGCATTCGTCTTTGCCAATCTTTCCGTCCTTGTTGACGTCTATATTCCTGGTTACCTTGCCTTTTGCCCTCTTCGGCGCCTGGGCCTCCGGTCCGCACCAGTAGGCGATAAATTCCTGGGCTACCAGCATATTATCCTTATCGGCATCGGCGTTACTGAAGGCCTGCTTGGTAGCTGCTTCAAATTCGGCAGCTATCAACTTGCCGTCCTTGCTGGCATCGATGTCCTTGAAGCGCTCCTTCCAATAGGCGCTATGTTCCACTACCGTTATCACGCCGTCACTGTTGGTGTCTATTTTGGTAAAAGCCGTTTGGGTTACAACCGGATTCTTTCCTTGAGCCATCGCCCCGCCAATGCCGATCACCAGAACCATCATCACAACCATTACAACGCCGCATGTTTTTCTCATAAGCTACTCCTCCCTAAAGATGTTTTGCCTCCACGGCTTTCAGATGCAGCCCTCGGAAGCATGATTCTTTTGTTGTTCCTGGTATCATACAGGACTTACCCATGGAAAATCATTTGAGTCGAGTAGGCCGGTTTCTCCGGATACCGTAAGTTGAGGTTTTGTTTTCTCCATTAATCGACAAGTTTCGCACAGGTACGACAGTCTCGGTACCTAAAAACCTGCTTCGTAAATGTCTCGCATTCATATCATGATTATTGAGAAAATAAAATCAGGTTTGTTTCCAGTACTTGGAGTAAAAGAACTTTCCCTCATTAAAAGGAATGTTTAAAAATACCGCTTTCATAGATTACGATCTTCCGGCCCGACGTGAGATGGGCGGTGACGGTCTTGTCCTCCGTATTGACGATATCCCAGTGGAGGGCCGAGTCGTTGAACCCCATTTTCTTCTTCATCTCTTTCGTCAGGGTGGAGGGATCGCCATTGTACGTGGTAGAGTAGGAAGAGCCCAGGGCGATATGGCAGTTTCCATATTCTCCTCCGTGGTTTTCATCAAACAGCGTATCGGCCATGAATCGATCAATCCTGGAGAAACGCCGATCCGTCAGAGAAAATTCTCCCACCCGGCAGGCCCCCCTGTCCATGGCAAGCTGTTTGACGGCAAAGTCCTCCCCTGTTTCCGACGTCAATGATACGACTTTGCCTTTCCTGAAGGTGATCCGGATTCCCTCCACATAGTTCCCGCTGCGGAAGGAAGGCAGATTCGCATAATAAAAACCCTCCGTTCCCCGCCAGTCCGGTGAAAGAAAGAGCTCAAAGCTCGGAATGTTGTGCCCGGATATGCCGACCCATTTCCTGTGTTCGCCCGGCGTGATCGTGAGATCTACGTTTGAAGATTCCACATGAAAATACTTCACGGAAAGGCGGTTCAGCCAGTTTTTGATCCCCGTGACTTCTTTGAGAATGCTTCGCCATTTGGAAACGGGGTCATCGATATCCAGGTAGCAGGCCTTGATCAGCTGTTCTTTGTACGCCACCGGTGTCATTCTTGCCTGTGTTGCCAGCTCTTCCGTGGGCAGGGTGCATAGGGTCCAGCTGTAATGCCCCTCTTCTTCCCGTTTGTCCATAATGTCCCGGAGCGGCTTTTTTGCCACAAGAACTTTTCCGATTTTTTGAGGATCCACATCTTTCAGATGGGTCAAAGAATCAGGGGCGCGAAGAAAAATTCTTCCATTAATATGACCAAAGAGTTCCTTGTCTCCGGGGATCTGAAAAATCAGCTGTCTGTCGTTGGCTTTCTTGTAAAAATTGAGTTCCATGGATACGGTATGCACCATTCGCTGAACCGGGTTAATTTCCATATCGAGGATTCTGTCATACAGTATCTCTGCGAGCCTGATAGCGGCAGGATCGTACTGAACGAGGATGGATTCCTGTTTTTTGAAGGGGTTTTTTCTGGCTGTCTTCAATGCCCATACAAGGACATCCGCATATCGATTGAGCTCAGCATCTGTCAGCATGATCAATGTCTCCTTCCCGATTTTGTAAAACTATGAGGGGCATTATTATCAGGTTGTATTCATCTCTGCAATCATGAGATGAAATGTTTGTACAATCATATCGCTTCTTGCAAATTGTACATTATCGCCATAAAATATCCATAGACCTTTGAAAAAATTGACGTCTCATCACCTTAAGGATCTTCAATAAAGGGAGGCCATCATGGAATGCAATCTCTTAGTCGGCGGGGAGGCGGGACAGGGACTTGCTTCGATTGAAATCGAACTGACAACCCTGCTTTTCCGGCTCAATTACTGTTATTTTGCAACGAAGAACTATATGTCCCGCATCCGCGGGGGCCATAACTTTCACATGTTCCGCATTTCGGATCAACCCGTGTACGCCCTGAGCGGAAAACCCTGGAACATGATCATTGCCCTGGACGACGAAACAGAAACCAGACACAAACCCGCCCTGAAAGACGGCGGCAACTTTCTGGCGGGAGAGCAGATCCGTGAAATCGAAAAAGCTGCTACCGACACCTATCACAACCCTGTGGCAAGCAATACCATCATAACGGGAATCATCCTGGCCACAATGGGCGTTCAAACGGAGGCCATCGAAAAAATCGTTGATGATCCCCTTCATATGGAACAGATCAGGACGGGGTTCGCATTTTCAGGAAACTGGAAGATGACAAAGAGGTTCCCCGTGATTGCGCAATCGGTAAACCGCCTTCAGTTCGACGGCAACCAGGCTCTTGCCTTCGGCGCCCTCCTTGGCGGTTGTCAGTTCATGGCCGCATATCCCATGACGCCGGCCACGTCGATCATGATGTATGTCACGAGAGCGGCGCTGGAGATGCCCGTCCATTTTGAACAGGCGGAGGATGAAATTTCCGCCGTCAATATGGCTTTGGGGGCATCCTACGCCGGGCTGCGGGCCATGGTCGCCACTTCCGGAGGGGGCTTTGCCCTCATGACGGAATCGGTTTCGCTTTCCGGGATGACGGAGACGCCCATTGTCATCATCGACGCGCAGCGTCCCGGCCCTTCGACAGGGCTTCCCACACGAACAGAGCAGGGAGATTTGAACTTCGTCCTTCATGCAGGCCACGGGGAATTTCCCCGCGCTGTCTTCGCACCCGGCTCCATTGACGAAGCCGTCATAGTTGCCAAGAACAGTTTTGATCTGGCGGACCGTTATCAGATGCCCGTCATCATTCTTACAGACCAGTATTTTGCAGACTCCATGCAGATCGTAGAAGAGCAAGTTCCGACCGACGTCAGTGACCGCGATTACAGAACCTTTGACGCCGGTTACAAACGGTATCAACTGACGGCCGACGGCATCTCGCCCCTTACCTATCCCGGCCTGAGCGACGCCTTGGTCAGAGTGGATTCAGACGAACATACGGAAGAGGGCGCGATTACGGAAGATCTGAATCTTCGCATCCGGATGATGGATAAACGCCTGAAAAAAGGCGAGCTTCTCAGAAAGGACGCCCGGATGCCGGGCTTTTTCGGGGACCGGGATGCAGACGTCTTCCTGGTCTGCTGGGGTTCCAACAAGTCCATCGTGAAGGAAGCGGTTGAGAAAATCCGTGCCGGGGGAAGGCAAATCGGCGCCCTGCATTTTTCCCAGGTATATCCCCTTACTCAAGAAATGGTGGCGGGGTACGATCTGTCTGCGAAGCGGCTCATCGGCATCGAAAACAACGCGACAGGCCAGTTTGCCGGACTTCTCAAAAGAGAACTGGACATTAAAATGTCCGACCTGATTTTGAAGTACAACGGGGAATGCTTTACCGTTCTCGAGCTTTGCCGGCTGATTCAAGAAAAAATTTGAGTCTTTTTGCGATTGCATCAATTTCCTGATGCAATCAAGGAGAAAACGCATGGAATCGAAAATTGAAACCGCATGGTGTCCGGGCTGCGGCAATCTGGGTATCCGGAACGCTCTGGAAACGGCCCTTCAGGAACTGCCCGTTACTGCAAAAAATATTGTTTTCACTTCGGGCATCGGACAGGCTGCCAAGATGCCCCACTACCTCGATGTCAACTATTTCAACGGCCTCCATGGCCGCTCCATTCCCCTTGCCGTGGGGATCAAGCTTGCACGGCCGGAACTCACCGTGATCGCCTATTCCGGAGACGGATGTATTTATGGCGAAGGGGGCAACCACTTCATCCACACAATCAGGAAAAATATCGACATCACCATCCTGGTGAGCGATAATAAAGTATACGGTCTCACCAAGGGACAGAGTTCCCCGACGACAGACATGGGCATTAAAAACTCCCTCGATCCGGCGGGAAATGAAAACACCCCTCTCAATCCCCTCTCCCTCGCCATTTCCATGGGGGCGCCCTTTGTGGCCCGGGGATTTGCGGGAGAGCCGGAGCATCTGAAGATCATCATCAAAGAGGCGATCCTCTTTCCGGGAACGGCCCTGGTGGACATCCTGCAACCCTGTGTCACCTTCAACAGGATCAACACCTACCAGTATTACCGGGAACGGGTTTACAAACTCGAATCACCCGTTGCCGACAGATTTGAGGCCATGAAGATTGCAGAAACATGGGGAGAGAGAATTCCCATCGGTATTATTTACAAACATGAAGGTGTCCCTGTGCGAGGAATCCGGCAGAATCTGTTTGGAAATCCTGTCTCTGAGGAAGAGATGATCCGGCTGCTGACAGCGAGACACGCGAGCAGAGTTTAAGATTGCCGTATTGACCATATCAGACCCGCAGAAACCTTAAGATATTGCGGCAGACCACGTTCTCGAAATCCTTTTTCGACAGATTCAAATGGATGATTTTCTGAAGCTCGCTTCCGGGGACGCCGAATGGAAAATCACTTCCGAAGAGAAGTCTCTCACTTCCATACCTGTCCAGGAACATGGCCATTTCCCGGCCCGTGGCGAGCGCCGTATCGACATAAATGGTTTCGTTATCCCAGATGCCTGACCTGAACAGGGCAGGGAACCCTCCGTTCAAACCGCCCATATGGGGAATAATAACCGGTGTCCGCCCATCAATCCTCCTGATGAGATATTTTGTATTCTCATAGGATTCTTCAAGGACAATGGGAAGCTGCAGGCCATACGCCTCCTGAAGGAACGCTTCACAGAAGGGATCATCGTAATGATACACCGGTTCGTACTCATGGCGATGCCACTTTATTGCCTTATACCCCTTTTTTAATTCACTCTTCCTGAAATCGTTCCAGACAAAGTAATAGGCAAAAAAATGTTCACGGCTCTGTTGAATGTCGAGGACATAACTGTTGGCCCGCTGTCTGCAGGCAACCCAGGCGGTGTTGTCTTCAAAGTTGTAATTGTACCGGTCATAAATGTCCTCCACGGGAGCAAAAAGACAGGCGCCCTGAATCCCCCCCGCATCGAGATATTTATCTATGACGTCGATAGGAAGCGTCTCGTTCTGGACGCCGCAGTGCATATGGGAATCAATAATCCTAATTGTCATGTTATTTCAACCTTTTATGATTTTATACACCCTGGTTTGTGACCACTTTTTGACCAGTAATCTCAAAAACAGATTTTTCCAGCCTAATCGCTGCCTCTTGATTTTCCGATTTCATCAAGTGAGAATAAACGTTAAGGGTCATCATCGGTGTTGAATGACCTAACTGTGTTTGGATGTACTTGATATTTTCACCCTGGTCAATCAAAAGACTGGCGTAAGTATGTCTCAGGTCATGAAACCGAATTGTAGGGCAACCTGAGGCTTTTAAAGCCGGTTTGAAATACTTTCTCACCATAGTAAGAGCATATAGGGGTTTACCGTCATCATTGGGAAATACAAGATTATTGTCATGACCACCGCTTTTTAATTTCCAGGAGGCGAGAGCAGAGACTACCAATGGCGCAAGGTCGATTGACCTGATAGCCCCTTTTGTTTTTGGTAAGAAAAAACGGGCATGATTGTAAGTTCTTTTAATATGGATCTGTTTTTTTTGAAAGTCAACGTCTGACCATTTCAGCCCTAAAAGTTCACCCTGTCGCGCCCCTGTCATGACTGCCATCAAAAATAGAGTGTAATATTTCTGATTGTCCACAGCCCCTAAAAAAATCCTTATCTGATCTGGCGTCAATATTGTTATTTTGCTTGCATCCTCACCCTCAATGCCGGTGTTTTGCTTTCGTGGTTTCTCAGCATCTCGGACCGGATTGCTTTCAATCAGTCTGTGGCGCACAGCATAAGCCATGATCTGATTTAAAATCGTTGTTATCCAGCTTATGGTTCCAAGTTTAAAACCTTTTTTTTGCAATTCTGCAAGAAATTTCTCTACCGTTGCCGTTGTAATCAGGCCAATCTTAACGTTGTTAAACTCGGCTAAATGGATTCTCATGCATCCATCCACAGTTTCCCATGTATTTGCTCTTAGGTTTGGTTTTTTATACTCCGCCCATGATTTCATAACTTCAGAAAATAAGGGCATCTTTTTCTCATGGGTAAACATCCGACGTGCAATCTTTTCCTCTATCTCCCTGAGGATTTCCCGCGCTCTTTGTTTCGTGGTTCCCTCTGGCAACGTCTTCCGGTAACGTTTCCCGTGCTGGTCATAGCAATCTATGACCCATCGATCCCGTCTTTTTGTGATGCAAGCCATATACAAGCTCCTTTCTTAAAGAAAAAGCCTGAAGAATTCCCCCGGTCATAGACTAACCGCCCCACACGTCACCGCGTGAGGTATCTTCAGGCTTGTATGTTTTTTTAGTTTTCATGTGTCTATCGTTCAGAAATCAATTAAATCATTGTATGTGTATATCAGTATATCTTTATATTATCACTGTCAAGTAGATTTTTCTTGATTTATTTATGTCATGATATTAAAAGAATTCTATGGAAAAGAAGATGTTTTCAACTCTACTGAGAAATGATCTCCTGAAGGAATTTAAAAAACTCGCCATTGATCTTGAACGTCCCGTGAATGATCTTCTTGAAGAATCAATGCGGGATTTGCTGAAAAAGTACGAAAAACAAGAGAGTAAACCCAGGAAATAACCCTTAACTGAGGGCTGCCATGTCTGATTACTGAAACCCCGTTACCAGAAGAGCGCGGGGTTTTGTGTTTTGTAGTAAGTTGATATGGGTAGAGAATTATTTTTATAATGCGACGTGTAAAGGGGGGGTATAAAGAGGTGGTCGGGGTTGTTTGGACAGGAAACAGGGATTTATAAGTGAGAAACTG
>CAZIQY010000016.1:0-45875 GCA_964541605.1 uncultured Syntrophaceae bacterium | reverse complement strand
AATTGCATATCACTGATTATTAAAGGTAATTGGAAAATGGGGTGTCAAACTTCGGTTATTAAGATTCAATTTGGGATCGGACAACTCCATGCCGTTAACAATCAGTTTTCCCTTATCGATGGGTTCAAGTTTGTTGACGGTCCGTATCAGGGTGGATTTTCCCGAACCGGACGGGCCGCAGATCACCACGACTTCACCCTGCTTGACATGGAGATTGACATCATTCAGGACATGTAATTTTTTAAACCACTTGTGGACTTCCTGAAACCTGATCATGACGTTATTTTCCAAACAGCCTTCAACAGGCTTATGCAAACGATTACACTGCTGCAATTCCCAGTTCCAGCCCGATGTCGAGGGCCTGCCGGTTCATTACCAGAACATTATCAGAAATCCGTACCTTGAGCACTTCCATAATCGACTCGGGACGGACAACTCCGGTCAGCGCCGTTACCGCACCAAGCATGCAGATATTGAAAACGATCGGTTTGCCTATCCTGTCCATGACTGCCTGATACATGGGGAGGGCTTTTTGGACGGCATCGACCGTCCGCTCGGTCTGAACATAGCGCGTATCCGTAATCAGGAGCCCTCCGGGGCGAAGGATGCGGGAGAATTTGTTGTATGCTTCCTGGGTGAGGCATACCAGCACGTTCGGCTGGTTAACTTTCGGAAAGAATATCTCCGAGTCGGAAATGATGACTTCTGAACGGGTCGTCCCACCCCTTGCCGCGGCGCCGTAATCCTGGGTTTGAACCGCATTCAGGTTCTCATAGAGCACAGCCGCTTCCGCCAGAATAATGGCAGCCGTAATCACTCCCTGCCCGCCTGCTCCGGAAAATACAAATCTCGTCCGCTCCACCATTATTTCCCCTCCATTGCACGATGAATAACGGCGTCATATGCTGAACAATATTCGGGCAGTTCCTTGCGAATAAAAATCCCGCGCTCGATCAGATCCGGATTCTCTTCTTTGGCTGTTGAACCGATAGGAATGGTTGTCTTGTTCATATGCTTGAGCATGTCGACAGCATCGCCCTGCCGGTTGCTGCGCCCAAAATAGGTGGGGCAGGGGGATATGATCTCCACCACAGAGAATCCTTTATGGAGAATAGCCTCCTGGATCATTTCGGTCATCTCATAAACATGATAGGTGGTGCTCCGCGCCACAAAGGTCGCACCCGCGGCAGCGGCCAGCCCGACCATATCGAAACTCTGATCGATATTTGAGTAAGGGGCGGTGCTCGCCATAGTTCCGTAACCGGATAAGGGGGAGTACTGGCCGCCGGTCATCCCATAGATCCGGTTGTTCATCACGATGGCCGTAATATCGATATTACGACGGGCGGCGTGGATGAAATGATTGCCTCCAATGGCAAGGGCATCGCCGTCGCCCATGGGTACTATCACACGCAATTCCGGTCTGCTCAGTTTAATCCCTGTGGCGAAAGCCAGGGCGCGGCCGTGGAGGGTATGCATGGTATGAAAATCAAGATAACCGGTAATGCGAGCGGAACAGCCGATTCCCGACACCATGACGATATCACTTTTGCTGATCCTCAGCTTCTCGATCGCCCGTATCAAACCGTTTAAAACGATACCATGCCCGCAACCGGCACACCAGAGGTGAGGGAAAAACCGTTCACGGATGTAGTCTTTCATCGCCATTGGTTAAACCCCCCTTCCGTGGATCACGTGCAGCATCCTTTGAATATCCGTCGGGCTGATCAACACGCCATCGATCCTGTTGGCCAGAAAGACCCGCTCCGGCCGGTCGACCGCCAGCCGGACGGATTGACAGATTTGTCCTGTATTCATCTCCACGACCACAATGTATCTTGCGCCGGCAGCCTTCTGCCGGACCAGATCGTAGGGAAAAGGCCAAAGAGTCAGCATTTCCAGCAGTCCGAATTTCTCGCCGCGTCTGCGGCGCCTTTCCACTATATGCCGGGCGGAGCGCGAGGCGGAACCGTAAGAAATGAGCAGGCAGTCGGCATCTTCGGTGTAAAATTCCCTGAACCTGGCAAGCTGGCCGGTTCTGTTCTCGATTTTGTCCATCAAATGCCGGATGAGCCCGTGTACAACACCCGGATCATCGGAAGGGAAACCCCACATGTCATGATACAGACCCGTTACGTTATAGCGATGAACGCCGCCGAAATCGGACATGGGCAGCCGTCCGTCCTCGCGCGGCAAATAGGGGTGATAGTCCACGCCTTGCTTTACCGATGTTTTCAGACGCTCCACGATAGGAACCTCTCCCGGTTCCGGAAGAACCAGACGCTCGCGCATGTGGCCCACCACCTCATCGAACAACAGCACCACCGGCGTCCTGTAGGTCTCGGAAATATTGAAAGCCTCCACGGTCATGGCAAAAACGTCCTGGTGGTTTGAAGCGGTCAGGGTGACAATGGCGTGATCGCCGTGCGTCCCCCAGCGGGCCTGATTCACATCGCCCTGGCTGACATGCGTCGGGATGCCCGTCGACGGCCCCCCCCGTTGCACGTTAACGATGACACAGGGAATCTCGGCCATCACGGCATATCCGAGAGCTTCCTGCATCAGAGAGAATCCGGGCCCGCTGGTCGCCGTCATCACCTTTCGCCCCGTAAGCGACGCGCCTATAATGGCGCATATAGAGGCGATTTCATCTTCCATCTGGATAAATTTGCCCCCTCCCTTTGGAAGGCGCAAAGAGAGATGTTCGGCAATTTCCGTGGAAGGCGTGATGGGATAACCTGCGAAAAAATCAAGCCCGGCATACAAGGCGCCTTCGACACAGGCCTCGTTCCCCTGTACAAACTTCACGATACCTTTCATGCAATCTTACCTGTTCAGTTGTGATGCCAATGGCCAGATCCGGACAATGGAACTCACATAAAAGAAATGGCGCTAATCATGTTGAATGAGCACTGGCATTTCAATGGCCAGATCCGGACATCTAAACTCACAGAGCCTGCAACCGAGGCACTCCTCGAACCGCACGGCAACGGCTTTCCCCTTATCATCGAGCTCCAGAACGCGCTTCGGACAGAAAGCCACGCACACGCCGCATCCCTTGCACCATTGACGATTGATCAGGAGTTCTCTGAGTTTTAAATGTCCTTCCTCCATTGCCCATCCCCGGGACGCCTCCGCCCCGACACAGTCCTGGAATTTCTACGGTTCTGTGATGCTCTGCACAATCTTCTCAGCGGCAGAAATGAGCCGCCGGCAGATCCTTGACCGTCGCCAGGCCCGGCCGGGCGTCGATAACAACGGCGACCGAATTCACGAGAATCGCCGCCGTAGCCTGATCTCCCGCCACACCGCCTTCGATCCTGAGTTTGATCTCCGGCGCTCCCATGATGTGGACCGAGTCATGCGGATCGTCGGCGCCGATGTACATCCGCAAATCCAGCGTAATGATTGCTTCTTCGTTCCTGATCCCTTTGACGCTGTGTTTTATTCCGGCCACCTCCCCCGGTTTCAGCGAGAAGAATGGCGTCTTGACGGCCTTTTCGGCAACAACGGGATCGATGCTCTCGACCACATTATCGAGGGTCATGCCGAGTTTTCCAGCCACAAGGTAAAGGGATTCCAGAAGCCCCACATGGCCCAACTCCTTCTTGCCGATCTTCTCATAGAATACATCCGTTGTCATCCCGGCCCCAACCTTTTTCTGCAGGGGATAGCGCCTTGTCCCGGCGTCGACAATCCGCTCCACGTGAATTCTTCTTACTTCCTGGCAGACAGCTGTAAGAAAGAGGGGAAGCGCGTCCATGACAAATCCCGGGTTGACGCCGGTGCCAAGCACCGTGACACGATTTTCTTTCGCAAGCTTGTCCACATTCTTCGCCAGTTCGACGTTTTCCTTCAGGGGAAACAGCAACTCTTCCGATGATGAGATGATGTTCAGACCCGCCTGGATGATCTCTTCCAGTTCGGGGTAGATCTTCCTGATCCGGGAGCCCGTCGTGTGAAGAACCACATCCGCCCCGGCTTTAGCGAAGAGGGCCTTTCCGTTGTCCGTTACCTTGACGCCCAGCGTTTTATTCAGGCCGAGGATTTCTCCCAGGTCCTTACCCACAAGATCCTTCGATATATCGACGGCTCCCACGATCTCCATGCCGGACTTCCTGGTGACGAGTTTTGCCGTTTCAATCCCGATAGGACCGAGGCCATACTGTATGACGCGAATCTTTTTCTGTGCCATAGAAACATCTCCTTTTCAGTCTTCCGCCATCACACCGGGCATCCGGGGCGATGTTTTATTTTTACGCCTGCATCGCAGCTCTCTTTTTCGCCAGACGGAACTTGAGGACCTGCTTGACGAAGAGTCCCGTGAGCAACACGGCGCCCATGATGTCCGTCGTTGTTCCGGGAATGATGAGCAGGATCGCCGCCATTCCCATAAGAAATCGCTCGAAATAGTTCAACCGCCCTCCCCCGATATACCCCACGACGGTAGCGCCCAGGGCCACAACCCCCAGCCAGAGGGTGAAGGCGGCCTGGATGAACCAGAGCCAGTCGAAGGTTTCATTGGGGTTCAGCAGCCAGGGCATGAGGAGCACGATGGGCGCATAGACGAAGGCAAACGGCACGAAGGTCTTTGCCAGGGACAGGCTGAAGGCCCGGAATCCCGTCCTGAAGGGGTCGCTCCCGGCCACGCCGGCCGCCGCGTAGGCCGCCAGGGCCACAGGAGGTGTCACGTCTGCAAGTACCGCGTAGAAGAAGACGAACATGTGGGAGAGGAGCGGGGGGATGCCCCACTGCATGAGGGCCGGCGCGGCGATCATGGCGGCAATGATGTACTGGGCCGTCGTGGGGATGCCCATCCCGAGGACGAAGCAGGCAAGGGCCGTGTTGATGAGGGTGAAAAAGAGCGTGATGTCGCTGACGGATGCCAGCCCCATAAATATCGGGTTGAGAATAACAGCTATGCTATGGGCAATAGCGATCACGGCCGTGGCGAACTTGAGTCCGATCCCCGTGAGGGTCGTCGCTCCGACGATGAACCCCACGCAAGCGCAGGCGGCGCCGATGGCGATGGCGTTCTTGGTACCCTCCTGGAGGCTTTCGAGGATCTGGGGCAAGCGCAACTTGCTCTCCTTGAAAAAGATCCCGGCGAAGATGATGAGCATATTGGCCCAGAAGGCGGCAAGCGAAGGCTCCAGTCTCATGAAGAGCAGGGTCGTGAGCAGGGCCGACGTCCCGAGGGCAATTCCGCAGGATAAAAGTTCAGAGGTCCTGAAAAAGTAATAAAGCGCCACGGCGGAAAAACCGAACCAGGCGATGATATATTCCATATCCGTAAAGGGGTTCATGCCGAAAAGTACCGGCGGCACACAGAGGAAGAGGGGAAGTAGAAACGGCGTCGTCCGCCTGTGGACCTGGCCCGTGGCGGTGGCAAAGATGATGCCCCAGAAGGCAGCCAGGAACGGGCTCGATCCCGTGATGAGGAGATAGACAATGATAATGAGGGGACCGACGAGAAGCCAGCGCTCTTTGAGCACCTCCCAGAGGTTGGGAAGCATGTGCCTCGGCAGACCGTGAAGGCCTTGTTTCTTTGCCTCGAGGTGAACCATCCAGCCCACGGCAAAGAAATGAAGAAACGACGGCAGAACAGCGCACAGGGCGATCTTCACATAGGGGACGCCCAGGAATTCGGCCATGATAAAGGCCGCCGCGCCCATGACGGGAGGCATGAGCTGCCCGCCCGTACTCGCCGCCGCCTCGACGCCGGCGGCAAAGGTCGGCGAATAGCCCACCTTCTTCATGAGAGGGATGGTAAAAGATCCCACCGTCACGGCATTGGCGACGGAGCTGCCGCTGATGGAGCCCATCAAGCCACTCGAAATGACGGCCACCTTGGCGGGGCCTCCCGAGGACCATCCGGCCACGGCCATAGAAATGTCTATAAAGAGCTGGGCGAGCCCCGTCCGGGAAATGAAGATCCCGAAGAGGACAAAATGGAAAACGAAGGTGGCCACGACCCCCAGGGGAATGCCGTAAATCCCCTCGGTGCCGAGAAACATGTAGTCAACGATCCGGGGAATGGAGTAGCCCCGGTGGGCGAAGATATCGAGACCCGGAATGCCGAGGAAGTAAGGTCCGAGATAACAGTTGATCAGGACCAGCATGGCGATGATGGGAAGGGGGGCGCCGATGCTTCGCCTTGCCCCCTCCAGTATGAGGAGGAAGGAGAAACTCCCGACGACAAGTTCCACCTGATCGGGGCTCCCCGCCCGCAGGCCGATGTTGTTGAACTCCAGAAAGACGAAAACGGATATTATGCAGGACAGGAGGGCAAAGAAAACGTCGAAATAGGGGACGTTGTCCTGCTTGTAATCGACAGTCCTGTTGCGAATAAGGCTTATAAGCGACCGGGCCCATTGGAGAAAGAAAAGAAACAGGATAGCAAGCAAAATCCCCAGGAGGAAGATCCCCCAGAATACGAGGGAGACATTCAGATCCTCGAACCAGGAACGGACATCAAGATGCCTGTAACCGAGAAAACCCACCCAGACCACGGCGCCGACCATCAGGCTGTAAAGGGGAAAGTCAATCCAGATGGCCAGACGATCGGGCAGCATCTCCCGCTGTTTGAAATACAGCACTAGGATGAAGGTCGTCACTGCCAGAACAGCGCAGCCGTTGAAGGATAATGAGAAAATCTCCCGGGAGACGGTCGTGTTAATCATGGCTGCCGTCAGAGCATAGAAGATATCATAGATCAGGTGCTTCTTCTCCTTGTGCACCTCCTTCTTCATGGCATAGACGAAAAAGACCAGGGGCAGCACAAAGGCCAGGTGAAAGGCCCGGTGGCGCCACTCCTGGAGAATGCCAAAACCGGCTGTGTAGATATGAAAGATGGACAGGATGATGGTCATGATGAAGACCAGCCGGGCGGTGATCCCTTCGAGATGCCGGAACCGCAACTCGGGATCATACTTGGCGATCTGGTCAGCATCCTCTTTGAGTTCTGCCGTCAGGATGTTCGCTTTTTCTTCCGCCATATCCCCAATTCTTTCCTATCGCTGATCCCTCATAAGGTCAGCACATGGTCCGGAATGCATATTCCCACAGAGGGATCTTTCTCACCCTCACCATGAGGAGCGTGTTGCCGGCCAGAGCGGCAAGGGATATGACTCTCCCGCCGATCTCCAAGGCGCCGGCGTAGCTGTCGTCAACCCAGAGCTGAATGTCGGAAAAGATCCTGTCTATGATGGAGAGGCGAAACCCCTGCGCCGTCCGGGTGAGCGTCTGTCCTTCGGAAATGGTGGCTGGCAGGCCTGTGTTCAGTGAACGGAATGCCGTCTCGTATAAAACGATTCGAAAGGCATCGTCGATTCGGAAATAATCCGTCACCGGCGATTTCTCCACCGAATGAATAAAGGTAAGTGAAAAGGTTTCCCCAGAGGATACCCCCTGCACAAAGACGGTCTTCCCCTTCCTGACATCCCGGATCTCCAGGACGTGAAGGGGAACAAACCCTATGGTGAGCAGGACGCCGACAAGGAGAAGGGTGGTAATCCTTTTCATATAAAACTGGGCGCCCACGAGAGAGCGCCCAGTTCACCTCTCATTCCAAAACAAGGCCGCCCTATTTCTTTTTTGCTGCCTTTTTTGCTGCCTTTTTTGCAGGCGCCTTGATGACACCTTTCTCCTTGTAATACTTTTCCGCGCCGGGATGGAGCGGAATAGCCATACCGGACAGGGCCGTTTTCATCTGCACGTCCTTGCCCTTTGCATGGGCCTGGGCCATCTTATCCGACCCGCCTTCCCAGAGGGCTTTGGTCAACTGGTAAACCACATCGTCGGAAACATTGGCGTCAACAACCCACTGGGCCATGGTGGTAATGGTAGGCACATCCTTTGTCTGCCCTTTGTAAGTTCCCTTGGGAATGACAATCCGGCTGTAAAAGGGAAACTTTTTCGTCAGTTCCTTGATCTTCGGCTCATCAATAGGAACAAGCACGACATTCGCAGAAATGGACAGTTCCTGAATCGCTGCCGTCGGCCAGCCAGCCGTCGTGAAGGTCACATCGGTCTGCTTATCCTGGAGGCGCTGTGCCGCACCGGAGAAGGAGAGCCAGTCCACGCCCGCGAAGTTCTTGTATTCCAGCTTATAGACGGACAGAACGTTCAGCGTATCCACCTCTGTTCCACTCCCCCGGTCGCCGGGGACGAGACGCTTGCCCTTGATATCCTTCATACTCTTGATACCCGAGTCGGCGCGGGCGACGATCTGGATCGTTTCGGGATAAAGGGAGGCGATGCCGCGAATGTTTTTAACCGGTTTCTCCTTGAACGCTGCGACTCCGGCATAGGCGTTGTAGGCCACGTTGCTCTGTACGAAAGCCGACTCGATCTGACGATCCCGGATGAGATTGCAGTTGGCCACTGAGGCCTGAGCTGCCTGGGCCGTGACGACGACATCAGGAACTTTTTCCGTCAGAGCCTGGGCCAGGATGCCGCCCAGCGGGTAATAGGTTCCCCCTGTGCCACCCGTTGCGATGGCGAAAAATTTCTTTTGCGCAAATGAGTTACCGGCAAAAATAACGGTAAATACAAAGACAGATAATACGATCAGTAACGTTTTCTTTTTCGACATAAGCCCCTCCTCAACATGTTATTGGAATTCAATAATTCGTAAAAAGATCTATGGTTGCAAAGATCTTCACCCTGTCTGACTTGGAGATTGATGTGATTGAAAACATAACATCTTTCACCACTCACGGATTTCCTGAAGTGTGATCATTTTTTCCTATTGAAATGTGATGATCATCAGATCTGTCCGTGCAGATTTTAACGCGGTGAATCCTCCAAGAATAACTAAAGGATTTGGAAAAGAATGTCAATGTGTTTTTACAGCTTGAAATGTGATATGACCTGTGTTACCAATCAAAACATCGCACAACGCTGTCTCGACCACAGAGACGATAGAAATATCATTTTTTTCATATCATTATCTTTTATAATCTTTACATCCAAGGAGTTTCCCGGCAGGAAAAACGTCATCCCAAGGAGATCCGACCATGAAAAAAACCCCCCTGTATGATCGTCATGTTGGCCTTGGCGCCAGAGTTATCGATTTCGGCGGCTGGGCCATGCCCGTTCAATACACCAATGTCATCGAAGAACACAAGACAACCAGAGAAAAGGCAGGACTTTTTGATATCTGTCACATGGGAGAAATCGAGGTCCGGGGTCCTCAGGCATTGGAGCTCCTGCAATGGGTGTTAAGCAGAAACCTGGGAGGACAAACCATCGGGCAGATCAAGCTGAGCGTCATGACCAATGAGCAGGGTGGTATTATGGACGATTTGACGGTTTATCGTCTCGGTAAGGATCACTACATGGTCGTGACAAACGCCGGGACGAAGGATAAAGACCTTGCGTGGATTGTAAATAAAAGAAATGAAAAAGGGCTGTCCGACACTGAGGTGACCGACATCAGTGATAAAACAGGAAAACTGGACCTGCAGGGACCATTGTCTCAGAAAATACTCCAGCATATCATCGCCGAAAATATGACCGGATTAAAATATTATCATGCCATGAATACAACAATCCTTAACGTCCCAGCCCTTGTGTCACGAAGCGGCTACACGGGTGAGGACGGATTCGAAATCTACACCGACAGCGGAAGGATAGGAGATATATGGGATAAGCTCTTGGAAATAGGTGCCGATGACGGATTGAAGCCTGTCGGTCTGGGTGCAAGGGATACCCTGCGTCTGGAAGCGGGTATGATGCTGTATGGAAACGACATGGATGAAACGGTTGCACCTCTGGAGGTCGTTTATGGATGGCTAACGGATCTTGAAAAAGATTTTATAGGGAGCACGGCTTTAAGGAAGCTGAATCAGGACGGACTGACCAGGAAACTGGTCGGCTTTGAAATGGAAGACAGAGGCATCGCCCGACACGGGTATAAAGTTTTTGTAGATGCGAATGAGGTGGGAGAGGTCACATCGGGGACATTCACACCCACTCTGGAAAAGGCGATCGGACTGGCTTTTGTGCCGGTCTCGTACAGCGAACCAGGCACGGAGATTTTTATCCGGATCCGGGATCACCATGCAAAAGCCCGGATTGTCAAGCTGCCATTTTACAAACGAGGAAAATAGGGAGGGAACATGTCTAAACCAAATCCGGCAGACAGAAGGTACACAAAAGAACATGAGTGGGCAAAAGACAATGGAAATGGAACGATCACCATGGGGATAACGGATCACGCTCAGGAGTTGTTGACCGATATTGTTTTTGTGGAACTCCCCCCGGTCGGAAAAAAGGTAAAACAGATGCAGCCTTTGGCTGTTGTGGAATCCGTTAAATCCGTATCCGACGTTTATTCACCGGTAAGCGGTGAGGTTTTAGAAGTCAATTCTGTTCTGGAGGCGCACCCGGAACTGGTCAATCAGGATGCTTTCGGTGAAGGCTGGATCGCGAAACTTAAAATGGATGATCCCGGCGAACTGATGAACCTCATGGACAACGCCGGCTACGATGAAATGATCAGGGAAGATAAACATTAAGGGATAAACTCCGGCAGGAATCTATCTTCTTCAAGAGTTTAAAAAACACTCAATCATTGGAGAAAGGAACATTATATGGAATATATCCCCCACACTCCGGAAGATCAAAGACAGATGATGGAATCCGTCGACATCCGTTCCATCGATGACCTCTTTACCGATATTCCTGAAAAATACAGACTGAAAAGCCTTCTCAACCTGCCCTCCGCCCTTTCCGAACAGGACGTTTCCGCCTTGATGAAGGGTATCGGCTCACAAAACAAGCTCCCATCCATCACTCTGATGGGTGCGGGCGTTTACCATCACTACATCCCCGCTGTGGTGGGACATGTCATTTCCCGCTCAGAATTTTACACAGCGTACACCCCCTATCAGGCGGAAATCAGCCAGGGAATCCTCCAGGCCATTTATGAATACCAGACCATGATCGCAAAGCTTACGGGCATGCAGGTTGCCAATGCCTCTATGTATGACGGCGCTTCGGCTATGGCGGAGGCAGTGGTTTTAGCTGCCAAGACCTTGAACCGGACGAAAATTGTCGTTGTCCGGTCCATCCATCCCGAGTATCGGCAGGTCGTCGGCACTTATGCCTGGTCAAACGGTTATGAGGTTGTTGAAATCCCCTATGAAAAATCCGGTCGGCTAAATCGTGACGCTCTGCTTCAGGCCGTGGATGACCGGACCGCCGCCGTCCTGATTCAGAGTCCCAACTTTTTCGGCATTGTCGAGGATATCGCATCAATCGAGTCTGACGTACACGCAAAGGGAGCCCTTCTGGTCTCAGGCTTCACGGAGGCAACCTCCCTGGGCATCCTGAAACCGGCGGGAGCAATGGGCGCCGACTTCGTTGTGGGAGAAGGCCAGGCCTTCGGCAATCCGATGAACTACGGAGGCCCTTACCTGGGGATTTTTGCCAGTACGGACAAATTCCTGAGAAAAATCCCGGGCAGGCTCGCCGGGGCAACCGTGGACAGAGAAGGCAAACGGGGCTTCGTCCTTACCCTTCAGACCCGGGAACAACATATCCGTCGCGAACGTGCCACCTCGAATATCTGCTCCAACGAGGCTCTCTGCGCTTTAGCCGCAGCCGTGTATCTGGTTTGCCTGGGGAAGAATCTCAAGAACCTGGCAGAACTCAATTTTCAGAAAGCTCATTATCTTAAAGAAAATCTATCCGGACTTAAAGGTTGGGAATTGGTATTTTCCGCCCCCATCTACAATGAATTTGTCATGCGTTGCCCCGATCCGAAAACCGTCAATCAGAAATTACAGGACGAAGGCGTTATAGGCGGCTACGAGCTGGGCAAAGAGTACCCTGAGCTGAAAGAGTGTCTGCTTTTCTGCGCTACGGAAATGCTTACAAAAGATGATATCGACAGGGTGGTTTCAATTATTATGGGTAGTTAAATAGTGATATCAGAGAGGGAAATGATATGGAACTGATATTTGAAAAGAGTAGGCCAGGACGCGGCGCCACGACTATTCCGAGAAGTGATGTGCCGGAGGTATCCGTTGGAAGTATCATGGATAAGAATCTGCTCCGGGAGGACGTGGATCTGCCCGAAGTGGCCGAGGTGGATTTGATCCGTCACTATACCCAGTTGTCAAAACGGAATTTCGGCGTCGATGTGGGGTTCTATCCCTTGGGTTCCTGTACCATGAAGTATAATCCCAAAATCAATGAAGACGTGGCAAAGCTTCCCGAATTCACGGCACTTCATCCTTACGCCCCGGCGGATTTCTCCCAGGGATCGCTGCAGCTCATGTACAAACTGCGGCAGTACTTAAGCGAAATCTTCGGTATGGCCGATTTTGCCCTCCAGCCTGCGGCTGGCGCCCACGGTGAACTTACAGGTATCATGGTTATCAAGAAATTTTTCGAGAAAAAAGGGGAACTGCGATCCCATATCTTAATCCCGGACGCTGCCCACGGCACAAATCCCGCTTCCGGAGCCCTCTGCGGATACCGGACGGTTACAGTGCGTTCCAACAGCGAAGGGGGCGTGGATATCGATCATCTGCGTGAGCTGATGACTGACGACACAGCCGGTCTCATGCTGACCAATCCCAACACCCTGGGGCTCTTCGAACGGAATATCGAGCAGGTGGCGGAAATCGTTCATGCAAAGGACGGATTTCTCTACTGCGATGGCGCCAATGCCAACGCCTTCATGGGTAAAGCGAGACCCGGCGACTTGGGTTTCGACGTGATTCAGCTCAATCTTCACAAGACCTTTTCGACACCTCACGGTTGTGGAGGTCCTGGGAGTGGACCGGTCGGTGTCGGAGAAAAACTCGTTTCCCATCTCCCCATTCCGCGTGTCGTAAAGAGAGAAGACATATATGACTGGGACTACAACTGCCCCGACAGCATCGGACGGGTACGGGCATTTTACGGTAATTTCAACGTCATGGTGAAGGCCTACACCTATATCCGGTCTCTGGGACCTGACGGATTGAAGCGGGCAAGCGAAATCGCCGTCCTGAATGCCAATTACGTCAAGGAAAAATTAAAGCCTTACTACGATCTCGCCTATGACCGGGTCTGCATGCACGAGTGCGTTTTTTCCGGAAGACGGCAGGTGAAGGAAAGCGGGGTGCATACCTCCGACATTGCCAAGCGCCTTCTGGACTATGGTTATCATCCGCCGACGATTTACTTCCCCATGATTGTCCCCGAGGCCATCATGATCGAACCCAATGAAACGGAAAGCAAGGAGACTCTGGACGCGTTCTGTGATACCATGATTGCCATCGCCCATGAAGCGAAGGGAAATCCCGATCTTGTCAGGTCGGCGCCGCTGACGACTCCCGTCAGGCGTCTGGATGACGTAAAGGCGGCCCGGGAACCGGATGTCTGCTGGAAAGGGATCAGGTAAACAGAGAAGCGATTCCCACCGGGGATAATATATGAATCCGGACAGAAAAAAACTCATCGAAAAGCTCAGGACGATCAAGGATCCCCGGGAAAGAGACCGGATTATGTGGGCTCTGGCCGGTCTTGACAAGGACAGTGCCGTCGATACGCCGATGGTGGAGGACTCCGGAAAAACTGTTACAAGCCCTCCTCCGGAACAGAAACAGAATCTTCCTGCAATACCAACCGGTCTTCGCCAATTGTTCGCCTATTTCATACCCGGTCTTTTTCTTCTTTTCGGCATTAAAAACCTCATGGAGGCACTGGTACACATCCTTCCGTCCGGAAAAATCGAAACGGCCATTCCCCAACTGATCATTGGAAGCTTATTTATACTGGTTGGTATTACCGGTATCATAAAGGCCAGAAAGAAAGTCTCAGGAAAAGAGCAGGACGCGCAAGCGGACGAAAACTCCACATAGTTGCGTGCATTTCGTTATGGACATGATGCGAAAACCGAAATGGCTAAAGGTCAAACTCCCCTGTGGCAACGATTTCAAGCGCGTAAAGGGAATCCTGTCTTATTTCCGCCTGTATTCTGTCTGCCAGGAAGCCCGATGTCCGAATATCGCTGAATGTTTTCATGCCGGAACGGCAACTTTTATGATTCTTGGAAACACCTGCACAAGAAACTGCCTCTATTGCAACGTCCGGTATGGCACGCCTGGAAAAGTGGACGAAAGCGAGCCTGAACGCCTCGTCCAGGCCGTCAAGGAACTGGGGCTAAAATACATCGTCATTACATCCGTCACACGGGATGACCTTCCGGACGGGGGCGCAGAAACCTTTGCCCGATGTGTGGAGGCGCTGTACGCGGAAATGCCGGAATGTAAAGTTGAAGTCCTCATCCCGGATCTAATGGGAAACTGGGATGCCCTTGAGCGTATCATGGAAGCCCGGCCGCATGTCATCAACCACAACATGGAAACTGTTGCGGCGCTGTTCGAAGTCCTTCGACCCCGGGGAGATTATAAGCTCTCTCTGGAGCTTCTTCTGAGAGCCCGTCAGTACAACAAAGAAACAATGATCACCAAATCAGGGTTCATGGTCGGCTTGGGAGAAGACTGGGGGAAAATTCTGGAGCTTCTTCACGACCTGGCAACCGTTCAATGTGAAAGAATCACCGTCGGACAGTACCAGCAGCCGACACGAAACCACTGGCCTGTCATGAAATACTACGAACCCGATGAGTTTGAAGTCATCAAGGGCATGGCTTACGAAATGGGATTGAAACATGTGGAATCCGGCCCCCTCGTTCGCAGTTCCTATCATGCCGCCAAAATGATGTCCGATCCTTCCCATGAATAAAGAAACATACGATATCATAGTTATCGGCGCCGGACCGGGCGGCCACGCCGCCGCAGAGAACGCCTCCCTGTACGGTGCAAAGGCGGCCATCATCGAAAAGAACGGCTGGGGCGGCACATGCACCCACCGGGGCTGTATCCCCACCAAAGCCCTGCTTGCCTGCAGCAGGCAATTTTTCAATCTGAAAAAACTGAAACGTCTGGGGATCACGACCGGAGAGGCAACGTTCGATTTCGCGCAGATGAAGCGGCATCAGCAACAGATGGTCGCCGTTTCGGCCCTGGGCGTGCAGAAAACCCTCAGGGAAGCCGGGGTCGATCTGAAATCCGGAACGGGCAAGATGACATCTCCGGGCGAGGTGGAATGGATAACTGCCGAAGGGGATGTCAATCAACTTACAGCGGAAAACATTGTGATTGCCTGGGGTTCAGAACCGCTCATTCCGCCCAGTCTTGCACCCTCCGGACGCATTTTAACCTCAAACAGTTTCCTCGCATTAAATACCCTGCCCGGTTCAATGATCGTTATCGGCGGAAGTGTCATCGGGGTGGAGTTCGCTACATTCCTGGCCGAGTTGGGTGTCCGCGTGACCATCCTTGAGATCCTCGACAGGCTGCTCCCGCATGAAGACGAAGAGGCGACGGCTCTGCTGACACAGGAGCTGACCCGCCTGGGCGTCACCATTGTCACCTCAAGTCGGATAGAACATCTGGAGAAAACAACGAACGGGGTGCATCTCACAGGGAAATATGGGTCTAAACAACTTGACCTGACAGCGGATTACGCCCTCATATGCACGGGCAGAAAACCCCTGTTGCACCGTGATGAGTTGGATCGATGCGGCATCAAATACAAGCCGGGAGGCATCATTGTAAATGAATATCAGACGACAAATGTGGAGGGGGTCTATGCCGTCGGGGATGTTACCGGTGGCGTGATGCTTGCCCACAGGGCCAGCCAGCAGGGCAGATCTCTTGCCAGCCGTCTCTACGGGGATCGTTCGATCATCTATCGTGAAGAAGTGGTTCCTTCCGTGGCGTATTCCCATCCCGGTGTCGCCCGTGTGGGCCTCACGGAAAAACAGGCTTCGGAACAGGGCTTGAAGATTGAAATCAGAAGGGTCGAATACGCCGCCAACATCATGGCCAGAACGGAACTGCGAGGAAGCGGCTTCGTAAAAGCCGTCTTTTACGAGGACAGACTGGCAGGTGTCACCATTGTGGGGGACGATGCCGGCGAACTGATCTCGCCGATGGGGCTGGCGGTGGCCAACTCCCTCGGCAAAAAAGAACTGAAGCAGTGGATCCTTCCCCACCCGACGCTCGGTGAAATATTTCACTCCCTTTTATAAGCGGCCATTTCCTCGACCGTCCAACAAAAAATTTCTGTCAAATAGTAAAATCAAACGATACTGACATTCAAGGCAGATTTCTCTGTCATTCCTGCATCCCGAAAAGAGGTTCATTATGAAATTACTTAATCAATCGAAAGAAAAAGACCCTGCCTTTAACAATAGGGCAGGGTCTTTTTCTTTTAAAGAAGGTCAATATTGACGAAGTGAATTACCCCGCCCACAGGGCGGGGTATTCTGCGGGAGGATTTCATAAAGAGGTCACTCTTCTTTGAAATATGGCCTCTTTTATCGGATCTATTTCTTGATGGTATATTCTACAGCGGCTTCGACCCTTCTGTTCTTCTGTCTTCCTTCTTTTGTAGAATTGCTGGCAATGGGTTTGGAAAATCCAAAACCTTTCGCCTTTATCCGGGAAGCTTTGATCTTGAATTTTTTGACCATGACTTTCTTGATCGCTTCTGAGCGCCTCTGGGAGAGCTTGAGATTGTATTGCTTCCCCCCCACATTGTCCGTATGCCCTTCAACAACAATATTCAGGTCGGGATACTTCTTCATGACATCGGCAATCTTTTGAATTTCCTTATTATATTTTGGCTTTACGATGGCTTTTCCCGTATCGAATTCGACATTCAGAGTGGCTCTTCCCTTCTCAATAATCTGCTTCTCAACTTCCGTCGCGGCCTCAGGTGCCTTCTTGACCTCTTCCATCGGTGGCGGCGGCGGAGCCGGTTCGGTTTCTTTGACCGTGATCACAGGCGCTGCTTCCGGTTCCTTTACCATGGTCGCCGTCTCAGGTTCAGGTTCCTTTACAACAGCCGCAGGCGCCGGTTTCGTACCTCCAAACAGAATACTTAACCCAACGGCACATTCAAGGTTGTTATAAACGCTTTCGAAAGCCAGAACATGCCTTATGTCAATCCTGAAGGCAAACCAGTCCGCCACAAAATATTTAATTCCGTATCCATAATCGGCGGCAAACCTTGATTTATTTTGTAATCCTGACTCATAGTTGACACTCTGACCCCCCACGCCTACAGCGATGAAAGGAACCAGTTTATTCTCAGGCATAAAATGATAGAGACCTTCAAGCCGGTAATTGAACACATCCGTGTTAATTTTGTTTGTCGCGCCGGTGTATTTCGTAGCAACATGATCGAACACTAATTCCGCCCCTAAACGTTTTGTAAAGTCATAACCGACCCTCAGGCCATAAAAGGGCTTACTTTCCAGGCTCTGATTTCCCTCAAACGAGTAATTTCCGACAAAGGGAGAAATGGAATAGGCACCCGGCCGGATCTGGCCAAAACTTGAAGATGCGAGTGCGGCTATAATGAAAATTACCATAAATGGAATCAATTTCTTCATAATGTTATATTTCTCCTTTCTTCGTAACTATCTCAGCTTTCTTGCCTCATACGATTGACCGGACGATGAAAAATGCAGCCATTTAATAGCAATAATATTATGTTTGGTACAACTTAAAGTTATTCATGTCAACGAAAAAAAGAACAAAAATAGTAGATTCTACCCAACCAACGCTCCGTGAAATATTTCACTTTCTGACATAATCGGCTGCACTTTCCCCCGCCAGATAACCTGTTGAGAATGCCGCCTGCAGATTGTATCCACCCGTATCGGCATCGATATCCATCACCTCTCCACAAAAGTAAAGTCCCTCAATCAAGCTTGACGAAAGGGTTCGGGGATCAATTTCCTTCAGGCATACACCGCCGGCGGTCACAATAGCGGATGACATTGGGAGCGGACGTTTGATATTGAAGCGAAGGGATTTGAGCAGGTTGATCAATCTTTCCCGTTCTTCTCCATTGATCTGACTTCCCCATTTATCGGGCAAGATACCTGTCAAGGAAACGAACGGATCGATCATCTTTTCCGGAAGAAGCTCTTTTAATATTTGACGATATCTCCTTTTGCTGAAACGGTCAAAATCCCTTTGAACGCGATCCCGGAGCCGGTTTCTGTCTAGAGCGGGCTTAAGGTCTATGGACACACTGACAGGTCCCTGTTCGAGGGCATCCACAATGGCCAGGCTCATTAATAAAGTAACGGGACCGCCGATGCCGAAATGGGTCATCATCATCTCTCCCATGCGACTTTCAACGACAAGTCCATGGGGGTGTTTATTTTTAATTCCGCGACCGAAATCACGGTCAGGCGTCAGAGACGGATCAACAGCTACTGCGGGGCATCGGAAAGCGGTCAGGCGGACATTGCGAAGGCTGACACCCTGCATGGCTCTGGCAAGCGATATCTCCTTGACAACAAGGGGTACCAGCGCTGGTCGGAGCCTCGTGATGCTATGGCCGATTGATTCTGCCATGCGATAACCATCTCCTGTGGAACCCGTAGAGGGGTAGGTTGCACCACCTGTTGCCAGGATCACAGCCCTTGATGGATACTCTTCACTCTCCGTTAGCACACCCGTCACATGTCCATCTTTCACCAGAATCCTTTCAGCCTTTTTATGATGATATATGTTGACACCCAGCTTATCCAGGTACATCCTAAACGCTCTCACGACGTCACCGGCGTTGTCAGAAACGGGGAATATCCTCCCTCCCCGTTCGACCTTCGTTTCAACGCTGTATCGCTCAAAAAATTCAAGCAGATCTTCACGGAAAAAACGATGAAAAGCCCTGTGGAGAAAACGGCCGTTCGGGCCATACATGTCAATGAAATCACTGATGTCTTTGATATTGGTCAGGTTGCAGCGGGTTTTGCCGCTGATGAGAATTTTTTGCCCTGGCGCGGGTGTTTTTTCAAGAAGGAGTACCTGTGTACCCATCTCGGCCGCTCGGCCGGCCGCCATCATCCCGCTGGCTCCGGCGCCGATAACGATGATACGTCTTTTTTCATCTTCCCGGATAATACCGTTATTCAATCCTGCAGACCCCTTGATAAATGTCGAGAGAAATCGGTATCATGAAAGGAAATAACCCGTCAAGGCAATTCGGTAAGATCTGTAACACTCCGCCCCTTGAGTTAAGAAAATCCTTATGCTATGAATAGATAATGCAATGGAACCGTCGACTTCTGTAAAGGAGCATCCAACATTGAAAGATCCGACCTCCCCCTGGACAATGATAACGAAGATTATGCTCCAGGTTCGACCCGATGTTCAACGTTATCTGGGAGAATGGAAACGACGTGCCGAGAGCATCCCCGATCCGGAACTCCGGAGGCAGGCATTGATGAGTATCGAAACAAAAACCTTTCACTGCGAGGGAGGAGCCATATATGCGTTGCTTGCAGGACCCCACTACCATGAGGCGATCCGGTTCATCGTCGCCTACCAGACCATCAGCGATTACCTGGACAACTTATGCGATCGCAGCACATCCCTCGATCCGGATGACTTCCGATCTCTGCATGAATCCATGCCACACGCCCTGACACCGGGAGTACCTCCCGCCTCATACTATCGACTCCGAAAGGAGCAGAACGACGGCGGCTACCTGTCCGCTCTTGTCGAAACCTGTCAGGAGGTTCTTGCCAACTTACCTGCCTACAATAACATTGCCGCTGATTTAAATGAGCTGGCCGGTTACTATTGTGACCTCCAGATCCACAAGCATGTCAGGGCCGACGAACGCGTCCCCCGTCTGAAAGAATGGTTCGACTCCCATAGGGATCATCTGCCGGAAATGAGATGGTACGAATTTGCCGCATGTGCCGGTTCCACACTTGGAATTTTCTGCCTTGTCGCGCATTCTTTTCAGAAAAACCACTCCGATGACCTGGTAAGGCAGATTAAAGACGCCTACTTCCCGTGGGTGCAGGGATTACACATCTTGCTCGATTATCTGGTTGATCAGGAGGAAGATCGTACCGGGGGAGATTTGAACTTCTGCTCCTATTACCCGAATCATGATGATATGACGGAGAGGCTGATACATTTTTACAAGCAGGCAAATCTCAGCATATCGAGACTGCCGAATGCAAAATTTCATCACATGATCAACCGGGGGTTACTCGGCATGTATTTGGCCGACCGTAAAGTGGATCGGCAGAAAGATGTCAGAGCGGTAGCAAAAAAAATGATCCGCCTTGGTGGCGGGGTGACCCTTTTTTTCTTTATCCATTGCTGGGTTTTACGACGAATGAAAGCTTAAACGACAGATCAGGAGGTCCCTTTGGCTTCAAAAAAAATCGTCTTTATTGTCAATCCCCAGTCAGGAAACGGCTCCACCGGCAGAGAATGGCCCCATATTCATGCCGTTGCAGAGGCCCGGTTAGGGCCTTTTATATCCTGCCTGACATCGGGGCCGGGGGATGCGACCCGCATTGCCAGGTCGCATCTTCTTGATGGCGCCGAAGTGATTGTGTGTGTCGGTGGAGACGGCACTCTCAATGAAGTGGTCAATGGATTTATGGATTACGACGGACCGATCCGGAAAGACGCCCTTTTGGGATTTATTCCAAACGGTACGGGTTGCGATTTTGTAAGAACAGCGACGATCCCCCGTGGAATTGAAGAATCTCTTGACACGATTCGCACTTGCAATCCATGTTTGATAGATCTTGGACGTCTCCGGTACCGGAACCATCATGATGCCCCCTGTACCCGATATTTCCACAACATCACGAGTTTCGGGCTGGGCGGGGAGGTCGTAGACCGGGTCAACAGAACCACCAAGGCTTTCGGTCCATTTATTTCTTTCATCTGGTCAACCCTGATAACCCTCCTTCTTTACGGGAAAAAGACCATCCGTCTCAAGGTGGATGACCGGTATGACGAGGTAATAAAAATCTGGAACGTCGCGGTTGCCAACGGACAATATCACGGTGGCGGTATGCTGGTTGCCCCAAAGGCTGTCATCAATGATGGTTTGTTCCACATCACCGTGATTGGCGACCTGAGTCTGGCAGGAGTATTCCGGCATCTTCCAAAACTGTATAACGGTAAAATCCATAAGATAAGGGAAGTGTCCTTCCTGACGGGGAAGAAAGTCGAGGCTTATTCTGAACAATCCGTGCTTCTTGATGTGGATGGCGAGCAGCCCGGCCGGTTGCCCGTTATTATTGACATCATGCCTTCAGCACTTTATGTGATCATGAAAAACCCTTGAAGACTCTTTCATGTTGATGAAAAATTCCTCATTGACTGAGGTTTAATTCTCCATTCGTGATGCATATCTGTTTTATTCACAGATACAACTTCTGATTAATTTCCCGTAATTCTATAGAGTTAATCGATAAAACCGGATTGGCTTCTTCATGGTATACAGATTGCACAGTAGTTTAATTTAACTAATAATAAGAAAACACGGTATTTACGGAAATAACAAACTTCAATCTGAGGATCATATACGGCAAACAGAACAAGGAGGTTATTCAGGATGAGACGTTTTACGTTGATCGTTGTGGGATTGGCATTCGCTTTCTGCGCGCTGGCCTTTGCTACGGATAAGCCTTCCGTCGTTCCATACAACACACAACCGGCTAAAGCAGCCCCCATTAAAATTAAAACACGCAAGGAAACAAGGGTCAGTTTTACGGGAATCGTCAAGGAAATTTCCGATACCACGGTGATGGTTGAGCGCTCTGTAAAGGGCAATGTGGAAACCATGGAATTCGCTCTGGATAAGCCTGTTGAAAACATCAAGGCAGGGGACAAGGTCAAAGTCAGCTATGTCAAGAAAGAAGGTAAAAACATCGCCAGGAAGGTGGCCCCTGTTGTCGCTAAAAGGATCATGAAAAAGGCGGTCCCCGCCAAGGACATAAAGCCCGCTCCCGTTGAAGCCACACCTTCAAAAAAATAGGATTATACCCTGTCATAAAAAAACTGAAGGATGCCTGAGAAAGCATGGAGATTGAATTTTCATGCTTTTTTTAATCGCGAAGGAACGTTGAGTATTTTATTTTTTTCTGTTATGAGACATTGAAACGTATCGTCCGTATGTACAGGGTTTTATCTTGTCAAAGTTACAAGACTTCATAAGCAGGTTTCTTCAAAAATGGTCCAACACGACCGTCCGCACCCGTCTGATGGTCTTGACGGTTCTGGGTCTTGCTGTAACCATGACGATCTGGGGATGGATCCAGATAAAAGTGCTGGACAAAATTCTTATGGAACAGCAGATCAGTCGGCTCTATGATCTCGCAGAGACGGTCAGCACCTACTATCAGCATTTTCCGACGCGTCAGGGTTTATCCGCATTGGACGAGACATTGGAAGGTCATGTTCAGATGGATGTCCGGTTGGGACGCATCGATATCTTTTCCATCGAAAACGGCTATGTCGAATATATTGTCGGTGCAGGTCGGACACCTTACGAATGGCCGGATAATCTGATTAGTTCCGCCGCCGAAAAGACCAGAGCGCAGCACGTTGAATTAATCATCGACGGTAGTCCGGCACTGGGGCTGTTGTACCCTTTCCTGTCGGAAAAAGACTCCCAGACATTCATCGGTGTGATCACATTCTCCCAGTCCAGATTTGAAATATTATCTCGTGCAAAACATCTGCTGCTTTTCAGCAGCATAGGACTTTTATGTGTCATCTTACTTTTTTTATTTTTGAGTTACCGGTGGATTATCGGACGTCCCCTGCGCATTATCATCAATACGATTGACGAATTCCAGAAGGGACATTATGTGAGGCGGATTCCCATCGCCCGGCTCGATGAGTGGGGTCAACTGGCGGATCACTTCAATTTAATGGCTGATGAAATCGAGCGGGTCATGGCGAGGAATCTCGAACTTCATCGTCGTCTTGAGGATCGAGTGCAGGAAGCAACACACAAGGTCGTTCAGCTGCAGCAGCAGGTGAACCAGCTTCAGCAGCTTACAGCTCTGGGGTACCTGACAGCCAACCTCGCGCACGATCTGGGAACACCTCTTCACTCTATCGCCGGCATGACCACACTTCTTTTAGAGCATGATCAATGGCCGCCGGATGTGAGCCGAAAACTTGAACTCATCGTCCAGCAGACGCAAAGACTCAACACGGTTATTCAGAATGTGCGCCGTGCCACGCGCCTTCCAGAACCTCATTTTGAAGCCATGTCCGTTTCCGAATTGTTGAATGAAACCTTGCCCCTTGTAGAACCGTTGATGCAAAAATCAGGCATTCAACTGATGGTTACCGTGGACGAGAACATTCCGCTTTTTTATGTGGATCGATACCGGGTTCAAACAGCCCTTTTCAATCTGATCCAAAATGCCTTGGAGGCAATGCCTGACGGTGGAAACATTACCGTGGCTGCCTATGCCGTACCACAGAACCGTATGATCGCTCTCACCATTCAGGATGACGGCCCCGGTATCCCTCCTGAACTGATGCAAAGGGTATGTGAACCCTTTTTCAGTACTCATACCGATGAAGGCCTGCGGGGGTTGGGGCTGGCAATTGTACAGGATATCGTCAAGATTCACGGTGGACAGATCGAAATCAAAAGCAACTCCATTGAAGGAACGCAAGTCATCCTATACTTCCCCGTCGTTTCCACCGCTTCTACAGAGGAAAACCTTCACGGCAGTTCGTCTTTGAGCAATCCATAACGCTGTATTTTGGTTCTAAGCGTTTTCCTGTCAATACCCAGCAGCTGGGCCGCCTGGCTCTGATTCCAGGAAGTTGTTTGCAGTGCCTGTATGATTTGCGTCCGCTCTGCCTCCTCCAGGGGGGGCAGAAGAGGAAGGTTCGGATCCCGCTTCAGATGAAGTCTTACCGGCAGATGCTCCGGAAGAATAACCAGAAAAGGAGACAGGAGCAGGGTCTGTTCCAGGACATTCTGCAACTCGCGTACATTCCCCGGCCAGTCATATGTCATTAAGAGTTCCATCGCCTCATCGGAGACCCGTACAGACGGATAACCAAGCTTCTTCAGGAGGGACTCAACAAGTTGGGCCATGTCCTCCTTATGCTCACGCAAAGGTGGCATGCGCAAACGCACGACAAAGCGATAAAGGAGATCAGACCGGAAATCGCCCTTTCTTACTTGCTCATCAACAATCCGGTTTGCCGCTCCGACAACCCGGACTGCCACATGACGGACCTTGTGACCACCGAGCCGCCGGACTTCCCCATCCTGCATAAACCTTAAGAGTTTCCCCTGCAGCGCCGTAGACATTTCCGTGATTTCATCCAGGAATACGGTACCGCCCTCAGAGGCTTCAAGGATCCCTTCATGAACATGATCAGCCCCGGTAAATGCCCCCCTCTCGTAACCAAAAAGTTCCGATTCGAGGAGGGTATCCGGAATAGCGCCACAATGAACCGGCCTGAACGGCTTTTCCCTTCTTGCACTGAGCTGATGGAGCGATCTTGCCGCCAGCTCTTTACCCGTACCGCTTTCTCCCTCAATCAGCACACTGGCCGATGAATCCGCAACCCGGGCAAGCTGTTTGTAAAACTCAACCATGACGGCTGATGATCCGATGAATTGAGGCTCTCCAACAAGTTTCGGCTGACCTTGCATGCGTCGTTGACGAAGTTCCCTGACTTCCAGAACTTTATGCACCATGGCGCGTATGGCATCAGGAGAAAATGGTTTGCTGATATAGTCCCATGCGCCAAGACGCAGGGCTTCCATCGTTGTTTCCAGGGACCCGTATGCGGTCATCAGAATAACGGGCAATTCCGTCCATTTTTCTCTGACATGTCGCAGAAACTGTAGACCGTCTATTTCAGGCATGCGGATGTCGGACATGAGGAGGTCGTACTGAGAGAGATCCTTCTTAAGGGCATCCTTCCCGGAGGTGAAGGTGTCCACCTCATACCCTTCCCGCGAGAGAGCCTCCTGTAAAAACTCACAGGCCACTGCGTCGTCGTCAATGACGAGAATATGAATGCGTTTCATACCGCCTTTACAGACCCTTTTGCGCCATGTACTGGGCCAGGTCGGCTACCCTACAGGAGTATCCCCATTCATTGTCGTACCAAGAAACGACTTTGGCCATGTTGTCCTTCAATACCTGGGTGAATTCGATATCAATAATGGAAGAATGCTCATCCCCTTTGAAGTCCATGGACACCAGGCTGGATTCCTCACAAGCCATGATCCCCTTCAACTGTTTTACCGAAGCAATTTTCAGGACATTTCGCAATGCTTCCGTTGTCGTTTTTGTGCGAAGTTCAGCGACAAAATCGATAATGGAAACCGTCGGCGTAGGAACACGCAGGGAATAACCGTCAAAACGACCGGCAAGATCGGGAATCACAAGAGACAGTGCCCTTGCCGCACCCGTAGTCGTCGGAATGATATTCTGACCGGCTGCGCGGGCCCGGCGCAAATCCTTATGGGGAAGATCTAAAATGCGCTGATCGTTGGTATAGGAGTGAACTGTCGTCATCATTCCCTTTTCTATACCAAAAGCCTTGTGAATGACCATGACGGGTGGCGCCAGACAATTGGTGGTACAGGATGCATTGGATACAATGTGGTGTTTCTCAGGCCTGTAATTTTTGTGATTCACTCCCATGACGATCGTCAGGTCTTCCTCCTTGGCGAGGGCTGAGATAATAACCTTTTTTGCACCTGCTTCAAGATGGGCGGATGCCTTGGGACCGGTTACAAAAAGACCGGTGCTTTCAATGACGATGTCGACCCCTTCATCACCCCAGGGAATGGATGCGGGATCACGGAAGGAGAGATTCTTGATCAACCGACCGTCAATAACAAAATTTTCTTTTTTGACCCTGACTTCTCCGGGAAATCGACCATAACTCGTATCGTATTTGAAGAGGTGGGCGTTCGTTTCCACGTCGAAGAGATCATTGACCGCAACAACAGCAAGTGTTTCGGGATATCTTTTCAGGACGGCTTTAAGAACCTGCCTCCCGATCCTGCCAAAACCATTAATGCCAAGGCGAATCATCGTTTCCTCCTCTCAATTGTCGTCAATACGGTATTTATGGGCCGTCATAAGATCACAGCTGGTTTGCAGCGTCTTATGCATCCTGGCGTTATCGAGGGCAATGGCGCTCAGGTTCGCTACAGCCTCAAGAAACTTGATCTCGCGGTCATTAAACTCACGTATTTTGTCTGCATACACACGCAGTACGCCGATGGCGTTTTTCTCCAAAAGCAGCGGAACAACAAGGACCGATTTAATCCCCTCTGTCTTTGCCTTGGCTCCGTACTGGAAGTATTTGCTTGTTTGAACATCCTTTAACCAGACGCTCTTCCCCTTGAGGGCTTTCTGATCCAGGCCGCTTTCCTCGACCAATATCGGGCCCTTATGAATGTAACCCTCGGAAAGCCCATAAGAGGCGCCCATCACAAGCCTTTTCTCCCGTGAATCCAAAAGGCGAATGCTGCAAGCTTTGGTACGCATGGCCTGAGCAACACACCGTACAATCTCCTCCAGAACCATGGACGGTTCGAGAGAAGCATTGATGACCCTGGCTACATCATACAGGGCAACGAAATAATCCATCTCCTTTTCCTTCATACCCCACCTCCTGACCGGAACCACTTCCCCCATGACCCGCCTTGAAGACGAAAAATCATTGTATCAAAGGGCGCTTCCATTCTAATTGATGAACGTTAAATATATATAAAGGGTAAATTACTTTGGTGAATTTACCCCGATTGAAGGGATTTCGTCAAACGAAATTGATACGGAAAGCGGTTGATGATAAAACCGGGAACAGAAATAATTGTAATCCTTTATTGCTTCGGACAGGCTGTTCGATCCCAACAGGCTGTCGAGATCATCGGGAAAAAATGGCAAGAAATCGAACAATTTTTTTTCCAGCCTTTTTGCCCTCGCCCAGTTCCGGGCAATGAGTTCTCTGTTTATCTGATGTTTTGCATACCTCTCAAGGATATAATCCATACGCTCCTGCAAAGATACCACCCTGTCATGGAGTACCCGCTTGTCTGCGTAGTTTACAATCTCGACTTCCATGGGATCTTCCGAAACGACCGTCTCATCCAGGATGACGTGATGACCGATGATATAAGCCACGTCAGGATAACCCATTCTTTTAATAAGTTCTGCACCTGTTTGAGAATGATTTTCTCCCGACGTCAGGCTGTGTGTCTTGGTAATGTCGTGAAGAAGCGACGAAGCCTGTACAAGGTCACGATCAAGATTCATCCCGCATGCATCCAGTTGATCCACCAGAAAGGTGGCTACCCGGCAGACCTGAAGAGAGTGGGCCACGATATTCGGGAGCATGCCCGTCTCGCACATCAGCTTATAGCATTTTTCTCTTGAAGGAGTTTCCGTTTTGATGCCCTTTCTTTCACTTTCATCGTTTTGAAACCTTGGTCCAGGAGTTTTTCTGCTTCCTTAGCCCTTATTCCGGGATTCTTCTCACCCAGGACAACCGCTATCAGCCGCGTATCATCTCTCCTGGCCGTGACAACCAGGTGAAAACCGGCAGCCCTTACGAAACCGGTTTTCAATCCATCGACATCAGGATAATACTTCAGCAGAACATTATGGTTAGTCTGGGTGATGTTTCTGTACGTAAAGGATTGCATGGCATGAAGGCTCAGAGATTCAGGAAAATCCCGAATATAGGCGCGTGCGAGTTTCGCAATATCACGCGCTGTCGAAACCTGCCCCCTGGCGGGAAGGCCATTCGGATTCATAAAATGGCTGTGGTTCATGCCCAGTTTGCGCGCCTTGGCATTCATCATTTTTACGAACGATGCAACATCGCCTCCTATATACTCGGCAACGGCAATGGAGGCGTCATTGGCGGAAACAACGGCAATCCCCTTGATCAAATCCTCCAGTTCAACGTCACTGCCATCTTCAAGAAACATGCTTGATCCACCGGTGAAATAAGCATCTGTGCTGATTTTAACCCTGTCTGAGGGATAGATTTTACCCGCATTGATTGCTTCATGCAGAAGATACAATGTTAGAATTTTTGTCAGGGATGCCGGTTGCATCGGCCTGTCTGCCTTTTTCGTATAAAGGATTTTACCGTTTGCGGCATTGATCAAAATGGCGGATTTTGCTTTAAGCTTTACCGGAGAGGCAGCAAACAGGTCCGGTTGGAAAGCGAAAGATACGGCCAGCAAACACAAGGATAAAATTATTTTTTTAAAAGTCATAGAATGTGTTCCGTAATACAGCAGATGATTGCGAATGAACCTCCAGCGGCTGAAAGCAGTATAGGAAAAAGACGCCAATGTGTCAAGATTAATGCCCGAAGCTGTAAAAAATAAACGCAATAATCAGCCCCGTCCTGCTCCGGAATAAGACCGGATGATTTTTATTCCGGGAGGGTAAATCGCCAGGCACAAAACCAGTCCTCAGGGTGAGGATCGGGTGGACAGCCAATACACGTCGTTCTTATTCGATTGTCAATAGTTTCCGCAAATGAACTGTATTCGACAAGCCCGGCAGACTTGCATGGATAGTCTTCGAGGCCTCTGCGCTTTCTTGCCGCCTGAACCCGGCAGTCATTCATCTGGAAAACGATACTATTCGGCTTCTCATCAATGATGGATTGAACGTTTATTCTGGCATACAACCGAAATTGCAACGCTTTCTTCAACCCTTCAATCCCCGCTTCTTCCGGCAGGCCCAGAAACTGCTTGATAGACCATGCTTCAAAAGGAGAAAAGCGTGTCCAGCAGGAATCATTACACCGCTTGGCATCCCATATTCCGTACTGGCTCTCAACAGCCTGAAACCACACCCCGTCGCCTGCCAGCCAGTTTTTACTGATGTCCCCCATCAACCGGATGAGGACCTCCCTGGGCATGTCCAGTAGTATCTTCGGGATACCGTCTTCCATTTGGAAGCCGAAAATTTCTGCCAGACGTTTCATCTGAATGGCGTAGCTGTTTGTCCATGCGTCTTTCTGGACACCCAGGGCCTTTTTCATTCCCATCTGATATTCTACCTGACAAAACCAGAGAGTGTGATGTACCATGACGCGATGAAACATATCGACGACAAGCCGCGCCAGATCCTTCTGAGCGAGCTCTTCGGGTTTTTCAACACCTTCTGTCATAATAAACCCTCCTTTCTGCAATGCACATTTAATCTCATAAAGCCGAATAGCTCCCTGCACGTGAAGTTCCCCATCCACGAGACGAGGTTTCCCGACAGGAAGCTGGTATAAGGCGGGACATGAAAGACACACTCCCGGCAAAAAAATAAAAAGCCTTTGACGCTGTGTAGGGTCAGTATAAGATAAAAGGGAAGAAGATGTCAAAAAAATAAAAAGACCTCCATGAACAGTTCGTTCACAGGGGTCTTTTTATATCTCCGTAAACTCTGTCCGCAACAAGAAAATTCAGCCTTGCTGCGAACAGGTTCTTACGTTCGTATGACCGTCATGATGACCGGTTTTTAATAAAATATCCCGATCCTTACTTGCAACTTATACACGTTGCAAGTTCAGTCATCGGCGTTCCTGTCTTCTGGCTGATGAACTTCAACTGATCGACCGGGGCAAAATACCTGCCGCATTTGTCACAGGCCTGCATTTTGAATGTGCGCCCCCAGATCTTGCGTCTAGTGCCGAAGGATTCCATGACGATATGCTCTGTCGGGCATATATACGCACATGCTCCGCAGCCGATACAAACCATCGAATCCTCAGCAAACGGGGTGCCGACGGCCTTCTTTTTCCCCCGAGCAACCAGACCAATGGCGCTCACGCCTACCACATCTTCACATGCCTTCACACAAAGACGGCACAGGACGCACTTCCCCTTATCCGTTTCCGGATGAAAGGCAGGTTGCTTTTCAATGCCCAACTCCTTGGCCATGTCCTGGAGCACATCCGATTCCGGGCATCTCGCCATGAGGAGTTGCATCACGAGTTTTCGGACATTCTTCACCCTTTCCGAATTTGTATCAACAACGATACCTTCATCAACAGGATACAGGCATGACGTCACGATCCTCGTTCGCTTGCCCTTTTTCACTTCAACCACGCACATGCGGCAAGATCCCGTTGGAGACACTGACTCATGACAGCACAGGGTCGGAATCGGTATGTTATTCGCACGAGCAACCTGAAGTACGGTTGCACCCTCTTCAGCCTCTACCTTCTTCCCATCTATGATAAAGTTTACCATTTCTCCTACCTTCATTCTACGATTATTGCGTCAAATTTACAGCTCTCTTTACAGACACCGCATTTGATACATTTTGTCTGATCAATCACATGTACCTTTTTCTTTTCGCCGCTTATGCACTCAGACGGACACTTCTTGAGGCATACACCGCACCCTGTACACTTATCTTTGACGATGCTGAAGCGGATCAGAGCCTTGCAGACACCGGCAGGGCACTTCTTGTCCCGGACATGAGCGATATACTCATTCCGGAAATACTTGAGGGTGCTCAGGATCGGATTGGCAGCCGTGCTGCCCAGGGCGCACAAAGCCCCATCGACAAGTCCCTTAGACATGGATTCCAGAAGCTCAATGTCTCCTTCTTTTCCCTTGCCGTCGCAAATATCCTGCAGGATTTCATTCATCCGCCGAACCCCCTCGCGGCAGGGAACGCACTTGCCGCAGGATTCAAATTCGAGGAAGTCAATGAAGTACCTGGCGATATCAACCATACAGGTCGTTTCATCCATGACAATCATACCGCCGGAACCCATCATGGAGCCCGCATTCCGCAAGGCGTCAAAATCAACGGATATATCGATCAGCTCAATGGGCAGGCATCCGCCGGACGGACCACCGGTCTGAACGGCCTTGAATTTCTTGCCGCCGGGAATTCCACCGCCAATCTCATAGATAATATCTTTCAGCGGTATCCCCATGGGAATCTCGACCATTCCGATATTATTGATCTTCCCCACGAGGCAAAAGACCTTCGTTCCCGAATTGTTCTTACAGCCGATACTGGTGAACCATTTTGCCCCCCTGCTGATAATCGCCGGCACATTCGCCCAGGTTTCCACGTTATTCAGATTAGAGGGTCTGTCCCACAGACCGTGCTCTACGGTGTGGATATATTTTGCTCTCGGTTCTCCCGCTTTCCCTTCGAGTGATGTCATCAGGGCCGTCGATTCACCGCAAACGAACGCGCCGGCACCCTTGCCGATCTTCAGATCGAAGTCAAAGCCCGAGCCTAAAATATTCTTGCCGATGAAACCGCACTCCCGTGCCTGACCGATTGCCCGCTGCAGATTGGCGACGGCCAGAGGATACTCATTTCTGACATAGATAAATCCCTGGTTTGCGCCAATGGCATAGGCGCCAATGATCATTCCCTCGATGACGCTGTGAGGGTCGCCTTCCATGACGCTTCTGTCCATGTATGCGCCGGGGTCGCCTTCGTCACCGTTGCAGATGACATACTTGATGTCGCCGTGGGTGCGCCGGCAGGTCTGCCACTTCACGCCTGCGGGGAATCCACCACCCCCGCGGCCTCTCAAACCTGACGCAATGATCTCATCAATGATCTGGTCCGGTTTCATCTTGGTGAGAGCCTTATAAAGGCTAAAGTAACCGCCCTTTGCGATGTACTCATCGATGCTCTCGAAATTGATCATCCCGCAGTTTCGGGTTGCCAACTTCAACTGTTTTTTATAGAAATTTACACTCCCTATGGCCGGAATATCTTTCAGGTCTTTTGATAAAGGACCCTTTGCATAAGGCTTCTTCTCATCCAGACAGATGAAATCCTCTTCATCCATTCTGTAGGCGGGTTTGATGCCGTCAACAGCGCCCTTGACAATCTGGTCAAGGACTTCCGGTACCTTCTTGGCGGTCATTTTGCTGTATGCCAGACGCGGTTTGTTCGGCTGCAGAACATCAACCAAGGGCTCTATGCAATCCATCCCCATGGCTCCCGTCTTGCTCAGGATGATGTCCAGCTTCCGTTTTTTTATTTCTCCCGCCAGGGCATCGTACACCTGCTGTGCCCCCGAGGCAATTCCGCTAGTCCCCACCCCCACCACGATTTTCGTCTTTGACGGGATGATAGCTTCCAGCCCTCTCTTCGCTGCCTTGTTTAAATCTTCAAGCGTATTGATCTTACTCACTTTACCACCCCTATTATTTGTAATTTCTCAAAATCTTCGGAATTCCGTCCTGAGTTAAGTAAGGATGAACATCAGCGCCTATCCGTACGACGGGAGCCAGACTGCAACAACCGAGGCACCTGACCTCTGCAAGGGTAAACATATTGTCCGGCGTCGTTTCCCCGCTTGGTATCGCCAGATCCCGCTCCAGCCTGTCCAGAAGATTGGCTCCGCCCTGAACGTGGCATGCCGTTCCTAAGCATATCTCAACAAGGTACTTGCCCCGAGGTTTAAGGCTGAATGCGTTGTAAAACGTTGCAATCTCATAAATCCTGGTGAGGGGCACCTCCATCTTCTTACTGATCAAGGACAGAGCTTCTTTTGGCAAGTATCTCAATTCTTCCTGGACATCCTGAAGGATGGCGATCATAGCCGTCTTGTCGCCATCGTATTTCTTGATGATGTCCTTAACCGTTTTTTCTATGGTCTTCATTGTCTTCATGCTTCAATCACCTTATCCCGTATAATTAACACCTTAGCTTTTCATATCCGACCAGGATTTTGAATGCTTAACCCTCTCCAACACTTTGTTGTATTCAAGCATTGCCATCCCCTTGAAAATCTCAATTTCTTCGGGCTTCAGATGCCTGAACCGTCCCTGAGGCTTCAGATAATCTTCAATGGGCCGGAGCTTTTTGGGCATCTCGATGGTCATTTTGTATTTCCCGTCCTCCACTTCGTAAATCGGGAATACGCCGGTCTCCACAGCCAAACGTCCCATCTTGATGCACGCATCCGGCGGACACCGCCATCCTGTCGGGCAGACGGCCAGACAGTGAATAAAGGCAGGGCCGTTCACTTTTCTTGCCTTTTTGACCTTGTTCATGAAGTCAAAAGGATAACTGTGACAGGCCGTGGCCACATAGGGCACCTTGTGGGCCACCATGATTTCCGCCATGTTCTTCTTCCACGTCGTGTTTCCGACGCTTGCCTTGCCTGCGGGTCTCGTCGTCGTCGAGGCCCCGTAGGGCGTTGCGCCGGAACGCTGAATACCCGTGTTCATGTAGGCTTCATTGTCGTAGACGATATAGATCTGGTTGTGACCCCGCTCCATGGCTCCCGAAATGGCCTGGAAACCGATGTCGAAGGAGCCTCCGTCGCCTCCGATGGAAACCACCTTGACATCCCTGTCCGCAATTTTTCCCTTCCTGCGGAGGGATTTCAAAGCGGCCTCAACACCCGATCCCACGGACGCGGAATTTGGAAACGCCACGTGCACCCACGGAAGCTTCCACGCCGTCGTCGGATAGGGGGTAGCCGTAACCTCCATGCATCCCGTCGCATTGGTTACCACCGTATCTTTACCCAAAGCCTTCGCCATCAGGCGGATGGCCAGCGCCTCACCGCAGCCCTGGCAGGCGCGATGTCCTGAAGCGTAATATTCCTCTTTATCAACCAGCTTTGGGGCAAACAAATCGAAATTTTCTATAATACCCTTCATGATTATCCCCTCACTCCATAAATTTCATATGCTCTTTCGGGTTTAGCCTTGGCTGCCTTCTTGAAGATCTTCTTAAAGTCTTCGACCCGTACGTCGCGACCGCCGAGACCGATGATGTCGTTCGTAATCACCGGACGGGCGGGCTCGTCGTACATGACGGATTTTACCTCGGCACAGACAGGCGCTGCCGCACCGCCGGACATGACTGCCCGGTCTATCACAATCAGATTCTTGATCCCTTTCAATGCCTTTTTCAATTCATCCGCGGGGAAGGGTCTGTAAAGTTTCAGGTCTAACAGGCCGGCCTTGAACCCTTCTTTTCGCAACTCATCGATGGCGACCTGCGCCGTCTCTCCCATGGAGCCCATGGTGAGCATGAGCACATCGGCGTCTTTCGCCTTGTAGGACATGATGGGTTCATACTTCCGGCCGAACATCTTCTCCCATTCTTTCCACACATCGAGGATAACCTTCTTGGAGTTGATGAGGGCCTCGTCATTGGCTTTTTTCGCCTCGTTATAGATATCCGGAAGCCCTAGGGTTCCCATGGATACGACATTGTCCGGATGAATGGCGGCATAGGGTTTGCGGGGCGGAAGGAACTTGTCCACTTCCTCCTGGCTCGGCATCATCATCGCCTCCACCACGTGTGTCAACTGAAAACCATCCAGGTTGATAAGGATCGGCAGCATGACATCGGCATGCTCGGCGATCTTGAAGGCCTGGACGCACATATCGATGGTTTCCTGGCCGTTTGACGCGAACATGGCTATCCATCCCAGATCCCTCACGCACATGTAATCGCTGTGATCGTTCCAGATATTGATCGGCCCCGATATGGCCCTGTTGCCAAGGCACATGACCACAGGAAGCCTCATGGAAGGCACGACCGGAACGACTTCATACATATAAAGCAGTCCCTGGGAGCTTGTCGCCGTAAAGACGCGGGCGCCCGCCGCCGATGCACCTGTACAGGCGCTCAGCGCCGAGTGCTCGGATTCCACAGCGATATATTCGCAATCAAGATGCCCGTCGGCAACGATATCGGCAAGGTGTTCGGGAATATGTGTGTTGGGGGTGATGGGATAAGCGGCAATCACATCGGGTCTGCATAACGCAACCGCTTCCGCCGCGGCCATAGCTATTTCCATTCCAATTCTTTTTGACATGACCTATCCCTCCTCAATCCTCTACCATTTTTATGGCCCGCGGCCAGCATTCGTGGTAGCAAATGCCGCAGCCCTTGCAGTAGTTCAGATCTGCCGTAAAGAATCCTTCCGCGTCTTCGGTGATGCACGCTTCCGGACAGAACAAATAGCAGACACCGCACTTGATGCATTTCGTATTATCCCAGATTGGCTTCTGAGCCCTCCAGCCTCCGGTCAGATATGACCGTGAGCTTGCAGGTTTGAATATCATGAGCCCCGGATTTGTATCTTGCCAGGTTTCTGGCCACTTTTTCTCTGTCATATGATACCTCAACTCGTTCACATCTTAGTTTAATTTGTCTTGACTTCGTCGTATGCCCGCTTCATGGCCGCCAGGTTCTTGTTGGCGATCCTGCCGAACCTGTGGTCCACCGGGCCTTTCACCGACTCAAGTTTCACCACTTTCGTGCACTTGATCAGCGCCCCCAGCATGGTCGTGTTCGTAATCGGAACGCCAAGTTCCTTCCATGCAATAGACGACCCATCGACCGTGGCGATCCTCCCTTTAAATTTCGTCATCTCCGCGATTTCTTTGATTGATTTTGCCGTGTTCACAATGAGTACGCCATCAGGTTTCAGACCGTCAACGACATTCACCATGGCCATGAGACTCTCGTCAAGGACAACCACCACATCCGGATTGTAGATCTGAGATCTAATCTTTACATGATGATCGTCAACCCGGTTAAATGCTGCAACCGGCGCCCCTCGTCTCTCAGGACCGAAGCTTGGAAACCCCTGAGCATACTTCCCCTCTTCGATGGCAGCCAGCGCGAGCAATTCAACGGATGTGACCGCTCCCTGACCACCTCTTCCATGCCATCTCACTTCTATCATTGGAAAATCTCCCAGAATGGATTGATGTAGAAAGGTTTAGGATGTTCAAAACCTCTAAAAACGATGTTCGGCTACCTATTACAAAATTACTCCGCTGTCAAGCATTTTTTTGAAAAATTTTCCCGCATGATACAGTTTCTCTTAAATTCCCCGGCGAAATTCAAGAGACTTCTTCAGCGTCATCCTGTCCATGTATTTCAGATTCCCGCCCACGGGCACGCCAAGGGCGATACGGGTCACCTTGACACCCAATTCCCTGACCGATTTGTTAATGAGAAGAGCCGTCGCCTCGCCCTGCACATCCGGATTGGTAGCCACAATGATTTCCTTGATGTGGTCATGGGCAATCCTGTTCAAAAATTCCTGGATTCTCAAATGTTCAGGGCCGACTCCGTCAAGAGGAGACAGGGTTCCGTGAAGGACATGATAGGTGCCGCCGAAACATCCGCTATCCTCAATGGCAATGAGAGAATCGGGTTCTTCGACGACACAGATGACCTCTCTGTCCCTCGATGTATCGGCGCATATGTCGCAGAGATCTCCCTCTGTCAGATTGAAACATACGGAGCAGAGCCGGATCTTTTGCTTCACATCGAGAATACATTCGGCAAGCCTACTGGCATCTTCTTCAGATGCCCGCAGGATAAACGTGGCCAATCTGGTCGCTGTTTTTTCACCAATGCCTGGGAATTTGCCAAGTTCCTTTATCAGGCGTTTTATTGGAAGGGCATAACCTGTCATCACTAAAGGTCCTCACATCATGCCCGGGATGTTAAAACCGCCGGTAATTTTCGACATCTCCGATGCAGTCATTTCCTGCGCTTTCCGAACGCCTTCATTCACCGCCGCAATGATCAGATCCTGTAGCATTTCCACATCCTCCGGATTGACAACCTCCTTGTCAACCTTAAGCGACAGGATTTCAAATTTCCCGTTCACAACGACAGCGACCATACCCCCTCCGGCCGAAGCTTCCACGGTCTTTGTTTCGAGTTCCGCCTGCATTTGCGCGATTTTCTCCTGAATTTTCTTGGCCTGTTTCATGATATTTCCAAAATTTTGTGTCAATGGACCAACCTCCCGATCATATGTAATAAAACATGTTATGAAACTTTTGAAAAATGGGTTCCGTGAGGCAAAACGAAGATTTTTTTGAAAAAGATTCTGAGCGGAGCGGAACTTATTTTTCAACGTCTCGTTATTTATGATTCACCCTGGCAATGACTTCCTGAACAACGGCACCGTCAAAAACATCCAGGACCTTCTGCAGAAGCGGATGGTTGAGGGCGTCTCTCTTGACCTCATTGATTCTGTTGTTAGCGGCTCCTTCAGGCGACTGACGCAAGCCGTTTTCCGTGTCCGCTTCGAGGGATTCGATCCTGACCGTCATGTCTTCTCCGAAGAAAGATTTCGATATTTCCGTCAGACGATCTTTCTGAGATTTCTCGTTGATGTCATCGAGGAAGATATAGTCCCTGCTGAAGCCGATTCTAAGACAGTTATTTTCATAACCCAGAAATTTTCCCGGTTCAATCTTGGACCACAGCGGTGAACTTTGCTTTTTGACATAGGATTTGTAATCTTCCCAGAGCGCCCCGGCTCCTGTTTTTCCGTTTGAGCCGTACCTTCCATGTGCTTCGTCTGCTGTCACCGTCCGGGTCTGATCATGAATCTTTTCCGGCAGGGGGACTTCTTTTCCTTCCGGCGTCCTGTCATATGTCTCTTTCACACCATACGCGGCCCCGTAACGAACCGTCTCTGCGGAGGCAAGCTTTTTCTCGATTCCCACCATCTTTTCCAGAATGTCGCCGATCGGCAGCACCGGTTCGAGATAGGCCATGCGGACAGCAACAGCCTCAAGATTTATCCGTGGGTTCTGACTTTTTCTCATATTTTCTTCTTCCGCCATGAGAATGTCCAAAAGGCGCTGAAGCGTCTCTGTCGAAACACCCTCCGTCTGCTCCTTCAGAACGGCGACCTCATCATCTCCCAGATCCAGAAGTTCCCGATCTTTGCCCACAATTTTAATGAGAAGCAGGTTCCTGAAATGACGTATCAGAAGCTGATAGAAATACTTCATGTCCAGGCCGGCGTAATATCCCTCTTCGATGATACCGAGACATTTGGCGGCGTCTCTTGCGAACACGCCTTCCGAGAGCCTGAAAAGAAAACGTCTGTCCGTCAGGCTTAGCAGTTCCTCCACATCACGATCCTGAATCTCCGAACCCGTATAGGAGATGACCTGGTCAAAGATGCTCTGGGCATCTCTCATGCTCCCATCGCCCGCCTCGGCTATCCACCTCAGGGCGCCTTCACCGATGTGAATTCCCTCTCTTTCGGCGATGTACTTCAGCCTGTCCCTTATCTGCTGAATGGATACCCTTCTGAATTCGAAACACTGGCACCGGGAGAGGATGGTTGCCGGTATTTTGTGTATTTCCGTCGTGGCAAAAACAAAAATGACATGGGAGGGCGGTTCCTCCAGGGTCTTCAGAAGGGCGTTAAAAGCCTCTCTTGTCAACATGTGTACTTCGTCGATGATATAAAGCTTGAAGCGGGAGGATATGGGAGAAAACTTCACGTTCTCCCTGAGTTCTCTGATTTCATCGATCCCTCTGTTTGACGCCCCGTCAATCTCCCGGACATCCATGGATATTCCATCCGTGATCTCCTTGCAATTGACGCACACGTTACACGGCGTCTGAGACGGTCCTTTTTCACAGTTCAGCGCCTTGGCAAGGATTCTGGCAACGGACGTTTTCCCTATTCCCCGCGGCCCGCTGAAGGTAAAAGCATGGGCGACACGATCGTGAAGAATCGCATTCCTGAGAGTCTTCACCACGTGGTCCTGCCCAACCACGTCTTCAAAGGTTTGGGGCCTCCATTTTCTGGCCAGAACAAGATATTCCAAACTTTGCTCCTGTGAAAAAAAGCTTTTAAAATTAGAGATAGCCAGGTTTCCCCGCAGCACACGTCGGTCATTGCTACCGCTGCTTCCTTCCGGACCTGACGGGGTTCACAACCCTCCGTTGCACGGGACCCGGCTATCAGAATCTCAGGGGTCAGGCAATAGAGGTCGGAAAAAGATTTTATTGAATATTTCCGATCCCTGTCCCCTACTCCTTTATTTATTCCCTATTCACCATTTTCATGGCGGAGAGAGGGGGATTCGAACCCCCGGTACACCTTTGTGGGCGCACACACGATTTCCAATCGTGCCCCTTCAGCCTCTCGGGCATCTCTCCCTCTTTTCAAGTGAACAGTTTTAAAAAAGATCTTTCACTATTTACCGTTCACTATTCACTGTTCTCTTTTCCATAACTGGCGGAGAGAGGGGGATTCGAACCCCCGTGAGAGCTTTTGGCCCTCAAATCGATTTCGAGTCGATCCCGTTACGACCACTTCGGTATCTCTCCGCAGAATGATGACTTTTCCGTTCCTCCTCAAAGTTAAGAAGGGGAGGATACTACCCTCTTTTGGCGAAAAAATCTACTCAATATTTCAGCACACGCTTCCCTGCAAACACCGCCGCGAACAGCCACGTTATGATTCAATCTCTTATCGCTCAGGATCTTGTAAAGGGAAACGATGCCTCCCGCTTTGGCGTCGTCGGTGCCGAAAACAACCCTCCCGATCCTCGCCTGTATGATGGCGCCGGCACACATGATGCAGGGTTCCAGCGTCACATACAGTGATGTTTCGGGCAGGCGATAATTGCCTGTCCTTTCCGCGGCACTGCGGATAGCCAGAATCTCCGCATGGGCGGAGGGATCATTCATGGCAATGGAACGGTTATGCGCTTTCGCGAGAACCTTCCCCCCGAGAGTAATGACAGCGCCGACAGGAACCTCTCCTTCACTAAAAGAAAGCGCTGCCTCCTCGAGAGCAAGGAGAATCATTTTTTCATCCATGTCCGTCATCCGTAAACACTCCCGGTATTTCCGAATACAAATAAAATCCCCTCTCTTTTGTCAAGCAAATTCGCCAGGGTAAACACGGGATTTGTCATACCATAAACCCGCAAGGTTTCATGATTGATTTTTTCTATCACATTGACATATGATTCAAGACACGAAAGGAATGCCCGGCATGCCGTCAAAGCAGGTTGTGATTCTGTCCATTTTGATATCTCTTGCAAGCCATGTTGTAATGTTGTCCCTGACCGGCTTCATTAACATGCAGGGGAAAAGTCCCCGGGAAGACGTCCTGACGATTCATTTAAAGGAGCTTCCGGGAGATATGAACCAAAATCACGAGGGGAAGGAAGAAACCAAACCGGCGCCGCCAATCGTTAAAGAAAATACCGGACAGCACAGGAGCACCAGGGAAGACACTGTTGACCTCGGCAGTATCGATGCCAGATACACACCGTACCTTAAAAAAATAAAACAGAAGATCGAAAACATCTGGAAATATCCTAAAAGCGCCTTTGAAAAAGAGGAAGAAGGAATCACGGTTGTTAAATTTTCCATCAACAGAAGCGGTGTCATTGTGGCAAGCGGTATCGTGACCTCGTCGGGGTCAATATTTCTCGACCAGGGAACCATCGACGTGGTGAGAGCCGCAGCCCCTTATGACCCCTTTCCTCCTGAATTTGATCTGTCGCAACTGAACATCATCGCCAGATTTCAATACCGGCTTGCCGAATAGACCGGCGGCGATAAAAATCATCAAATTTCAGAGTTGATTTCCATCAAACTGCGGTTAAGATCGAGAAGCCTGTCCCTGATTTCCGTCTGTTCAACCCACGGTTTGGACTCCATTTGCATCCTCCGGGCCTTGATCTGCGCCAGCTTGGCGTCCAGATCCTCAAGGATGTACCCCCAGTCTATGCACGGGGCGGCTTTTTCCGGATACTCCACACGCCTGACAACCTCTCCCGTTTTCAGGGTGCTTTCCTCAAGATATTCGGGAATCAGCACCTTAAAACCAAAGCGTTCCCTGATCAAATCCGCGAGGACCTGCTGGGCGGGAAACTCGCCATGGACAAGGAAAACCTGCATATCCTTTGTCTGAAAATGGCCCAGCCACTCCAGAAGCTGGCCTTGACCGGCGTGAGCGGAAAACCCGTTGATGGTGAACAGCTTAGCTTTTACGGCGACATCCTCGCCAAAGAGACGCACTTTTTGTGCACCGTCCACAATCTTGCGACCCGTTGTCCCCTGCGCCTGAAACCCGACGAACACGATACTGGCCCCTTCACGCCACAGGTTATGACGCAGGTGATGTTTGATCCTTCCTGCATTGGCCATGCCGCTCGCGGAAATCACGATGGCCGGGCCCGATTGGGTGTTGATGGCCATGGACTCCTCCGTGGTGGATGTAAAATGCATCTGGGGAAGGTACAGGGGATCTTCCCCTTTGTTTATCAGTTGCCTGGTCTCTTCATCAAGATAGGCCGTGTGGCGGCGAAATATTTCCGTCGCCTGGATGGCCAGAGGACTGTCCAGGTAAACGGGCATATCGGGAGGAAGCCTTCCATCCTTTGACAGCAGATACAGGGAATACATCATCTCCTGCGTCCGCTCCACGGCAAAAGCGGGAATGATGACCTTTTCCTTGTTGCCGTAACTGTACGCGATGGCCTCCGCCAGTTCGTTGAGACTGTCGTCCTCATCCTTGTGGTTCCGGTTGCCGTATGTCGATTCCAGGAAAAGAAAATCTGCCGCATCCACAACGCTCGGGTCTTCCATAAGCAACTGGGCGGGACGGCCGATGTCTCCCGAAAACACCAGTTTGACAGGCTGGCCGTTTTCTTCCATCCGGATTTCAATCAACGATGCGCCCAGAATGTGGCCCGCGTCCCTGAAATTGACCTTAATGCCCGGCAGGGGTTCAAATATCTCATCGTACGAAACGGCCTTGAGCAGGGGAAACGCAGCTTCGGCATCCCTCTTCGTGTACAGGGGCCTGATATTTTTTTCCCCGTAGCGCAGGCGCTTCCTGCTCTTCCACTGTGCTTCCATCTCCTGGATATGGGCGCTGTCCAGAAGCAGGATCTTCAGCAAATCCACGGTCGGCCGGGTGGCGTAAACCGGCCCGCGGAAACCCTCGTGAACCAGACGGGGAAGAAGACCGGAATGGTCGATGTGGGCGTGGGTGATGAGGAAGAATTCTATTGCACTCGGCCCGTAAATATCGACATCCCAGTTTCGCTTTTCGATCTCCGCATTTCCCTGATGCATGCCGCAATCAACAGCGAAACGGTGACCGTTCGCCTCCAGGATAAAACACGACCCGGTCACTGTCCGGGCAGCCCCCATGAACTTAATTCTCATTATCTTCCTCGCGAACGTTCTATATCAAGAAATCACTTCTTATCCATTTATAATACTTCAGTTTCCGCATTCATCGCATTGACGACCTTCATCGTTTCGACACTGACCGTGCAGACCCGTTGCAGTAGATCGATGACCTGTTCCTTGTAATCGGCAAAGCGGTAATTGTCAAACTTTTCACGGATCGTCGGATCTTTGGGCTTACGTTCCTTGTGGTATTCGAGGACCCATTCGATGGCAGAGCGGTTGCCGAGCTGATACTCCCAGGCGGCAGGTGGAACGCCCTGTAGGGTCGTTATGGTGTCCAGTTGAATGGCTTTAGCCGCCTTGTCGGCCTTGAGGATGGACCTGACGATCACAGGCGGTTTATCTGGCTCAGGTTTTCTGTCTATCCGCTTCAGGGGATAAGTGTCGACCTTTTCGTACCCGATGTGCAGCGCCAGCAGCCTCCCGCCCCAGGCCGCCCATTTCCGGAAATCGTCGTAAAAAGGGATGCGGGGGAATTCCCGTTTGAGATTGAGGCGGTACTTCTCTCGATAGACGGGATCGTGGAGCACGGCGTAGACGTAATGAAAAATATCCGGGCGTGTGATCGCCTTGTCCTGGTAATGACTCTGGAACTGCTTCAATGCCCAGTCGGTGATGTTATCGCCTCGTTTACCGTCCTTACTGTAACGATAAAGGGGAAGGCATTGGGAATCGCCGTTGAAATGGTAATCCACCAAACATTTTGAAGCCAAAACATTGAAAGGTTTGTTGCCGACATTCACTGCAATAACAACGTTTTCGCTTTGCTGGTTCGGAAAGATCATGGGAAGCTGATATTGCATCTCGTTGAGTTCATGGCTGAAATACAGTTTCTTTCTGATGAAGGGTCGATACAGACAGTCGGACATGCAATGATTCTGAAAAGCGTATAACTTCCCTTTCGTCAGGTCATTCTTAACAGCACGGGTCCACTTGATGGCGTAATCGACGTGATCCGCAATTTCGCCGCGCGATACTTTGCCAGCTAGCCTTTCCGCCTCACTGTTGTAAACCTCGACAAGAAACCTCATCTTCTTCTCAAGGTGCTCCTTCTTCTTATCGTATACCCACTCATCCCTTGCTGTAATAACACCTAACGAAAAGAGTTTGAATATCGCCTTTTCATCTCTCTTCCCTTTGGCTAACTTCACTTCCTTTGACGCTGCCGGCAGCAGATCATCCCATTCAGTTTCCACAAGGTTAATCCAATTGTAATGCTTGTCCGGCTGGATGTGGTCAAAGGGTAATTCCTCGAAATTTGTCGTTGCCAGGAAATGCAGTTTTTCGCGCGCCGTCTCCATCTCCGGACGACGTGTATAAAAGATATGACAGGGGCGATTCTTTTCCTTCTCGTTTCTCACAAAAAAGGAAACGGCCACGCCCGTCTGAATGGCAAAGACGTTATGTTTCGGTCCGGAAAGTTTAGGATTTTTCCGTATGTCGCCGCCGAGGTCCACCACATAAATATCGCTGAATTCGCCGGCCACGACCTTGCGGAAGCCGTCATAGGTCCGGGCGTCTACGAGAGAGCGGTTGGTGATAAACGCGAGGACGCCGTTCTTGTCCAGACGGTCGCTCGCCCAGCGGATAAAGCGGGCATACATATCGTAGAGCTTGGTTTTCTGAGCGGTGCTTTCCGCAACGTAGGTGTCCTTGATGCGTTTATCGACACCTGGATATTCACGGTTCTTGTTGTTCTCATTTTCATTGAGCTGGTTCGCATTATAAGGCGGGTTGCCGATGATAACCGAGATTCTGCGTTTGTTCTGGCGTCTGATCCGCTCCAGGTTCTCTGCGGTCAGGCTGATAAATCCGAAACCGCCCTGTTTGCCGGACTGTGATTTGTAGTCGAAGCTGAGATTGTCGAGTGTATCAACGAAACAGATGTTCTTAAATTCTGCATACTGTCCCATCTTCTGGCTGTATGTATATTCGATATTCAGGTTGGCGATATAATAGGGCAGAATAGCCACCTCGTTGCAGTGGATTTCATTTTCGTATTTATAGGGCAAACGGTTTTCAGGAAGATGTTCGATTATCTCCGTGATAAAGGTGCCTGTTCCTGTGGCCGGGTCAAGAATCTCAACATCCTTGTCTCCCAGAAGCCGTCCGAAATGCTTATGAACAAGATAATCTGCCGACTCCACCATGAAGCGCACAATCTCGTTAGGGGTGTAGATGATACCCAGGCGGTCCGCTGCTGCGGGATTGTAGGCTCGGTAAAAGTTTTCATAAACGACCTTGAGAAAACGCTGTTTTTCATGATGATCGGCAATACCGGCGGCAGCGGCTTTTATTACGTGGATGTATGGATCGATCTTGCCCAGGATGCTTTTGCGGACGGCACCCTTGAAAAAGGTTTCAATGACCCCCATAAGCGATCTGGCGATGTTGTTTTCCCGATGAAACTGGGATTCGTTGAATATAGTAATGAAGATGTCTTCTGTCAGCACGTGCTGGATGATCATTTCCCGGATGTCGGCCATGACGATATGGGGATTGATGGACTCCCGGCACAGCTCAAGAAACTCTTCCCGCGCCCGGGCAAAAGCGGCGTTACTTGCCGCCTGATCTTCAATGAGCTGGCGAAGTTTAATAATCAGGTCAGGAAGATCCTCTTTGAATTTTTCGATAGCCTCCCGAAACGTCTGAACCTCTTTGGGCTCATAGTTTACGAAGGCTGTTATCAGTCCATGCAGGGATGTATCATCATCAAAAGAAGCCCGACACACTTCCCTTCCATTCTGAATGAGCACAGCGGTCTGGCTGTCTTCAAAAAGAATATTGGTGGTAGGATAACCCTTGGCAAGTTTCTTCTGGATTTCTTCATCAAGTGAATCGTACTTGTCTTTGCTTTCCCAGTATCCCCAATCCTGGCGCAAAGCATCTTTCAGTGTACCGTCTGGATTAACAGTTGTGCCAAAGGGAGTCTTGTATTCCAGTTCCGGGATCAGTTCGAGTTTCTTATCCGCGCAATACTGCTCAAGGAGTTTCTGAAAGGCTGGACGTATGGCGGTTTCATTTTTTGAACCGCCGTACTGCACGATTTCCTGCACCTTGTGGTGGTATTGCTGAATAAGTTTTAGGGACATGTCTTTAAGGCACTGTTGGATTCGTTATATGCTTCCTACATCACCATTTCATGGTTTTCTATTAACATATCACTTTTTTCGGTTCATCCGGTTCATGCGTACTTTTGAGTTGGTAATCTGATGGATTAAACCTTGACAGACTTACACTTACAAACAAACGACTTTGAATAATCTTGATGTTGTGAATTATGGTTTGAAAGAAATAGCCTATCAGTTACTCTGTTCGTGGTCTATTGTACTCATTGCTATAAATCACTATAAATCCAATCTCGTTTTCCAGATTCTTTCTGAAATAACTTGAATTAATTCTTTCGCAGTTTCAATAAAATCAATTACGTTTTTTATTTCTAACTTTATTTCTTTATCTTTCCTTGGATGTATTAGACCATTTCTGACATCCTTGAAAGCTTGAAAACGATTCCATAGTGCACCACCTTTTAGATCGCTTGCATCTTTAGATCCCATCTTTGATAGCAGAAAAAATATCTTATTTTCCAAGGCTTGATATTCGTTGCCTTCCAGATCAAATTTGCCGATATTGACGCCGCTATCTACAAAACGTAACCGCTTTTCTAATAGAAGCGCTCTTTCATGCAATTCAAACATATCCACGGGCAAAGATTTTAAATCATCACATCGATTATTTACAAAGGACTCCATTGCTGACCATGCGAGAATTATCGCAGGAATAAGAAGCCATTCAGCATCTTCTTGTTGCTGTATAGCGTCCTCTGCCGCCATTATACATTTATTGGCATATCTGAGATAGTCACGGAATCCAGGCATCTTAGGCATATCCCTGAGATAAAGATAACAATCCAATAACTTGGTTAACAGCCTTATTCATAAATTTGAGATATTGTCAAATGTTGTGGATGAGCGATATTCAACGTATCCTCGGCCCC